>JALOBM010000015.1 GCA_023228285.1 Candidatus Cloacimonadota bacterium | reverse complement strand
GATTTGGGCCAGAGTATCAAACCAGAATAATCCGCCATCCAGTAGGTGTACTTTCTGCAACACAGCTTCATCAAATGCGTTTTGAACAGCGATGCGGGCTTCTTCGCCCTTCTTGCCGGTTTTACGAACATCTTTGAAAACAGACAATCCACTCCAGAAAATGAAGCCCATTGTGGTGCCCTTGAATTGGTCAGCAATCTTTGTTGCTTCGTCAATTTGATCGTTTTTCACGAAGTTCTTCAGTTTGAAGAAGAATTTCTCGGCATCAATCTTCTCTCGTACATACAGTTTAACGTAGCGCATGACCGCCAAAGTCAAACCAATCAGTAAATTGATCAGGATGAGGTGAGCCCAAAATCCGCTGGTGCTGTAAACTTCAATCAGGTTTACGCCGCTACCGGATGCTGCTGCGGTTTCGGGTACTGCTTCGGTAGCTTCCTGTGCAAAGAGGAAACCAACACTCAATAACAGGGCAATTACAACGAGTATGTTAAGCTTGCTTTTCATTTTGACTCCTTAAGCCATTTATTTAGTAGTATTTCACTGTTCTCTTGAACGATTCTGTCGTCTATTACAAAACGGTACTTACCGGTTGCTTGGAAAGTGTCGGACTTTGACTTGTAGATACCGGATACCGGTGCCATGGCTTCAACTCGAATTTCAATGACTTCTGTATCAACCAATATCCCTTCTGCATTGCGGATGGGACCGGTCGTGGGTTGAGGATTCGCCTGTTGTGCCAGTAGCACTCCTGCCAGGAGGCTAAGCACAATTACCATCAACAGGTGTTTCTTCATCGGATTTCCTCCTTTCCTGCTTGTGAATATGTGATCTTTGCCAAAAAGCCCCGGTAAACCGAGCTATTGGATACCTCGAAACGTAACACATTTCGACCATTTACTACGTGACTTGCGTTTATGAGGACCTCGCCTTTGTATATCTCGAGGGGGTCCGGATCGTAATCGAAAATTGCACTACCAATCTCTGATCCGTTCAGATATACTGTCACGGCTTCAGGAGCAATAAATTCTATGATACCTTCTTTGAATTCCGAATCCAGCATAAAATCTGTTTCAAACACCAGATCGTTTACCGGACCTTCAAGTTCGGAAACCCAAATTGGGCGGGCTGCATTTGGTTCCATGTTTACCAGATTGTCCCAGGTTATATTCCATTCTGAGGCATCTGCCGCATAACTGGAGCTTTCTTCGCCAGTATCCGGATCGCTGGTGATTATTCTCCATCCGGAGTTTGTGAAGATGTTTTTCACTACAGGTGGGATGTTTTCCCGGATTCGTTGCAGACTGGTCATGGTCTGCAAGGCAAGGGCAGCTTGTTGTTCATCGGCGCTGCTGTTTTCCAAGGACAGTTCAAACACATTGCTACCGCGGGCAAACATCTCTCCGGGAATAATGAAGCTATAGAGCGTGCTGGCGGGTTTGCCTGCTTCCAGAGTGTCTATTACCACCCAGGAAGAATTTACCACACTTCCATTCAGCTTTACTTGGATACCCAAGGGGAATGATATGTGCAGATAGGCGAAGTTTGGTTCCAGATCCATATTGAAACTGCGTGTCACATTCAAAGTGTTGTTTGAAGGAATTGTGGTGCGTCCAAGGCTTTGCCCCTTCGGACTCTGGATTCTGCTGAAATTAACAGTAGTTGCGGCTGGATCCAGATTCTGTTGCCATTGGTTGTCCAGCACGTAATCCTGACTGCGGTATTCAACACTCTGATTGTATTTCAAGAGGGCGTCTTTAGCTGCTTGTGTGATTGCATTTTGGTAGCCTGCCAGATGGAATTGAGTATATATCTGGTTGTTGTAGGTAAGTGAGTTTATGATGTACTCTTGAATATTTTGCATCTTGAAACCTTGGATTTGTGCTTCTGCATTTTCACCCCATTGTTCGCGGTAATATCTGCCCTGGGTGGTGATGCGGAAGAAGGTCTCTATCTGGGTGCCCACTACCTCTGCACCACGGTCATAGATTCTTGCGATCAAAGCAAGCGCCTTGATCTGACGATCGTTGTCCATGTCGATCTCACTCTCCGCAGTTTGGCGAATAAGGGTTCTAACCTTGTTCACTTCTGCTTCGATAGTGCTCATATACTTCTTGATGCGATTGTCGCCGCCACCAAGGTTACTATCCCAGGTTGTAATAGCAACCACTCTGATTTGTTGAGCGGGACTCTGAGTAAAGATGGAGGATCTTCCCAAGGCCTCAAGGCGTGAATCATAGTTTGCCAGGAAGGCTTTGCGTTCTTGGATCTTGTCGTATTCACGTTGAACGGCAGCGAATATCTCGTGGATGTCTTCCGGGAAACTGAGACCTTCTTTCTTGTATGCGTTCTCCAGGCTGCGGTAACGATCGCGAGCAGCAAAGGCACCTTCAAAATCCTGATTCAGGTATGCAGCGTCGAATTCCTGGGCAATGGTTCGCAATTCCGTAGTGGCTACGTCCATATAATATGAGTTTTTGCTGGGGTCTTTGGCATATATCGCCTTGGCCATTCGCTTGTAATCTTCGTTTTCTTTTCGATCATAATAACCCTTGGCCATGTATTCCATATAAGGTACTGTGTCTGAGTGATTGGGATAGGTCTCGATAAAGCGATTCATCAAGGCATAACCGGTCGGGATGTTTCCTTCCAGGTTGTAAAGGCGAATAGCGTCTGCCAATAGGCTGCTTTCGGGCACATCTTCGGTGTCAATACTTCCGGCATGTGCTTCTTCGTAAAGAGCTAAATAAGCTTCGGCAGCTTCGGTTCTGCGGGATGCATTTTCTGCTTTTGCGGAAATGGCGGCAAGGCGTAGGAAGAAGGCGTAACTGCTGCCGGGATGAGCATCTATAAACTCCTGTTCCAAGCTCGCTGCCAGGGTGGGATTGTTCATCATGGTCTCAGATTCGGCAATGTCTATGGCTTGGCTGTAGCGAGTGTAGATGGCGTCCAACTCTGTATCCGAGGCGGCCAGCTCCATCAAGAGGTCGATGGCTTGCTGATATGCACCGGCTTTCTTGAAGGCTTCCACGGCTTCGTTCTTCTGCCCCAGGATCTCCAATCTGCGGCTGGGATCCATCTCTGCTGCCAGTCTCAGGCGTTCATTGGCTTCAGTAAGAAAATCACCGGAGCCAGAGGCAGTCTCGAAGCTGTTTTGAATTTGAACCAAAATATCCTGGTTGATATTGGCTCTGTCTTCATCACTCTCAGCCAGCGGTAGAGCTTTGCGGAACCAGCTTTCAGCATCTGCAAAACGTTCCTGGCGAATACTCATTTCGGCAAGTTTCAGGTAGGTGTCACGTTTGTCGGAGTCCGTCGTCAAATCTTCGTATTCCAAGGCTTGCTGGTATAGAGCAATGGCGTCAGGATACTTTTCACGGCCAAATTGAATGTCTCCCAAGAGCAGGATAACATCCAGAGCGTTCGTCATTCTTTCGGGAGTTTTGAAGCGATCCTGATTGCTAACCTTCAAATATCTGTCCGCGCAGTTCTTCAAAACTGCAAAAGCTTCGTCTTCATTTGCCGGAGCACCTTCCTCTACAGTATATTCATTGCTTGCCATCAAATCCATAGTTGTGGCATAAGCATTGCGGGCATATATCATAGCCAATTCTTCATTTTCGTAGAATTGGCTGTTTTGAGGATGCTTATCGTTATAATCATAGAGCTTCTTTATGGCTGAATTGATGTCATGAATATCCTGAGTACGATCCGCCAGCACAGAATATGCTGTTACAATCAGACTATCTGATGATGCACTGTCGGCTTCATAATCGGGATTGTGCAATTGAGCGAATTCCTTGTAAACACGCAAATGGTTTTCGTAAGCAGTGAGGTTCTCGCGGTTAATTGAATTCACGAAGTTATTGTACAATCTGAAACCGCGTTGAGTGTAAGCATTATCTACTATGCTCATTTGGCGGCTGATGTCTTTATCTTTATTTTGGCTGTACCATTGAGAATCATGGCTGTAGTTGTTGATGATTTTTTGATAGATGTTCTGAGTAATCTGATCCAGGTCTTCGCCTTCACGCAGATTCTGGCCGGAGTTGTGGTACAGGAAGAGGATAGAGTCCTGCAGGACGGGGTTTATCAGTGCCATTGGTGCAGTATCGATCCTGAACTGTAAGAAGTCTATCGCTTGCAGTGAAGCGTTCATGTTCAGTTTCAGTTGAGTAGAACGATCCAAAACTTTTTGAACTATTTGCTCGTTGCTATAACCGTCAAAAACGCGCTGCAATTCGGCAATACCCCGCGAGAGCGAGCTGAAATCAGTTCCGTCCAGAGCGATCAGGCAGTAGGCGATGTTGTCCACGGCATCAGAACAGTAGTCTGCGGCAAGCTGCTTATCGGTGATCAAACCGGATTCGGAAGCTTTCAACAATTCCATAAAGTCGTTCATAGCCATACGCAGGTCTTGCTCGGCAAAGCTATTGAGGCGTACCCATCCTCTTTGATATAGGGCATCGTAGTAGAGAGGGCTCTTGGAGTTTGCTACGATCTGATCGAAGTATCCGATGGCTCTGTCGCGATAGAGCTCGGGATTATCAGAGTCGGTGGAAAAACTGAAATTGAGCAAGCCTAGGCGATATACGGATTCCTCATAGACTTTGGAATCCGGGAAATCTCGGACAATCTCTTGTAAAGCAGCTAGAGCTTCGCTGAAATTGGCTTCACTATACAGCGAATTGGCTGGTGCAACATCATCAAATCCAGCGGTATTACGGAAGGTGATCTTGTTGTTGCTTACTTCCATACGTTTCAATTCGCTGGTAATAAAAGCGATATTGTATAAGGCTAAATCCCGGTTCGGCAGATTGGGATCCAACTCCAGGGCCTTGCGATAACTGACCAATGCGGGATTCAGATCCTCGGGAATGGCGTAGTACTGCAACTCTGCTAAATAGTAATAAAGATCGGCAGTACCTACTAATTGATTGCCACCGGGCTGGTCAATCGAACTAAAATCAGGATTGTTTGCCAGGAAAGTATTGATCTCGCCGATCAGTTTCAGCTGTTCGGAGCGCCAATATGCTTTGTGTTCTTCCTGTTCTTCCTCAGTAAGATAGATCTGAGCTTCCAGGTACTTCTGGTAAACCGCCATCAAGCTGCGGTAAGACATCTGCAGGGTGATGAAATCCATTGCAGTAAGAGTCTCATCCCAGCCTTCATTATAAACCGCATCCCGTTGTGTAGATAAAGCTACGTCACTGATCTGGGAGGCGATCATGGGGCGGATACTGTTGCGGAAATCCTCATCATACATAGTATTGGAGAGGCTTAATACATAGTTTTCATAATCAGTGGCAGTGTCATCCAACTGCTTCTTTTCCGCTAATAGAGCATAGTATTCATCCAGGATTTCCAACAGGGCTTCACCTTCCTGAGCATCCAGGTTGTGTACATCACTCACATATTTCTGATGTAATACTTCAGCTTCAGCTTTACTTCTCATGGCCTCATTTCTTTCCATCATGAGGCGATCGTGGCTTTCCGGGAACTCTCCGCTGGCTAATAGCTCGTCGATCTCTTTGATTATCTCATCGTAGGATGTAATTATCATCTGGATTTGGAATATGCGATCCAGATACAAATCGCCGGTATAAACTTCGGTATCTGAGGTCGCTTCGGTGCTAAGCTTCAGGAAGTTCTGCGATAACACCAGGTCAAACTGTTTTAATACCCGATCATAGAAAGCCAGACTTTGCTTTGAAGCTTCAATGTACTTCATGGCGGGTATAAGAAATTCTTCAGAACCGATGGAGGCATTGGCATAATCTGTCATCAAGTGCTTTAACTCATCCAAACCGCTCATTTCTATGTCATAGTTTTCAATAATGGTATCCAGGAAGAGAATTCCTTCCATGCCGATTATTTCGTTGTAGATGGCTGTAATATCCAATTTGATCTGATCAATCTGCCCTGACAAGTCTTTTAATGCTGCTTTGCTGGGTGATTGATAAAACGTGTCTATGTCAAATGAGTTTAAACGGTTCAGAACGTTCTGTTTTAGCGGCAGAAGCGCGTTCAAGACGATCTCCCGGTTTCCGTTGTAGCGCATTATAAGATTTGATACGTCATCAAAATGTTTACTATCTGTGCCTAGATCCGAGTAGAGATAAAGATAAGCAGGGAAATACTGCTCTGTATTGTAGTTATCAAAAACGATGGCGCTCAAATAGTCTCTGGCTGTCTGACGCTCTCCGGCTTGCAGGAGTTCGGTCAGTTTGCGGTACAACACAATATTGAGCATTTTGCGTGCACCATAATTCAGATCTGTCTTCAGGAGTGAGTCGAATATGGAAATAGCTCTGTCATTCTCACCTGCTCTGGCATACATATGCCCCAAAAGATACAAGACATCGTTGTCACCCAGCAAGCTTAATGTACTGCTGAATTCTTGTAACTCTGCATTTGCTTGCGCAGGGTTCAATTCAATGACACTCGGAAGCGCGTCAACCAAGAATTCTTTGGCGACTTTTCGCAATTCCTGCCTCTGAATGCGGATTTCTTCTTGTAGCTGCTCAACAGTCACATTCTCGTCGTACTCAATGGTCTGGGCAGATAAATAAGAAAAGCAAGTCAACCCAAACATAAGGAGCAAAAACACAATAAAATTCTTTTTCATAACCCCGCTCACTTTAGACTCTCATTAAGTTAATTTGCAGTGAATAAAAGCACGCCAGGATACAGCTTGCACCCTGGCGTACTGCTTCAACATAGGAAAGTATGAATCCTACGTTCCACCGCTATGTTATATGTATGCTTTAATCCCGTTCAGCTTTCAGCTCTTGAATCCAAGAACGAAGATCATCAAGAGACTTCTGGGCTTTCTCGCGTTCAGCACGCAACTGCTTCAACTCTTCCAGCAGATCCCGAACTTCGGGAGAGAGCTGAGAATAGGATGTGCTTCCGCCACTACCGGTAAGACCAGGTGTCTCCAGAGTGGTTCCGGAGCTGGATGTACCCAGAGCTACTTCTCCAGTGCCAGTTTTGGGTTTGGTCTCTTGCGGAGGAATGATAACTACTTCGCGATCTGTGGGATCAGTGGTTGTACCAGTCGGAGGAATAATGATACCTTCCTGAGGAGGCAGAGTACCAGAATCCACAAGGTAGGGTTCTTCCAGATCGCTATCCACGGCATAACGCTTCAGATCAGGACGACGCTGTGCTTCGGCATATTTGTCGAAGAGGTAAGAGAGAGCAAATGCAATTCTCAGGTTGTCTTCGTAACCATTGTCCTTAGTGAGGTCTTCCAGAGCTTGTGCTCCAACCTTGACGCCCCAGTTCTTCCAGCTGTATTTGACGCCAGCGTTGAATTCATGACCGTCGAATTCACCTTGCAGGGCAAGGTTTCTGATCGGAGACAATTCAGCAGACATAAACAGACCATTGAACCTACGGGCACGTCCTGCTTGACCTACGAAACGGTTTGAACCGATCCCGAGGTTGAACATCCATGGGATACCGAAAAGTACTGCCTGCTTTGATGCAACTGCATAAGGCGAATAGTTCTCGTATCCTGCTTTGTCCGGGTGAGTATAGAAGTCATCACCAGGAACCATGTCCTGAACTCTGTGATTAGTCATCGGAGACAGGATATTGTCCATACCTACAGAAATCTGCGGAATACGCGGAGTCTCCTGCAGTACCTTAAATTTTAAATTCAAAAAATATACCAAGGGTTCATCTTCAACTTTGTCGCCCACGAACAAACCTAGTTCCAAGCGGTTAAAGAGACCTACTCCGGCCATCATGTAGGGGACAAAGCCGTCGTATTCCACAGGCATTGCAATGTCACGATAATAACCGGCCAACATAAACTCTGCTGCCTTATGTGGTAATACATAGGCATCCGGAGTACGCAACATGCCAAGCGTCTGAAAAGGCGCTGCCTGCAAGAGGCCAAACATCGTCGCGATAACGATTACACTCAATATAACTTTTTTCATACTTCCCTCCACCTTTCGGTGATTAGTCTATTCATGTATCCTTCAATATCATTGACAATTTATACGTCAAGCTTTTTCTTGAGTCCATGAAACAAAGTTTAAACCAGGAACTGGCCCGAACAGGAGAAACCCTAGCCGTTGATTATCTCGTAACAAACGGCTACAATGTGCTTTGCAGAAACTTTCGAGTTAAACAAGGCGAGATTGATATCATCGTAGAAAAAAATCAACACCTCATATTTGTCGAAGTAAAAACACGTTCCTATCACTCTATTCAAACCGCTCTGGACAATGTCTCATATACCAAACAGAAGCATATTTCCAGAGTTGCACAAGTATATTGTAAGCAAAATCCTCAATATGACAAGTTCAATACTCGGTTTGATGTAATTGTCTTGCTCTTTAATGCCAGAAATGAGGAGTTTAGTATCCATCACTTCCCTGATGCATTTCTTCCGATTGCAGACCAGTAACTCATCAAGTCACTACTTAGTTTCTCAGGAGACTGGTATCGAAGTCTTCGCCAAGAAATCTCAGCCAATCCGGATTGGATACTTCCATATCATCTCCGGAAACATATATCAGGCGGTAGTTGTTGTTCATTTGAATATCTATGAATACGTAAACGGCACGGTTTCCGCTGGAGTACTTCCAGATCTGGTAATCCTTGCGGACAAAGCGGCTTTCATCCGAGCTGGTACCTTTTTCGATGTCTGAAGGGGCTCCGTTGCGAATATAGATTCTGCCCATATCGGAGGTCCAACCGGGTTTGAGGGATGAGTAGTATGTATTTGCATGGTCCACGCGTTCATGCACCAGATCGATGACATTCTGTTCGCTCATTCCGGTGCTAGTGGCCATGGTCTTCCAAAAGTTCGTAATGTGTCTGCGCTTTGCCTCCTCGTTCATGGCATCCCAGTTTGAAGGCAATTTGCTGGCCATAAAATAGCGCATCAGTCCATATTCATCCTCGGTATCGGGGAAGAGGCTCAGCATCAATTCCACTTCCTCGGAGATCACAAAGTCGAAGCTTCGGCTGATTGTGGATTCTCCAGCTTGCAAGCTGATAGTACCCTCATATATCCCGGCTTTTAGGTCTTCCAGCGGGATCTTCAGGCTAATCCCTTCACTGGGATTGTGGGGAACAATATCCATATACTCATCCATCACCAGCTCGTCTTTATGCTCTAAACTTAATATCAATAGTTGTGCCATTCCCATTTCTTCTTCTGGAGTATATATCTCAAAATAGATGTGAGCGTTATCGTGGTATTCCCGGTTTAGAATTATTGATGGCAGGGATTCGAAGACTTTGCCATTGCGCCGAAACTTCTGCAGAAAGGAGCTGCTATCGGCATATACCCGGCTGTTTAGTTCCACATCGCTGATGCGGGTATCGGTGGGTAGAGCGTCGATTTCAAAGCTGTAGATGAAGCTTTTGTTGCTGTTTACGTCCACAGCCTTGAAACTGAGGGTATAACTATGCGGATCCAGCATGAAGCTCATGCGGTTCAGATACGATTTTTGTGTGGATAGTGCGTCGTGTTTGCTGCTGATGCCGATATTGTCGGTAATACTCTGAGTATAGACCACTGAGTCCTGGTTTGATATCTGTACTTCCACATCCACTTCAGCAAAATAGGCGTTATTCTTTGCTATAAATATCAGGGAGCGGTAGGGGATTTGATAATCGAGTAGCAGAACAGTGTTCTTATCCGTACCGAGAAAACGACTATAATCAATATGCATGTGCAAGCGTTCTTGTGCTGCGACTCCCATGCATAGCAGCAGTATCGTCAGGCATAGCGAGATTCTTTTAATTATCGATGTACTCATCTTCTTTATTCCTCAATGTGTATTGCCCGAAACCACGCTCATCAACAAAGACGAAACTGCGGTTCAGGTGAAAATAATGCCAGGTTATACTGGGTGGTCGTCCGATCGGGAATGTGTCACTGGCAATCTGGTCTGGTTGTCCATACTTGATAAAAATCCTTCCCCGGTCGGATTTCCAGCCTTGCATGCGTTTATGAATGCTAAATTGTTCATCGGCTTGCAGCACACGCTGATAAAAGAACTCTCGGTTCTCATTGCGCAGAGTACCGGGGGTGGGGTCGTTGGCTTGCCAGAAGCTCTCAATTGCTTCTGAGCGTTTATTGGCTGCAACTCTGCGCAGGGTTTGCCATTGGTTTTGATTTGCCACATAGCGCAGTTGAGCGATCTGGTCTTTCAGAGAATAACGGAGATTGAAGGAAAACCATGGTTTATACAGCAAAGGTTCCAATTGATAACGGATGTTCATCTCATCCACTGATATCTGCAGATTCTGAATGCTATCTTTTTCAGTGATGCTCTTCAGATCCAGCTCAAAGGGGCTGATTGGATTCTCATAGACATGTTCTTCTCCATCCAGATCCAAACGCAATTGACTGGCGCCGACCGCGAAACTATGTCTCAAGGTCAGGCTATCCAGACTTTTCACACTCATGTTATCCGGGAGATAGGAGAAGTCCTCTCGCTTGGCGATCAAGTAGGCCTGACCCAATTCGGTGGCTTGGCTGCCAACGCTGAAATTACGGCTGAAGCTTTGTTTATCTCCCAATTTACGATTCCTCAAGCTTACGTTTAACTGATGATTTCCCGTTGTCAGATTATAACTCTTGTAGAAAGGGATGGCGGTGCCTATCAGCCAATCTCGTCTGGGAATCTGCAAGCGGGATTCATCCACTGCTACTTGTTTTCCGCGGGAATTTGTGATCTGAGTGGATACCTGATACTCGGAGTAATCGGCATCTTTGGCAAAGATGAAAATATCGTATGGGAAGAGTATCCAGATATCCACTCCGCTCGCGTAGTTTTCTATCATTATTTCCTGACCAAATACAGGCAGGCATGACATGGACAGTATTGCCAGGCTAAGCAGGATTCTGCGAAACACTGAAAATCTCCAGTTTGTAATTTATCTTTTGTGCATCCAGCCAAGCTAATACGCTGTTATCCGGAAAAACGCTGTGCTTGGTTTGCAGGGAATAATACTCATTATCTTTAGTTTCTACTTCTACAAATAGGGAGACTTGCCCCGGTTTGCGTTTTATCCAGCTGGCCACTTCCACCAAAACACCTTTCTTGATCTGAGCTTGATTGAGTCTCAGCTTCAGGTTGCCACCCAGTTTTTGCGGTAGTTCATCAAACAATATCAACTCCGCTGGTAGCACCCTCAATATGCCGTCATCATTACCGTTGAAGCCGCTTTTGTTGCCCAAGACATAATACACTTTTCCCACCTGTATCAAAGGGAAAAACTTCACAAAATCTTTGTTGAAGAGTGGTACTTCAAACTTACCGTTAAGGTCTTCCATTTCCACAAAAGCTATGGGATCGCCCTTGGAATCCTTTTTTCTGCTGATGTTTGAGACGATTCCTACCATTTGCAGTTCGCTGTTCTTGGTCTTACCGCTGATGGAATTGGCATTGCAGATGTTTTTAACCAAGCTGCGGTATTCGAAAAGGGGATGTCCGCTCATATAGAATCCCAGTACTGCTTTCTCCTGATCCAGTTGATACAGATATGTCCAATCCTCTACACTGGGCAGGGGCGGGAAATAATCGCTATCGTCTTCTTTATCTGCGAAAAGGTCAAACAAGGTGGTTTGTCCTCTTCTGCGGTCGCGTTGATCTCCGCTGGATAGCGCCAGGGCTTGTTCTATTACTGCCCATTTCTGTGCTCTGCTACCTTCCAGTTCGTCCATTGCACCGCTGGCGATCAGGCTTTCCAGCACAGTTTTGTTTACTGAGGAGCTATCCAGTCGCGAGCAGAAATTGAAGATACTGCTAAAGGGGCCGTTGTGAGCACGCTCTTCTATGATCGCGCGCATTGCAGCATCTCCCAGGTTCTTGATGGCTCTCAAACCAAAAAGCACATCGCAATCGTGAACGCTAAATTCTGCATTACTGCGATTGATATTAGGCGGGATAATGTTGATGCCCATGCTTTTGCATACTTCGATCTTGATCGGGACAGCGCTGGGATCATCTTCCAGGGAGAGCAGAGCGGCCATAAACTCTACCGGGTAATGAGCCTTAAGCCATGCCGTTTGATATGCCACCAATGCATAGCATGTGGCATGACTCTTGTTAAAAGCGTATTCGGCAAAATGAAGCCAATCCTGCCAGATCTTTTCGATGGTGCTGGATGGGACCTGGTTTTTTGCCGCTCCTTCGATGATCTTTTCTCGGAATTTCATCATCAATTCGGAGTTTTTCTTGCCCATGGCTTTGCGCAGAGTATCTGCCTCACCACCAGTAAGCCCGCCCAATTCCCGCGATATCTGCATCACCTGTTCCTGATATATCGTTACGCCATAAGTACCTTTCAGGGCATTTTCGACCAAGGGGTGATCGTAAATAACCTTCTCTTTTCCGTGTTTACGAGCGATGTAGCTATCGATGAACTGCATGGGACCTGGTCTATACAGCGCTACCATCGCAATGAGATCTTCAAACATATTGGGTTTCAATTCGATCAGGTATTTGCGCATACCATCGCTTTCAAACTGAAATACACCGTCGGTTTCGCCTTTACTGAGCATGGAATACACTTTTTTGTCATCAAGGGGGATGCTATCGATATCAATACTTTCATTGTGGCTTTCTTGCACCAGATCGATGGTTTTCTTGATCAGTGTAAGGGTTTTCAATCCCAGGATGTCCATCTTCAGCATTTTCAGCTCATCCAGCCATTTGCCTTCATACTGAACTAGGATAACCTTTTCTCCGTCTTTTTGGATGCTGCAGGCCAGAGGAACATACTCAGTCAGATCTCCAGGGGCAATCACTACTCCGGCGGCATGAATACCGGTTTGACGCACCAGACCTTCCAATACCATGGAATGTTTCAAGATGCTTTGATACAATTCATTCTGATTGATCAGATGTACAAATTCCGGGAATTGCTTTTGTGCTTCTTCCAGGCTTTTTACCAGACCGGGGATGGTCTTAGTGATGGTGTTGGCATCTGCTGCAGGTACAGAAAGCACTCGCGCCACGTCCTTGATTACGCTTTTCGCGCCCAGAGTGCCGAAGGTAATGATCTGGGTTACGCTTTCCCGTTTATATTTCTGTACTATATAATCAATGACTTTTCCCCGTTTATGCGCGCAGAAATCTATGTCGATATCCGGCATGCTGACGCGGTCTGGATTCAAAAAGCGCTCGAAGAGCAAACCGTACTTGATGGGGTCAATTTTGGTGATGTTCAATAGATAGGCAATAATGCTGCCTGCTGCCGATCCGCGACCAGGACCCACCGGAACATCCTGCTTGCGGGCATTGTCGATGATGTCCTTCACCACCAGGAAGTAGCCCTCGAAGCCCATACGCTTGATCACGCCCAGCTCATATTCTATTCGATCGCGAACCTCCTCATTAAGCTGGGGATACTTGATCCGAGCTTCTTGATAACACAGATGGCGCAGATATTCTCCCATTTCGCTAAATTCTGGAGGTGTCTCCACCTTGGGTAAAAGAAATTTGTCGTATCGCAATTCCAGATCTATGCGGTCAGCAATTTTAACTGTGTTCTCGAAGGCTTCAGGCAGATCAGGAAATATTTCCTGCATTTCCTGAGGAGATTTAAAGTATAGTTGAGTAGTATTATAGCGCATTCTGCCGGGGTCGTTCAGCAGTTTCCCAGTCTGTATGCAGAGCAGGATATCGTGAGCTTCATGGTCTTCCTGATGCAAGTAGTGGCAGTCGTTGGTCAGTACCAGCGGGATGTTCAGCTCTTTTGCCAGATCGATCACCTGGGGCATCACCGTCTTTTCCATTTCGAGGTTGTGGTTTTGGATCTCCAGATAGTAGCGATCTCCAAAGAGCTCTTTATACCACAATGCCGCTTCCCGCGCTTCCCGAACCCTGTTATTGCTGAGTAGGGAGGGAATCTCGCCTTTTATACAGGCAGAAAGGCAGATCAAACCTTCGCTGTGTTTCTGGAGCAAACTCTTGGAAATGCGTGGTTTATAATAAAAACCCTTGATATAAGACATCGAGGATAGCTTCATTAGATTCTGATAGCCTTGATAGTTTTGAGCCAGCAGAACCAGGTGATTGCGGGGATCATTCTTGCTTAGTTCGTCTTCCAATTCGCCACTGATAATGTATGCTTCAATGCCGATGATTGGTTTGATATCAGCCTTTTTGGCCGTTTTGTAAAAGTCTATTACTCCAAACAGATTACCATGATCCGTGATTGCCACCGCAGGCATACCCATGTCTTTGGCCAGTTTTACCATCCGGTCAACCCGGCAGGCACCATCTAAAAGACTATATTGGGTGTGGTTGTGTAAATGTACAAAAGACATGATCTACTCCATCTCGCTCTTATGATTCATTGTTTGGGACGATGCCTTATATGTCAATTGAAATCCTTTGTCTTTAGTGACTCGTCAAGGCATGAATGTCGTTTTGCTACTGGGCTGCCAAATTCCCAAAAGGCAGATACTTCTGCCGAATGAATCAAAAGCTCCCTTCGGTACGAGCTTTCTAATGGGCACAATTCCACCATGAGGCTGGATTGCCTCAAAGCATGGAAGAATGGACGCTTAGTTTGTTACTCCCAGGATTCGTGTAAATGGCTAACCTGCCACCGTCCGTCCTGCTTTTCCCAAAGCCATGTTTCAGTGTAGTTCATCGATTCCTGATAGCCCTGATTGTCAGTGCTGTCACCCTTCATCTGTGCAGTATACAGTACGGTGGTAGGCTGGATGAAGCGGATGTTGTGTTCTACGATGCTCAGGTTTTGGGAAGTGAAGCCAGAAAACTCCTCTTTGGTGATGTCAATCAGATCCTGTTTACTATAGGCTGCGCCGGACATATAGAAATTTGCTTCAGGACCGTCGGTCAAATACTCTTCCAAGGCTGATGTACTTAGGTTGTTTGCTGCTTGGACGACTCTGTCCACATTTGCTTCAACTTCAGAGAGAATGGCGTCAATTTCTTGCTGAGAAAGCTCAGGGGCTTTTTGGCTACAAGCAAATAGACTGAGTAAAATCACGATTGTACACAGTATTCTCATATGTATCTCCTACTTAGCACATTGTGCAGATGCTTTTTTCCATCATATTCCGAAAATAAAATCAGTCAAGCGATATCTGTGTTCTGTGCACATTCAGATTCCGGGCTTGACAGCATAGAGCATTTAATTATATTGCCATCATCAAACTAAAGGACAAAAAATGGATTACAAAGATCAAGAAACGGGTCTTGCCCCCGAAAACCCGGATTATACCAGCTACGAAAGCGAAGAGCTGGAGCGTTTGTTTGAAAGTGCCGAAACTGATAGTGAAGTGTATAAGGCTATCATGGATGAATTAAGCAACAGAGGTTACGACTTCACCCCCGCGGACACATTGATTGATATCTCCGATGATGCAACTCTACCGAAATTAGAACCATTGCGTTACAGCATCGGTGGCACACGCATCTGGAATATTGTAGCGCTTATTGTCGGCATAGTTGGAGCATTTTTCTTTCTAAGGGTTCAATCCTCATTTAGCGAAGTAGATGCTTCTCTCCGTATTATGGTATATTCAATGGTGCTTCTATTGATAAGCCTTAGTTATCTGATCTCAGGGATCAGGCTTCTGGCAAATCATAAGGATCCCAATAACCCATTGCGCGCGGTATTCACTTTTGAATACTGGTTTCTGGCTATGCTCTGGTTCGCCTTTGGCGCATACGAGATCTTTGTCGCAGTAAAGGGTTTTATAATGTATTGGAACATGCAGCTGGGTTTAAGCATTTCTATGTATGCTGTGATTCCGTCCATTGCTATGACCTTGTTCAGCTTTATGTTGGGAATGGCCATGCTGTACCTGGCGCTGGAGCTGAAAGTAAAACAGTAGATAAGCCGGATTATCGGCTCTTTAGAACACTATGGAAAAGGGGGCGGATAGCATTACCCGCCCCGGTTGTTGAGCTTATTTTATCAATAGTAGCTTGTGCTTGGATATCTTGTCTCCGCTCTTCATCCTTAGGTAATATACTCCGCTGGCGCAGCTCCTACCTTTATCATCTTTTGTATCCCAAGCAAATTCATTGAGTCCGCCTGCACATATCCCATTGCTGAGATTGCGCACTTTCTGCCCCTTGCTGTTATACACATCCAGCTTCACATGAGCGCTTTTATCCAGTTCAAAGTTGATCCGGGTCTGTCCCGAGAAGGGATTGGGATAATTTGTTAGTTTGGGTACTGCAGTAATCAGTTCGTCCTCAACTGCGATGTAGGTGAGATTAGCCAGTAAAGTGCGGCTTTCCAGATACACTTCATCGGGGTTGTAGTAAACCGCTCCCACTTTGATCTCATAATAGGTAATGGGATTCATCCCGCTCAGGTTATAGTTGCGACTGTCTCCCGGAATTTCAATGATGTTCCATTGCGAAGCCGGTTGTCCGTACTCTTTCCATGCTACTTCAAAGTGATGGGGATTGGTCATGGAAAACCAGTTCAATACAAAGGTATCCGGGGCCTGATTTTGGATGGCTTTCAGATAAGGGATTGAGGTGAGATCACCTTCTGGATCTACATAGAAATCATTATCAATGAAGGATTCTATCGCTTGAGACTGAGTCTTCAGATCATCCAGGGAGTCTCCTACAAATTGAATCACATAGAAAGTGATGGATTCATGAGGTTCCAGAGAGAGACGATACAGGTAGTTACCCTCGTTATCTGTTTCATCGTATTCAACCATCCCCGGTTGAGCCCCATACAAGGTGTTCAGCACTCTGGTATCGTTGGGACTGGGCTGCTCATACTCGTCCACGTTAGGATTTTCCGGTCGCAGGGGAGTATATTTCGATGGATCGGGATTTCTGCCGGTCGCCAGCCAATACTTCTGATTTGCTGTTATAGTATATGGGATGTAGTTCAGGGGATTATAATCATCCGGTCCGTCACCTACCCGCCAGTACCATGCGTGATTCTTCGAGAAGGGCAGATTTGGTATATAGACTTTGGATGCTATATAATACGGTATCTGCCCGAAGCCTGTATTGGCATCCCTACTATAGGCAAATTCATAGCCCTCACCTTTCACAAATCCGCTTTTATCATCTGAGGCAATTACAATGCTCCCGGAAGCCGGGCCCATATCTGCATCAAAGTAGTGAGAGATGGCCAAGTCTTCGATCTTGGCTTCTGCGTTGGTATTGTATATCACATGCTTCTGAACCAAGTACTTATAATAATCCTGAACGGGCCAGCTATATGTTTCCTGATGTACTGCCAGACCCAGGGGATAATGGGTGTTTACGCTAGAAGAGGAACCATAATCCCGATCACCTTCAGTGCCAAAGGGACAATAGTCGTAGAAATAAGCGCTGTGAGTAATGAAGCCTGGAGTTTCGAATGAGCCTTCCTGGGCTATGGAAAAACAGAAGGTCTCGCTATTGAAGGGATCGAAGGGGATCGGAGCGGGAACTCCCATAAGGCTTTCCAATACTCTATCATTCTCATAATAGTACGCGGCATTCGGTAGTATGGAAGGTAATTCATACTCATTCAAGGGATTGTATGCCGGTAGTAGTTCATGAAGATCATCATCACCATCCACTCCTATGGAACTAAGTGTGTCTTGAACTGCGACCAGATCTGGATTCCAGAGCTCATGCCCCTCGTACACCAAATCATTGGCATCCTGAGGTGGATAGTGTAGCCAATACAATTGGCGGCCCAGATCATCTTTGCGGTATCTCTTGCCCGAGATCCAGATGCCGGATTGATACAATAGGCGATAATCCTGTAGATAGTTCAAAGAGGATATTATGCCATAATTGCTTAAAGTGAAGTCAAAAATTCCGTTGTCCACATAATAATCATTCATCATTCGATCCGGGTTTCTCTCTTCAAGGGGCAAAGCCCATGCAGCGATAGCCAGCAACATCAGGGTAATCAACATTAGACGTTTCATTGTTTCCTCCCTTGAGCATAATCTTCAGCCAGAAAATATTCTGCCACCAATTCCAGCATGTTGGCTACGGCTTCCTCCTGCATGTAGGACAGAGGGAATGTGAATACTGCAACCTTGGATTGGCCGCTGTTGTGGCGATATCCCACATATTTCGAGGAATAATATTCATACTGTTCCTGTGTGGGTGGGAAGACTTCGTGGTCTACTGGTTTACAACCGACCGAATAAATCCAATCCAGATCAAGCGCTGGGTCAAGGAGCAGAACAGCCGATAGACCTTGTCCGAGTTCCACAATGGGATTGAAGGGATCTCCCAGATTGAGTGGAATATCCCCATACTGCTGCAGTCCAATACCCTTAATAAAGAATGGATTCAAATGTAGCCCCGTACCCATTACTTCCAGTAAGCCAGGATCGCTGATCCCAAACTTATCACTGATGATATGCTCAGTATAATAATGCATGCTCGTTTCTGTGATGAAGTTCATCAGTTTGTGTGTACCACTTAGAATCAGGTTTCCATTATTACTCAGATAGATATTCAAAGCATCCAGATGATTCCTAAGATCGACTGATGACACAGGATTATCTGCGTGGAACAATACAGCCTTGCGATTCATCATTGCAGCCGCTGATACTGTTTGACCAAATTCCATGGAATATACCGGCGCCAATGTACTCGGTACCACATTGGAGTAGAACGAATCGACATAATAATCAGGAGACATATTTGCATTGTCCGAATCGCCATCGATAATCAACAATCCATCTCGTGCAGAAGGAGCGTCATAATGCGCCAGGTTGAACTCATATCGGCATACATCACTCAATTCACCCTGAAGATCTTCCGCCATCACCTCAAACAAATGAATCCCATCATTCATGTTTTCAAATACATGATATCGGCTCATATGGTTCAGGTTATGAATTCTCAGCCAGGGGTTTCCATTAGTATCATTAACTATTTCAGAGCCTGCATAATAATCCTGATTAGGGAAGGGGTCACTATCAAAACGCAACCAGAAAGCGACTATGTTGCTGGAGTAATCTACCCCGTTTTCGTCCAGGACAACATTGGTTTCCCAAGTGTTTATGGGGTTATTATCGTTGTATTGTCCACTGTATCCCCATTGGATGTGCAGCTTGAAATCCACGGAGTTGATGGCTTCCCATACTCCTTCATTATTCCACAGAGACCTGAAATAACCGTTGTTGTTAGTAGGTAAGGGTGGATCCCATCCGGGATATTGCATTGTATAATGATAGGCTCCGATACCTACGGCGGTTTGGGGGTAGATCATAGCTACTGGCCGGAATCCAGATATAGCCCGGAATACAAATGATCCCGGATCCTGTTGGATGACCCCGGTTCTGCTTACCACATAATATTCGAACTCTGTGAAACTATCGCCTTCATTGCTCAGTATTGCCGGCTCGGAGTGTTGAGACAGATGAATCCTGCGGATGTCTGGGCAGTCTATGGAATTGTACCAGGTTCCCTCCGAGACTACATTGTGGTCGGAATCAAGTTGATTGATGCGATACATGAAATGATGAGCGTAATTGCCGTCCACATATACATCACCAATCTCCTCCGTCAAAATGAATTCGATCCCCAGAGTATAAGTGCCCCCATACTCTGAGGGGCTAATCAATCTGCTACCGAAAATCCGATTGCTCTTGAACGGTGAGGACAGCTCTTCTATATGTCCATCCGGAAACCTGATCCTGGCGCTTACGGAATTTACCAGGTTAGTCAGACTTCCATTTACAGATTCAAAATCGAAACTCAATTCGTCTTTATCTGTCCAAATGGTAGCACCGGGCCATAATATCCAGCCGGAATCATCTGTTTCAATACCCGGCAGGGAAAGATTTTGAAGAGTCTCCACTTTGTAGGCATAGGTGAAATTCTCCGGATTATGAGATTGTACTGCGATAATCTGCCTGAATCTATACTCTCCATTTTCCAGATCAATCTTCTCCTCAGCGAAATTGAGTGTGGGATACCCCGATACTTCCGGAGCCACAGTCTTACGACTTTCGCATGAAATTAATAAAACCAAAAGCACAATATAAAGAAATGGTTTCATTAGCCTGTTCATAATACCTCCTTATAGAACCAAAGAATTTTCTAATATTCAAATGTCGTCTTGGCTGTCAAGCAATATTTTTGTTTTGGCGCATCAATACGATCGGGGCCTCCAAAGCTGAGCGCAGCAAAGGTTTGGGGTAAAGGAGACGTATCGTAGCTTTCCGAAGCTACGTCTCTCTCTCGGAGCTACGGATCTACAAGTCGCCTTCTACTCAAACCTACACTATAATGAGATCACATGAAGTAGAAAGAGCCACACCATAAGAGTACAATTCACTATCTGCAAGGGCTCTTTCATCCCCATGCTTCAAGCAGTGCTGAAGTAGATATAATCGGGGGATAGTCGAGTGCTCACTCGATGATAACGGGATAATATCTGCTTCGCCAATAGATGAAATACTGGGAAAGATTAAGGATGAAGTAGGGGAGAACATCTGTGCTAGCTTATTATGCAGAATATAAAAAAGGCCCCTTCCGGAAAGAAGGAGCCAGGATGTTTAGGGAGTGCTTTTGTTTATAGCTTTAGAAACCGAACCAAGGGCCGATACTAATGGTCATGCCTTGGAAGGGAGTGTCCGGAGAACCGTGAACTTCAAAGGTTTCATCATCCAGACCGTGCACGCGCCAATCTCTTGTGAGAGAGTAGCCATAAGTATAGCCCACTTCAGCACGGAGGCCCATCCATGAAAGCACGCGATACATAATCTCGGCTCTGGGTTGAACGTTCAGATAACCTTTATGCAGCAGGAAATGAGTGTTGTTTGATCCGGTGATGGTATCTGGTAATTCTCCCCAGTTGTAATTTCCGTCGGTATTTATGAATTCTAAATCGTGGTAGGATCCGCCAACCATCAAGCCCATGCCCACCAAGAGGTTCTTGGTGATGGGGATGCGTTTATCTAAAGTGACGCCACCCAGCAAGTTCTTGTATCTCATATATATCTGATAGTTGCTCATGCCCACTCTGTTGTTCTGAGTCTTTTTGGTATCCTCAAACCACGTGATCTGACCGCCCAGAAAGTATCCTTTACCGATGCTGAGCTTTCCGCCCAAACCTTGTTGCAAGAGGCCGTCTTCACGGAATTTGTTGAAGCCCAGGGAATCATGAGTCACGATGGAGTTGATGTCTTCCATATCCAGATCTATCCACATAGGTATCCAGGTACCACCGCCATAACCAGCACTCAGTTTCTTCTTGCCGGGAACTTTTGGATCCGTTACATCTACCAGGTCTTTATTACGGCTGCCAACCGTCATATCCATGCTTTCGGTTTTACCGTCACGAAACAGGCGGAGGCTGATTTGATCACCGGCGCGAAGGCTATTACGAATCTTTTCGAAAGTAGCGTAATTCGTAACTTCCTTTCCGTTAATATGAGTGATCACGTCGTCTTCACGTAAACGGAAATGCCATGCGGGAGAATCCTCGACTACCCCTGTGATCAGTACTCCAATCGTGCCATTGTAATGCAGCTCTTGAGCTTTGGGGAAAGTGAGATCCTCCAGATACAAACCAAAATAAGCGGCATCCTTTGCTTCTCTATCCACATTCATTCTAAATTGGAAAATTGAATCCGTGTTCTCCACATCTTTCAGATCATTCAGCTTCATGATGATGAGTTGATCTTCCTTTTCCTCTGTGTCCTTTGTTGTTTCTTCGGCTTCCTGAGCCAATAAGGGTAGTGCAGTCAGCAATACTAACAGGGTTAGCATAAATAGCTTCTTCATTGGTTGTCTCCTATTAATTTTGTCATTATCTACCGCATCTAATAAGCAAGACTTGTGCCAATTAAGTGCTGAGTGATAATATACTGTAGAGTAATGACTTGCCTGATCTGGATTAATCCAGAACCAGCTAACGTATATCGATATGATATGGAAATATATCCAATTGATTATCACGAATGGCTTGGCCTTGTTATCGATACCACCGAGGGGTTCAAAAAAACGCCCTAGCTGGAATGTAAATTGCAACAATTTTAGTTTAGCAAATCTTCAAAAGGAAGAGCAAATGAAACGAACCATAATTCTGGCTATTCTGGTGAATATAGCAGCGCTTCTGAGTGCGTCGGGCTTACAATTGTCTGTTTTGACTGCAGAGAAAGGTATTGATCCGCTGAAGTGGGTGAAAAGTCCCCAAAGAACAGACGCTACAATATATTATTACAATGACGAGTATATAATAGCTGCCTTGGATCCTGCAGTGTATCCGGACTTTGAATACCTGGGTATGCCTGCAGGCAGAGAGAAGCTATATCTGATTGAATCGCCAGATTCTCTGGAGCGTATAAAGATTCAGACTCTGGGCAGTATCCACCAGCTACCAAATGGCGATATGTTGCTGTTCTCAGAAGTCGGGGAAGTGAAATTACGCTCTGAATGTAGCTCTCAGTTTATCAATCTGCTCCTCAATCCGATAACGGTTCAGGACAGTGATTTTGGCTATCCTGAGGTGCTGGAATATAGAACTGAGCTTGCGCAATTGTCCCAGATGGTATCGGCAGACAGTGTGGAAGCATTTATCCAGTCTCTGCAAGATATGCAGACACGCTATGCTTTGGCAGACAACCGCTTGGAAGTGGCGAACTGGATCAAGAACACCTTTCAACGCTTTGGTATCAGCAATGCTCATCTGCAGGAATTTACCTGGAATGATACTCAGCAATACAATGTGGTCGCTACCATAGAAGGCACCATGTTTCCGGATGAATACGTGGTAGTAGGCGGACATCACGATTCCATAACTTATACGAATCCCTTAGCTTTTGCCCCGGGAGCAGACGACAACGCTTCGGGAGTGGCAGCCGCCTTGGAGACAGCCAGGGTATTGGTGCAGGCAAATTATCAGCCAAAATGCAGCATCCGCTTTGTTACTTTTGCTGCTGAAGAATTCGGTTTGTATGGATCGCACTTCAGCGCTCAGAACAGTGTGGATATGGGCGAGAACATTCGACTGATGGTAAATCATGATATGATTGCGAATAACCCCGACAACCTTGATACAGTGCGGTTGATGCCCTACGACGGCAATTTGGCACAAAGCGAGTATGCAAGTATGTTGGTGAGTGAGTATAGCTCGTTGAGCGCAAATTTTGGCAACCTGAATAGCTCCAGCAGCGACAGCTTTTCCTATTGGAGCAGGGGTTATCCGGTAATATATTTCTATGAACAGGATTTTAGCCCCGTGTATCACAGTAATGAGGATGTGGTTGCCAATCTGAATCCAGCTTATTGTGCGGAAGTGATAAAAGGCTCTCTAGTGAGCACCGTAAGCTTTGCGAATATGCCGAAAGTAGTATCCGGATTGGAAGTACGGGACTATGGTGACGGAAATTCTCTGCTGGTATCCTGGCAGGAACCCCTTGATTCCGATATCGATCATGTGATGCTGCATGTCAGCACGGGGGATCCGGAACAAAGCGAAGCGATAGCCGTGTATGATGCTGACAGTTATGTGGTTACAGGTCTGGTGGAAGGGCAAATGTATAATGTGATGGTATATACGGTAGATACCTCGGGAAACGATAGCTATCGCCAATATTCATCCGGAGTGCCCTTCAGTAGTCCAATGGCACCGCAGGATTTTACCGCCAGCCCAATCCCAGATGCAGTAAGGTTGAACTGGAGAACAAATCAGGAATGCGATCTGGCGGGGTATAGTATCTATCGTAGCACGGATTTCGGCGCATCCTTCTCTCTACTTACCACAGCAGATGCAAGCGACAGTACATATATAGATACTGATGTCTTTGGCAGTGTGGAACAGTATTATTACTATCAAATGCAAGCCATCGATAATGATGGTAATGCAAGCGAATATGGAAGCCAGAGTATATCACGTCCGGTAAGCCTAGATCAAGGAATTCTGATAGTGGACGAGAGCTCCGATGGTAGCGGCTCAAATCCCTTTCAACCCACAGATGAAATGGTGGATCAGTATTATGCCAATGCTATGGATGGCTTTGATCATGATACTCTGGATATAATAACGCTTGACCGGGATCTGAGCTTATACGATATTTGCGTATACTCCACAGTAGTGTGGCACAATACGGATCTCTATGACGCAAGCTCCCCCTATTACATCAGGGAGGTGATTCGGGATTATATTGCTTTTGGAGGCAAGCTGCTTTATACCGGCTACAATCCCACCAAAGCATTTGAACTCAATGCCGGATATCCTGTATATTTTGATGCGGACTCATATATAAACAGTGTTTTGGGAATTTCCGGGGCAAACTTCAGTACTCTGGCACGCTTTTCTGGGGCGATCTCCCAAGTGGATCAATTTGGAGACTTTACGATCGATCCGGATAAAACCTTTGAATTCCTGGAAGACCATATTACCAGGGTGGAAGCTCTGTATCCGGCCCCCGGAGCGCAAGTGTGGTACACTTATGCAACAGAGTATGAGCAGAATTCAGCTTACGGAGAATATGAAGGCTTGGCTGTAGCGGTTTACCATGAGTATGGCGAGGGAAAAAGCGCAGTATTCAGTTTTCCCATCTACGCAGCTAATCAGGGGGATCAACTGCAACAAATATTAACTGTTGGTTTCGGGGAATCGGTAAGCAATGATGATGCCCTGGCTCCGGTTTCACCAGCATTGCAGATTGCAGCAATATATCCCAATCCCTTCACAAAAAGTACCAGACTGGTAGTAAAGGGAAGTGATGAAAAGCAAATATCGGATATGAAGATTTACAACCTGCGGGGACAGCTGGTGCGCAGCCTTGGCGCAACGAAAAGCGGAGAATACGATTGGGATGGAAAGGACGACAATGGGCAGACTATAGGTAGCGGAATCTATTTCGCACGAATCCGCCAGCAGGGCAGGACGGCTCAACGGAAGCTGCTAAGATTGAAGTAGGGCAGAGCTGCCAGACTGAGACGCCTGGATGAACACGCAGAAATCATCATGTCTGAGTGTGGAAGTTATAGAACTCATTGTTCAACATACTGTTGATGGGACTCTTAAGCTTTGTTGCCTGAAGGCTGGCTATCCCGGAAAACAGAGAGCGTGATCCCTGAAGCATAATGATCAGCATCAGATACATCATGTACTGAATCGGATATCTCTTATCTTTTCCAATGCCATGTCGCCGGAGAACACTCACTAACTTGAACCGCCTAAATAGGAAACTGGTATTGCTTTCTACCAGATTTGAAGTTTTGACTTGACTGATTTGGGCTATTCTTAGATAATTCACTTTAACACCTCGTTGTTATTCATTGCCTAAAGCATAAAGCAACAATAATATACGAGGTGTTTTTATCAAGAAGTATTTTAAGCTATTTTACTGCCTCTCAATCACTTGGGCTACTAGGAAAGATTAGTTAGTTAGTGACTAAAGCGGTACCAATGCAGATATAATCCCGTTATGATGCAATGACCACAAGATGATAGCGGGATTATGTCTCGTTTGGCAGCTATCTAAGCAAGGGGCAAGAGGAGTGTAGGGCAGCTTGGAAACGGAGCACTTTGTATCCGGATTTCCGGGTGAAATATATGGCTCTGTAATTGATTGATATACAAGCAAATAAAAGCCATGATTATTTCAAGAAAGTTCTTGACAGATTCGGTATATCATTTTATATGGCAACAAGATAAGGATGCTTGCACGAGCTTTGAAATGCGAGCTAATCCCCACAGCTTATCTAAAATGGCTTAAACATATAGGAGACAATAGATTATGCCAGAAAGAACTTACACTGCGAGTAACATCAAGGTGCTCAAAGGCTTGGAAGCCGTACGCAAACGCCCAGCCATGTATATTGGCGGCACGGGTGAACGCGGTTTGCATCACCTTGTTTACGAAGTAGTTGATAACTCAATTGACGAAGCGCTGGCCGGTTATTGTGACCTCATCCGGGTCACCATCACCGTGGACGGAAATGTGGAAGTGGACGATAATGGCCGCGGTATCCCGGTGGATACCCAGGATGATATGGGCGTGCCCGCATTGCAGGTGGTGCTTACTGTGCTGCATGCCGGTGGCAAATTCGACCAGAATTCCTACAAGGTATCGGGTGGATTGCATGGCGTTGGCGTATCTGTGGTGAATGCGCTGTCCGAATGGCTGGAAGCCAGAGTGCATATCAACGGGAAGGAATATAGCATGCGTTTCGAGCGTGGCAAGCCGGTTACCGATTTGCAGGTATTAGGCAGCTCGAACCGTAAGGGGACAATAATTACCTTCCGTCCGGATGCACAGATCTTTGAAACTACGGAATTCAGCTTTGATTATCTTACCACCAGATTGCGGGAACTGGCGTTCTTGAACCGTGGAGTACGCATTATCCTGAAGGATGAGCGTAGCGATCGTTTGCACGATTTTAAGTACGACGGTGGTATCAACAGCTTTGTGGAATACTTGAACCAGAACAAAAAACCCCTGTTTCCCAAGCCGATTCATATAGAATCCATCAAAGACAGCATGGAGTTTGAAGTATCAATTCAGTACAACGAGGGATATCAGGAAAACATATTCAGTTTTGCAAACAACATCAACACCATCGAGGGCGGTACGCACCTTTCCGGATTCAAGCGCGGTCTCACTTCAGCGGTGAATGCATATATCAAAAGCAACGATCTTCTAAAGAACGAGAAAGTAAACCCCAGCGGGGAAGACATCCGGGAAGGGCTCACCGCAGTGATATCCGTGAAGCTGTCCAATCCGCAGTTTGAAGGGCAGACGAAGACCAAGCTGCAAAATACCGATGTCGAAGGCTTAGTGGGTTCAGCCGTATATGAGAAGCTAATGGTGTATTTTGAAGAGCATCCCGCAGAAGCCAGAAACATCACGATGAAGAGTGTAATGGCGGCCCGTAGCCGTGAGGCAGCCCGTAAAGCCAGAGAGCTCACCCGGCGCAAATCGGTACTGGAAAGCGGTTCATTACCGGGGAAACTGGCAGACTGCACTATCAACGATCCTGCAAAGACAGAACTATTCCTGGTGGAGGGAGATTCTGCAGGCGGTTCTGCAAAGCAGGGCAGGGATCGCAGCTTTCAAGCCATCCTGGCCTTGTGGGGTAAGATGTTGAACACCGAAAAAGCCCGTGTGGACAAGGTTTTGAACAATGAAAAGATCCAGCCCATCATTCTGGCGCTAGGTGCGGGAATTGGACAGGAATTTGATGTTGCTAAACTGCGTTATCACAAAATCATCATTATGGCTGACGCAGATGTGGACGGAGCTCACATCAGTACTCTGCTGATGACGTTTTTCTATCGGTATATGCGCCCCGTGATAGAGAATGGACACTTGTACATTGCGATGCCTCCGCTCTTCCTGGTACGCAAGGGTAAACAAAAGCGCTATGTATATACTGAAGCGGAAAGGGATGAAGTCCTGGCAGAGTTTGGCGACAAAGGGGTGTTTGTTCAACGTTACAAAGGTTTGGGTGAAATGAATGCCGAGCAGTTGTGGGAGACCACAATGGATCCTGATTACCGACAGATGGTGAGTGTAAGGATGGATGATGCCATCGAGGCAGACCGGATGTTTACCATCCTGATGGGTGACGAAGTAGAGCCGCGTAGAGAATTTATCCAGTCAAATGCCCGCTACGTGAAAAACCTTGATATTTAATGGAGCTATAAATGTCTGATAATACAAAGATTATACCCACTCAAATAGAAGAATACCTGAAACAAGCTTATCTGGATTATTCCATGAGCGTGATCGTGTCCCGCGCTCTGCCGGATATCAGGGACGGCTTGAAACCTTCGCAACGGCGTATTATTTATGCCATGCACGAACTGAATCTGAGTCCCGGCGGACACTTCCGTAAATGCGCCAAGATCGCCGGTGACACCTCAGGAAACTATCATCCTCATGGCGAGCAAGTGGTGTATCCCACCCTGGTGCGTATGGCACAACCGTGGATAATGCGCTATCCCCTGGTTGATGGTCAGGGTAACTTCGGTTCCATCGACGGTGATCCTCCTGCGGCGATGCGTTATACCGAAGCGCGCTTGCATAAAGTAAGTATCGAGCTGTTATCCGAATTGGATAAAGAGACGGTGGATTTTAAGAGCAACTACGACGATACCCGTAAGGAACCGGAAGTATTTCCCAGCCGTATGCCAAATCTGCTTCTGAATGGTTCTTCCGGTATCGCTGTAGGTATGGCAACCAATATGCCGCCTCACAATGCCGGCGAGATCTGTGATGCCATTGTGGCTTTGATCGACAATCCCGAACTGGAACCGCTGGACATGCTTCAATACATCAAGGGTCCGGATTTTCCGATGGGCGGCATCATACTGGGCACAGACGGCATCAGAGAGTACTTTGAAACTGGTCGCGGACGTCTGCTGGTGCGGGGTGAGGTGGATGTGGAAACCTTGCCCAACGACAGCGAGCGCCTGATCATTCGCTCCATTCCTTATCAGGTCACCACTTCGTTACTCATTGAGCGTATGGTTCAACTGGTGAAGGACAAGAAGTTGGATGGAATCAGCGATATTCGCGATGAATCCGGCAGAGACGGTATGCGCGTTGTGATACAGATAAAGCGCAATCACGATGCACAGGTAGTAAAGAATCTGCTCTACAAACACACTCAGCTACAGAGCACATTTGGCGTGATCAATCTCTGCCTGGTGGATGGTGTTCCGAAAGTAGTGAACATGAAGGACATGGTGGCCAATTTCATCGAATTCCGGCATGATGTGGTTCTGCGGCGGACTCAGTTTGAGCTGCGCAATGCCGAAGCCAGAATGCATATCCTGGAAGGTTTCCGCATTGCTCTGGATCATCTGGATGAAGTGATTGCCACCATTCGCGCTTCCAAGACTCCTCCCGATGCCAATCTGGCACTGCAAGAGAATTTCGGGCTTTCCGAGCTTCAAGCCAAAGCTATTTTAGATATGCGTTTACAGCGCCTAACCGGAATGGAACTGGAGAAGATTGAGGAAGAATACAGTGAACTATTGGTCATCATTACACGCTTGCGTGAATTGGTAGAACACCGCGAACTCCGCATGGATCTGATCAAGCAGGAAACCCTGGAAATGAGCGAGAAATACACGGATCCGCGTAGAACCTCCATCATTGAGGGGCATGGCGGCAGCTTCAATATGGAAGACCTCATTGCGGACGATATGATGGTGGTAACTATCACTCACGACGGTTATGTGAAACGCTTGCCGGTGGATACCTATAAAGTACAAGGCCGAGGCGGCAAGGGCTTGAGCGCTTCAAACCTAAAGGAACAGGATTTTATCCAGTATCTCTTTGTGGCCAGTGCGCATTCCTACATTCTGCTCTTCACCGATCATGGCATGTGTCATTGGTTGAAGGTTTATGAGATTCCCGAGGCCAGCCGTACAGCCAGGGGTAAAGCCATAGTGAACTTGGTAAAATTTAGTGAGGGAGAGAAGATCAAGGCTTTTGTGACACTGAAGACCTTCCATCCCAAGCAGACCATAGTTATGTGCACCAGAAACGGGCTGATCAAAAAGACCTCTCTGACAGCCTATTCCCATCCTCGCAGCAACGGAATCAGGGCTATCAGACTGATGGACGGCGATGAACTGATCGATGCCAGAATCTCAGAGGAAGGCGACGACATCTTGTTGGCAACTCGAAACGGCTATTGCAATCGCTTCAGCGAGAAAGACATTCGTGCCATGGGCAGAATTACCAAAGGAGTACGCGGTATTCGCTTGAGAGACGAGGATTATGTGATCTCCATGACTCTGGTAAGTGCAGAACAGATCCTGGAAAACGGCAAAGGCGGAGCTACGATCCTAACCGTTAGCGAAAACGGCTATGGAAAGCGCACCTCGATTTCCAGCTATACCGCTACAAAACGTGGCTCAAAGGGAGTAATCACGCTGAAGACAACCACCAGGAACGGACATCTGGCTTCTCTGATGATGGTGAGCGATGAAGATGAACTGATGATCATTACCCACGATGGCATGATCATCCGCCAAAGCGTGAAAGAGATATCTTCGATCGGAAGAAACACTCAAGGCGTAAGGCTGATCAACCTGACCAAGGGCGACAAAGTTCACGACATCACTCGCGTACCTCCGGAAGACACCGATGATGAGAGCTTGGACAAAGAAATTGAGAAGTTGAAACAAGTACCCAAGATGAACTTGACTGATCTGGCGGAAGAAGCTGATGATCTGATGGAAGCCGATGATGTGGATATCGAAGACGACACGGACATCGACGATAACGATGATTCCGAAGATACTGACGACTAGTATCCTTCTTGCGGTTTTGACGGGATGCGCAATCAGCGGATACCAACCGATGCCGGGAGACTATCAAATAGAAGAAGGATTTGCGATAATCAGGACGGATAGCTTGCAATTGGCTATCCGTCCCCAATCTTACCGGGGATCTTATCGGGATCTGAACAACAACTTCTTCTCAATGTATGTAATGGTACGCAATGTGTCTTCAAGCAAGCTGAAATTGCCGCAGGAAAGCTTCAGTCTGGTATCCGGAGGCAGACAGTACGACTACATAGATCTGGAATTCATTTTGAGCAGCTACCGGCAGCAATATGTGTTTGAGCAATGGCAGGATCCTTTCAATGCGGATCCCTTGCAGCCGGTGAACAATGAGCAGAATATCGAAGGCTATTATGAGCTGATGGCCTCCTCTTTCACTTTTGGGGACTTACAGGCGGGAGCTAGCAAGGAAGGCTATCTGTTTTACGATCGGAACCTTCATCGAGCCTCAGAGCTGGTTTTTGATGCTTTGGGTGTTCCGGTCACTTTTGTTCGGGGGAAATAAAAAAAGGACCTGCTGAGGTCCTTTTGCGCGTCTGCCTATATGTAGGTATTATCTATACTGTCATAACTCTATTGCTATACTTTCGCTTAGCTTTATGAGGAGCCTTGGGAAATGAACTTCCTCAAGACTTTTTTCTCCCGTTTGCATCTTTTTTCACGAAAACCACGTTTTTGTCCTAGTTTTGTCCGCCATATATTTTATGAGAGACCCCTCTGTTCGCAAGCTGGTGCATAAGCGACGAGGCGAAGCGCACTCAAGCAAAAGATATAATCAGGGGCGTCCGATACCGTAGTAGGTGAATCCCATTTCTCGCAGGGCTTTTGGATCATACTGGTTGCGGCCGTCAAAGATCACCGCTTCTTTTAACTCGGCTTTGATGCGATTGTAATCCGGATAGCGGAATTGGTGCCACTCTGTGATCAGTAGCATTGCACTGGCTCCCTTGAGAGCGTCATATTCATCGTTGCACAGAGTAAGGCCTTCCAAGTCTGCAAAGATGTGCTTGGCTTCTGTCATTGCTACGGGATCATAAGCTCTTACCTTGGCTCCTGCTGCAATGAGAGTGCGGATAATCACGATTGCGGGAGCTTCACGCATGTCATCAGTTTGGGGTTTGAAGGACAAGCCCCATACGGCAAAGGTCATCCCCTTCAAGTTTTGACCAAAGTGAGCATTCAGTTTCTGCACCAGAAGGAGTTTCTGATCCTGATTCACCGCTTCCACTGCTTTCAGGATGCGGCTGTCGTAACCTACTTCGGAAGACATGTGGATAAGGGCTTTGATGTCTTTGGGAAAGCAACTGCCACCATATCCCACTCCGGGGTAGATGAATTTGTAGCCAATGCGGCTGTCGCTGCCGATGCCATTGCGAACTTCTTCCACATCAGCTCTGTAAGCTTCGCATAATCTGGAGATTTCGTTTATAAAAGATATTTTGGTAGCCAGCATAGCATTAGCCGCATATTTGGTCATTTCAGCGGAACGGATGCTCATGACGATCACGCGATCGTGAGTGCGGTTGAAGGGAGCGTATAAAGTACGCATGGCTTGTGCTGCTTGTTCACTGTCTGTTCCTATCACTACACGGTCAGGGCGCATAAAGTCTTCGATGGCAGCGCCTTCTTTCAGAAACTCCGGATTGGACACCACATCGAAGGGGACCTTGCTGCCTCTTCTATCCAGCACTTCCTGGATTCTGGCTTTCACCCTATCTGCGGTGCCGACCGGTACAGTGGATTTGTCCACTATGATCTTGTATTCGTTCATGTATTCAGCTATCTCGCCTGCTGATGCCAGTACATGAGAAAGATCAGCACTACCGTCTTCTTCGGGAGGAGTGCCCACTGCGATGAACAGGATGAGGGAATCCTCGACAGCGGTTTTGATGTCTGTGCTAAAGCTTATTCTGCCTTCGGTTACATTGCGCTTGATCATACTGTCCAAACCGGGCTCGAAGATGGGGATGTCTCCCTGTTTTAACATTTCGATCTTGCGGTTGTTGTTATCCACGCAGATCACGTTGTTGCCCATATCGGCAAAGCAAGCGCCACTGGTGAGCCCTACATAACCGGATCCTATCACTGCAAGCTTCATTGTTCGACTCCCAATAAGTCTTTGTAATAGCTTATCACTTGTGCAATACCCTGGCTAAGGTCGTACTCTGGTTGCCAGTTCAGTATGCGTTTGGCTTTATTGTAATCCAGCATCGAACGATGCAGATCCCCCTTGCGTGCGTCCGCTTTCCGTGGTTCGATGCAAAGTTTCAACTGGCGGGAAATCTCATCGTATAGCTGCCTGGTTGTAGTGGGTGTGCAGGTACCGATGTTGAAGGCTTCACCGCTTCCTTTCTCAAAGGCGATCAGATTGGCTTTTACTACATCTGTTACAAAAACATAGTCTCGGATCATCCCATCCGGTTCATTGGGGTACGTATTCAGAGTGGGGGTTTCGCCTTTCAGAAGCTTTTCCACAAAGATCGATACCACACCTGCTTCACCGTGTGAGACCTGGCGGGGGCCAAAGACATTGGCATAACGTAGTACGGTGTAATCCAGACCATATTGTTGATTGTAGAAATACAGGTAGTTTTCACCCACCATTTTGTTGATGGCGTAAACAGAAAGAGGACGGGGAATGTATGTTTCGGTAGTGGGATATTCTTCGGCTTCTCCGTACATGGCACCACCGGAGGAGATGTAAACGATTTTCTTTACAGAGTGTTTAACTGCTGCTTGGAGGAGGTTAATCAGACCTTTTACATTGATCTCGGCATCAGTAAGAGGATCTTCAATTGAAAGCGGGACGGAGATTTGAGCGGCATGATGATCTATGATATCCGGTTTTTCTGCTGCAATCACATTATCGATTGCGGGATCGCAAATATCCATTTCGATAAATTTCGCGAGGGGATTTAGATTGCGTTTGTAGCCACTACGCAAGTTGTCTACTATCACTACTTCATATCCTGCATTAATACAAGCATCTGCTATATGGGATGCGATAAATCCGGCAGCTCCAGTAATCAGAATCTTCATTCTTCGATCTCCTCTATTTCGTATTCACCAATAATTTTGATGTTCTCAGGATCGATTTTTACCATTACAGCTTGCCGGAGAAGATCAACCTGCAAGCGTACTTCTGATATTTTGTCGTGACTTTCCACGATGCCTCTCATGCCTTTAAGCGCACCTTCCGTGATCTCTACTTCCAAACCTTTGAAGAGCCACAATGCGCGTTTCATGGGTACTTCTTTTTTCCCTGTGAAGCAGATGCGAGAAAGATCGTTCAATAGTTCCTGTTCATTTACCACGCGGATGTAATTGACGATCAGCCCAGATTGAGATACAAGCTCCTTGTTTGCTACCGAGAGCACTAAAAAAATGTAACCGGGAAACATCGGTTGAGTGGAAACTACTTTGCGGCGTTGGTATATCTTTGATGTCTTTAACTGGGGCAGGTAGTAGTGAATCAGGTTTTTGGCGGCAAACTCTGCCACACGCTTCTCTCTACGAGGTTTGCAATAAGCTACGTTCCAGTGCTCTCCTTCGGGAGGGAGGCACAGTTCGCCGAAGAGTTCGTTGATAATTACCGGTTTGTGAGTGGCCACTATTTATCCTTTAGTATCTGTAAAGATCGGGTTTATATGGTCCTTCGATGGGCACTCCGATATACTCGGCCTGCTTTACACTAAGGCGAGTGAGGTCCACGCCCAGTTTTGCCAGATGCAAACGCGCTACTTCTTCATCCAAATGTTTGGGCAAGGTGTAAACTCCAATCTCGTGCTTGGTTTGCCACAGTTGTATCTGTGCCAGCACTTGATTTGTAAAAGAGCAGCTCATTACGAAAGAGGGGTGACCAGTGGCATTGCCGAGGTTTACCAATCTGCCCTCAGAGAGCAGGATGATGGCTTTGTCGTTTGGTAGTCTGATCAAATCCACCTGGGGCTTAATGCACTCTCGGTTTACTCCGTCCATCTCATAGAGTTTGCTTACTTGAATCTCGTTGTCGAAGTGTCCAATATTGCAGACAATGGCATTGTTCTTCATTTTTAATATATGATCTACTCGGATCACATCGCAATTTCCGGTTGCAGTAACGAAGATGTCGGCATATTCAACCGTGTCGTCCAGATTACGCACTTCAAATCCTTCCATAGCTGCTTGGAGGGCACAGATGGGATCGATTTCGCTGATGATTACTCTTGCACCAAAACCGCGCATGCTCTGAGCGCATCCTTTGCCTACATCACCATATCCGCAGATCATGACGGTCTTTCCCGCTACCATTATGTCGGTACCTCGCTTGATGCCATCAGCCAGGCTTTCTCTGCAACCATAAAGGTTATCGAACTTGCTTTTGGTGACGCTGTCGTTCACATTTATGGCGGGGAAGAGTAAATTGCCCTGTTGCATCATCTGATACAAGCGATTGACTCCAGTAGTGGTTTCCTCGCTAACTCCCTTGATGTGATGGGCGATTTTGTGCCAGCGCTGGGGATCTTCTTCCAAGTGTGAGATGAGCAATTCCTGCACCAGGCGATATTCAGGATTGTCGCTATCGGGCAAAGGGGAAATACCGGTTTCCGAATAGAGTTCTTCCAGTCGGTACCCTTCATGAACCATCAGAGTAGCATCACCACCATCGTCCACGATCATATCGCAAGTAGCTTCAGGCCAGACCAGGGCTTGGTATGTGCACCGCCAGTAATCCTGAAGGCTTTCGCCTTTCCAGGCAAACACGGGGATGCCACGTTGTGCTATTGCTGCTGCAGCGTGGTCTTGAGTACTAAAGATGTTGCAACTAGCCCAGCGCACTTTGGCACCCAGTTCCACCAGAGTCTCGATGAGCACGGCAGTCTGAATGGTCATGTGCAAGCTGCCGGTAATCCGAGCTCCTTGTAAGGGTTTGCTGTCGGCGTAACGCTCTCTGAGCGCTATTAGGCCTGGCATTTCGACTTCTGCCAGGGCAATTTCTTTGCGGCCAAATTCAGCCAATTCTATGTTTGCGATTTTGTAATCCATCTCTACCTCTCAAGACCTGGGCGCGACACTAATCAAGAATCGCGCCCAGTAGATGTTCAATGCATTTATCTATCTGCGGTTACGGTCTCTACCGCCACCGCCTCTGCGATCACGGTCTCCACCGCCACGACGGAAATCATCCCGTCTGGGAGCAGCGGGTCTGTCTTTGGGAGCATTGGGATCGGGTTCAGGATTTCCGGGGATTCCTTTCATGGTAAGGGATAGTTTGCCTTTATCCATACCCAGGGCTTTTACCTTCACTATATCGCCAAGCTTTACCATATCTTCGGGATGGCCAATGCGGGAGGTGTGCATCTGAGACACGTGAACCATCCCTTCCTTGGCTCCGCCCAATACCTTCACAAATACTCCGTAAGGTTCGATGCGGGTTACAGGGCCTTCATACTCTTCGCCTGGTTCAGGATCGATAGCAATACCTTTGATGATAGCTTTTGCTTTGTCGATGGAAGCTTTGTCCGGAGAAAGGATTCTCACTGTGCCGTCATCTTGGATATCTATGCCTACCTGGCAGCTTTCGATGATGGATTTGATCATCTTTCCAGCAGGGCCTATGATCTCGCCGATTTTGTCAGTTGGAACCTTAAAGCTTTCAATTCTGGGAGCTGTGGGAGAGAGGTCTTCTCTGGGTTTCTCAATGCAAGCTTCCATCAGGTCCAGGATGTGGAAGCGGGCTTTTTTTGCTTTATCCAGAGCGATGCGCATAATATCTTTGGTGATGCCTTCGATCTTGATATCCATCTGCATGGCAGTGATGCCTTCGCGCGTTCCGGCACACTTGAAATCCATGTCACCCAAGTGATCTTCCAGACCCATTATGTCTGTGAGAACCACATATTTATCGCCTTCCATAATCAGACCATTTGCGATGCCAGCTACTGGGGATTTTATGGGCACTCCAGCAGCCATCAAGGCCAGGCATCCGCTACAGATCGAAGCCATGGATGAGGAACCATTGGATTCCAATGTGTCGGCTACGATGCGAATAGTGTAAGGGAAACGTTCGGAATCCGGCAATACTGCTTTCAATGCTCGTTCAGCCAAGTTTCCATGACCCAGTTCGCGGCGTCCGGTGGGACCCATTCTACCCGCTTCGCCTACGCTGAAAGGCGGGAAGTTGTAGTGCAGATAAAAGTTCTTTTTGTATTCTTCTTCCAAGCTATCGATTACTTGTTCATCGCTGCCGCCACCTAAGGTGACAGTGCCCAAAGATTGGGTTTCGCCTCTGGTAAATAGGGCAGACCCATGTACGCGGGGTAGAATATCGATTTCGCAAGTGATGTCACGGATTTCGTCCAAACCTCGACCATCTACGCGGAAGTGTTTGTCCAGAATCGATGCGCGCACATAACGGCGAATGATCTCATGGAAGGCCTCTTTGTATTGCTTTTCATTGTCAGCATAAAGTTCTTCACCATCTTCAGCCAGGTGTTTCTCCAACATCTCGGCTTCAAGGGCATCAAAAGCGTCCTGACGTTCCTGCTTACCCAAGATTGTGGCAGATTCAGCAATGCGAGAGCCATAGTTGTCTTCCATCTTTTGCAGTAGTTCCGAAGGAAGCTCGAGCATAGTGACTTCCACTTTCTCTTTACCACAGGCAGCCACGAATTCCTCTTGCAGGGCGCATAAGGTTTTTATGGCTTCATGACCGGTATATACTCCGTCCAGCATGATGTCCTCAGACAGCTCACTGGCTGCGGATTCAATCATTACTACTGATGTGGCACTACCTGCAACAGTCAAGTTCAATTTGGATTCTTCGCGTAGTTGTTTTACGTCCGGATTGATCACATAATCTCCGTTGATATAGCCTACTGTGAGACCGGCAATGGGTCCGTGGAAGGGAATATCCGAAATGGATAGCGCCAAAGAAGCACCCAATACGCCAAGATTGGCGGGGTCTACTTCGCCATCGTAAGCCAGGACATTCAATACCACATGGACTTGATTGCGAAATCCTTCCGGAAATAACGGACGGATAGAACGATCGATCACGCGGGCCTGCAGAGTGGCATCGGTGGAGGGCTTGGCTTCACGTTTGAAAAAACCTCCGGGTATCTTGCCGGCAGCGTACATCTTTTCGATAAAATCGACTGTGAGCGGGAAAAAGTCCTGGTTTTCCGAGGCTTCTTTGCTCATGGTAGCTGTTACTAAAACGGCGGTCTCACCCAATTGCAGATATATGCTGCCATTGGCTTGCTTGGCCATCTTGCCGGTTTCGGCAATGAGTTTACGGCCGAAAAAATCGATTTCCCGCCTGGTAATGTTAAAATTGTGCATTTGTTCTCCTTGATTTATGTGCCCGGGGAGAATAAGCAATAGGCAAAGAGGTGCATCCAACAACCCATTTGCTTATTGCTGATTGCTCCCAGGTACATTAGTTTGTGTTGCTAAAAAAGAAAGTGGTGCCTTGCATGCGCCGGCATCCACTTTCCATGATTCTAATTATCTTGGCTGAGTAATTACTTTCTGATGCCAAGCGCTTTGATCAGTTCACGGTAACGGTTGATGTCCTTCCGTTTCAGATAATCAAGTAAGCGCCTGCGCTGCCCGATCAGCTTCAGCAGTCCCCGACGGGTCGAGAAATCTTTTGAGTGCACTTTCAGGTGCTCAGTGATATCTTGGATGCGTTTGGAAAGCATCGCGACCTGTACTTCAGGGGAACCGGTGTCTGATTCATGGAGTTTAAACTCTGCCATGATAGCCGTTTTGGCCTCAGGTGTTAAAGGCATTCATCCTCCCAGATGATATGGTTAACTCAGGCTCTAGCCTGATGATTGGCAATTACATGCCGACTAATGATGCCAGCATTTTCTATCCCCATAATCTGTCCAGCTTTTTTATCTTGGCAAAGTACTAATGTCATGTCAAGCATGGGGTGGCAATCTACGACTTGCCACAACGACCGAAGGGAGCCTTTGAATCCATTATTATCTTTCCCTTTGTTCGATCCAGTGCTGAACCTGATATCAAGGTGTTATCATCCTGTGCTCACTCGATGATAACCCGATGATATCTACTTCTCTACACGTTGAGACACAGAGTGTGAACCGCAGCTCTGAATCATTCGGCAGAAGTATCTGGGAGATTGGAGTTTGGCAGCGCAATATCAAAACAACATTCATGCCTGTACGAGTCACTAGTAAGGTAGCGCTTATGATGAGCAATGTAGAAAGAATTCCTAATTTCGAAAGCACTGTTCTTTCTATTAAGATGGATACTCCATGGAAGACAGGTTTTTGCGGGAGTTGATTGCCATTTTCTGCATTCCATATCGTAAGTTGGTTTTCTTACTGTTTTTTTATGTAAATTATTCCAGCTGTCTGGTAGCCTATTTGCCCACAATCAACTTCTTGGTATAGCAGGAGCCATTGGCTTCCAGACGGACGAAATAGATGCCATTGCAAAGAGATCTGCCCTGTGCATCCGTAGGACTCCAGAGGATTTCGCCGTTTTGTGCTGAAGTGCTGTATGTTTCTTTTTTCAGCAGCTGGCCTTTGATGTTGTAGGTGCTTATTGATAGGGTAGCTGCTTTAGCCAGAGAGTAATGTAGACTGGCTATCTGTTTGACTGGATTGGGCCATATATTCATTGTTATTTGTGGTATCTGGGGTGAATGAGGAATGGATGTGTCCGTGGAATGCTGGTAACTCAAATAGAACGAGGGTAATTCGTCATATTCCATAACTCCAGTTTCCAACAGAAGTCCATTGTTATCGTAACGATTCTGATAACCATGATAAGTGTCCGAAATATAGATTTCTTCTTCCTCAGGGATCTGAGAGTAGCTGATATAGTTTGTTTCGGGATTATACCATTGCCCTTGGGCATCGCTCATCTGAATGGTGGTGGAATAGATTGGATAATCGTTGTTCAAATAGATGAAATCGGAGTAACCGCATTGTTGCATGAGATAATCTGGGGTATATAAAGCGTGCTTTTCAAAATCCCGGCTTTCCCCAAACGGTTCGGTACCATATTCAAAAGTGATACGTTTTGTAGCTTGCCAATCCAGTGAATCTGGGGAGCTATAGTGCATCTCCTCAATTCTGCGTCCTTGCAGATCCACAATGTATTCTTTTCTTTGGTAGGAGAGAGGCTCGCTATACTTTATCACCGAAGCCAGTAACCGCATATTATCATCATAGTAGTGCCAGGCTTTTAGATAATAATCTTCAGGATCCAACGAATTCGAAAGACAATCCTCCAGATAGTAGCCCTGATAGTTTATCTTGCTGATGCGGTACATTGTCATGGATGGGTGATATCTGCCTGGGCTTCTGAGGATGAAGTAATCGGTGAAGAGTTGCAAATCCCCATCAAATGGGCGGATCTCATCAATATCAACATCAAAATCAGGATTCTCCTCATCATGATGAAATATATAGCGCAGGCTGTCAACGCATAGCGGGTTGTCTTCAGAAGTATAGAACACAGAGCTTCCCATCGTTGACCAATCCAGTCCTCCGAACATCCCCCCTGACGCGTACCATTGGTAACTATACAGATAATGTATCCCGGGGTACTCCTGCGCCCATCCCTCACTGCTGATAATGGTTAGGAGCACGATGATGAGCACTATCACAAGTTGTCTTGTTCTCACAATACCTCCATGTACATAGCGTCGATATCTACCGCATATGGCAGATACTACGAATCGCATACCATACTTGACTGGGTACCGAGACTAGTCAAGCAGAATGTTTCAAATTTTGTTTCGGATAATCGAGAGTAGGTTATTTAGTCTTTCATGGAGTCTGTGTAATCGTTTGTGGTGTAGTTATTCAGGGATGTATACTTTTTTCCATGTATGTTTAGAAAAACCGGAAGAATTATACTTGAAAATCCGAAATCCTATATTAATCTGATGGTGTCTGTCTCTTGTGGAATCGCATTTGAAGGACATTTACACTTTCGTGAGATTATATAAATGGTGGAGGTGGCGGGGATCGAACCCGCGTCCAAAGAACAGCGCCATAGAGAATCTACATGCTTAGTTGTCTTTAGGTCTCAGGCATTACGGCAAAGACAATCAGACCCGCAAAGCCCCAGCCGAAAAGCTTAACATGTGTATATCGGCGGTCAACACACGGGCAGCCATACTGTTACGACGCCCAATCCTTTCCCGATGGCACGAAAAGGTTGAACGTAACCGCACTAAGCGGCTAAGAGTAAGTTATCGTTTGCAGTTAATTTGCATTTGCTACTTGTTGACGGAGTGGATAGCATCTCCGACATGCATCTCTACCACACTGGTTCCCTGTCGAAACCATGTCACCCCCTATATACTTTGAAGAACTGTAGACAATATAATTTCCCTCTCCTGAGTGTCAAGCAGCATTTTGCACAGGCTTCTTTGATAGCTGCTTTGCTTGCAATTCTTGTGCATTTCGCTTACTATATCTATTAGAAACGATAATGAGGAACACATGAAGATCACAATCTGGTCATGGAACGTGAACGGACTAAGGGCTGCCATGAACAAAGGCTTTATTCCCAGTATCAAAAAAGCTGATGTGGATATCGTCGGTTTACAGGAAACAAAGCTGCAGGAACATCAGATTCCTGAGGAGCTGGCAGAGCTTAGCTCTTATCACAAATACTGGTCTTTTGCCCTTCGCAAGGGTTATTCCGGTACAGCTCTGTTTTCCAAAGTGGAACCGCTTTCCTTCTCAGATGCCTTTGGAGTAGAGGAGTTTGACACCGAGGGGCGTATAAACATTGCCGAATACGATCAATTCATTCTCTTCAATGTCTATTTCCCCAATGGAGCCATGAACGACGGCCGCCTGGATTACAAGCTGCGATTTTACGACAAAGCGCTTGAAGTAATGGAAAGCAAGCGCAAGAGCGGAAAAGCGATATTAGTTGCGGGAGATTACAACACTGCACACAAAGAGATTGATCTGGCAAGGCCCAAGGAAAACGAGAATATATCAGGCTTTCTACCCATCGAAAGACAATGGCTGGATAAACTGGTTGAACACGGTTGGGTAGATACTTTCCGGCATTTCGATTCATCTGAGGATCAGTATTCCTGGTGGAGTTATCGCGTCGGAGCCCGACCTCGCAACATCGGCTGGAGAATCGACTATTTCTTCATCGATAAGGAACATCTGGACATGATTAACAAAGCCGGTATCCGCCAAGATGTAATGGGCTCAGATCACTGTCCAGTATATGTAGAGCTTACTTTGCGCTAAGGGTGATACCTTCCGGAAAATACCCGCCATCAAAACCGAAACAAAGCTTGTAATCGCCCTTACCTGCCCAAAAGGGAACATCCACATAAAAATCTGTCGCTGAACTCCAGCAGATCGGCAGGGGCTGTCCGCCCACCATAGCCTGCTCTTCAGAAATCTTGTAGATTATGTTCTTGTTCGGAAAGCGTAGAGTTGCTGTTAGCTTTTGTGATGGTTGTCCGGACATATATTCAAAGCTTAAGCGATAGGTTTTGTCCTTACTTAGCTTTTTTGGTAGTCCTGATGTCATCTTAGTGATGGGAGTGGCAAAGTTTTGTGTGGTATACATGGTCTCTCCATTTAGAATCAAACCCACCCCCAGATGAGTATATTCTGGATTCAGAATGTTATCCCGGTGAGGCGGAGACATCATCCAACCGGTAATCACTTCCATTGGGCTGAAAGTACCAGCGGAATTGCGGAATTTACCCAGGTTTTCTCCGATGGTTGTAACCAGAAGGTTGGGGTAGTATTTCATTTTTCGTCCGCCAACCTCATCTCCCAGATGATCTTTGTGAGCAAAGAAGTTGTGTTTCAGCATGTTCTGAGAGTGTAGTCGGGAAAGATCTGCCAAACCGTGATCATAAGCTAGAAGAGGGATATCGTAATGCGCTCTCTGCACATTTGTAAGCCTCCAGACCTCCAACTCAAACTCCTGAACTGTCATGGTTTTCGCTGCAATCAAAATCAGAGGTAAAACCAAGATAAATACAAACAGGTATTGTTTTTTCATATATGCTCCAATGTTAATGTTAAAAGACCAATTCCAGCCCTGCCTTTCCTTCTTCAAAGCGCAGATGCAAGCGCTGTTTTTCACTGTCGAAATTCTCCAAATGAGCATCCACATAAGCGTCCAACACACTCAGGGCAGTGGTGATGCCAATCCACCAGATATCGCTGCGGCGCTTCTGCTTGTGTTCTTCCGCCCTGTCCTTGTAATACTGAGTGTAATAAGCATCGGTGCTTAGCTTGGACTTCTTGATAAAGTCATCCGCTTTGGCGTCGTTATACAATGCTCTGCCCACATTCCATGCCTGCAAACCCACCACAATCCCCGCTTTTACATAAGCTTTATTGTACACTTGCCCACCTCCAGGTATCAAGGCAGAATACAGCATAGCTCTCTCAGGACTTACTGCAGCCAGCAGCGAACACCATAGCAACGGGATGATTAGCAGTTTCTTCAAAGTAGCTTCCCAAATCTCATTTTCTTTCAAACATGTCACAGGGCAATAAAATGTCAAGTGGAATTCTCGGAATTACTTACTGTTTTGTTGCAAGATTACCACCCCTGCTTGACAACTCTGCACTCATGCTCTTTATTTTCTTGCAGACGCGCATGTACCTTATCTACCCATGTATTGCCCTACTTACCGATACAGCTTCGCCCCGTCGCTTATGCAGAGCGATGTATTTCAATATGTTTTTTCTAGCTTTAGAGGCTATCCCCAAAGAAGCCTCTAATACTATGTAGCGGACAACACTGGGACAAATCCGGCAAATCCTTTACAATAGCGGTTCCCAAGCGATCGCGCGTCGAAACATGTAATAACTCTACCCGAAAAGTGGTCTTCCCATCTGGATAAATGGTAAAGCCTAAGCAAGGATAAAAATTGAGATTATGCAACACTATAATGCAAAAGATGCGTTTCATCATAGCCAGCCCGGGTACTGCGTTGCAATAATGTATAGACAGGGCAACGGCTCATCGAAAAGCTCTTGTAAAAAGCCAGGTATTACACCGATATTTGAGAAAGAGTCTTCCAGCTCAGGTCAAGACTTGCTATTGCTTTTTGCTCAATTCCTCACGCAGAGCTGCCAATTCCTTATGAATGCTTTGTAATACCTGCAATTCACTACTCTTGTTATCCACTGATCTATAGGCAGGAGAGCCGGATATGTTCTGAATTCTCTGCATAATGAGTGCTTTCAAGC
>JALOBM010000014.1 GCA_023228285.1 Candidatus Cloacimonadota bacterium | reverse complement strand
CAACCCTAATCTGCAGAACATCCCGGTAAGGACCAAGATCGGTAGAGAGATACGCAAAGCCTTTGTTGCAGGGGACGATTCCAGCGTGATCCTGGCGGCGGATTACTCTCAGATAGAGCTTCGCCTTTTGGCATTGATGTCCGGAGACCAAATGCTGTTACAGGCTTTCAGGGACAATGTAGATATCCATCGCCAGACCGCTGCACAGATAGGCGGAATATCCGTAGATGCGGTGAGTTCCGAGCAGCGCCGGGCAGCAAAAACCATCAATTTTGGCCTCTTGTACGGTATGGGACAGAGGAAGCTGGCCAGTGAACTCAGCATCAGCGCGGCCGAGGCAAAAGCAATGATAGAGAGATATTTTGCCCAATTTCCTTCAATACGGGAGTACCGGGCGGCTTGCATTGCTCAAGCCAAGGCCGAAGGACAAGTGCGTACGCTCTTTGGCAGAGTGTTGGCTCTCCCTGGAATCTACAGTAAAAACCAGGGTATCCGAAGCGAAGCAGAACGGGTGGCGGTAAATATGCCCATCCAGGGAAGCGCCGCCGATATCATCAAACGAGCGATGCTAAGTATCCATGCTACAATACGGGATGATGAGCGCATAAAGATGATTATGCAGGTTCACGATGAGCTGGTCTTTGAGGTGCGCAAAGACTATGTGGAAGAGGCTATCAGCTTGGTACAGAAAGAGATGGAGGACGCTATGCCTTCAGATTATCGTAAGATCGTAAGGCTGGCGGTTGACACCGGAGTGGGCAAAAACTGGTTTGAAGCGCATTAGGATTGGTGTTTCAGACGCTCCAACAGATGTGATTTACGGCTGATTTTGAATAGCCAAAAGATCACAAACACAATCAGGAAAAGCCCTATAAAGCCAATCACAAAAACGAACCACGGCAGTTCCTTACGAAACTCCGCAGTCATAAACTCGTGAGAATTCCACATCTGAGCAGTATCGTATTTCCACAAGATGCTTTTGCCTTTCACATCCACGTTTTCCGGCAGGGCATTGGTATCCACTATCTCCCAGGGAACGTTCAGTTTATAAGTCCAGGTAAGCCCTTCTCCCGACATCTGGGTGAAGAAGCTTTCCAATTCATCATCATTATCCTGGCTGCCCAGAGCAATTCTGCGCTTGAAAGTGATGCGCCGCCCCGGCTCTTTGTTTAGAGTAATCTTGCCCCAAAAATCTGCAGCGCCCAACTGGTCATTTACATTGTTGAAGGATTCTATGTCTTGGAATTTGAAGACAATATCATATATCACGTTCTGACCCTGACGACTTACATCGTAGCTTACAAGGCTGATGCCCGGAAGATCTGCCTTGCGCAAAATCTCTTCCGTGTTCTCATAGGGTGAGCGGTTGATCAAGCATAGCTTTGCCTTGCCTGAGCCGTCTCGATGCAGCCAGAGCTCTTCTTCATAATGCACGCATCCAAATAGCGTAAATAATGCCAGAATGCATATTGCAAGCCGTTTCATTTGATATCCGTCCTCATATGGATTATATAATAACCTAAAAACAAATTATGCTACTTTTGGCAAGCTTTTTTTGAAGGCTATGCCAGTTAGCAGGATATAAGGCTGTGGCTCAGACCGATCCTGCGGTCAGATTCAGCTGTTAATAATACCTCAGCAGTATGTATAAGGTACTCAGGATTATGGAGCTTGAAGTAAAGATAACTCCGATTTTGGTGAATTCTTTGAAGCTGATGTGAAAGCCGTTGCGATTGGCAATGCCCGCCGCCACGATGTTCGCTGAAGCACCGATGAGTGTACCGTTTCCCCCCAGGCAAGTGCCCAGTGCCAAAGACCACCAGATGGGATGCATCACTTCGGGTTTTCCTATCAGGATGCCCAAACGTTCCAGCACCGGGATCATGGCTGCCACAAACGGTACGTTGTCGATAAACGCACTGAAGACCCCGGAGATCCACAGAATCAGCATCGATGTGGAGCGGGGTTCTCCTTTGCTGATCATCATCACTCCTTCCGCTATCATATTGATAAAGCCAGTCTCCACCAAAGATTCCACGATCATAAACAGTCCCATAAAGAAGAAGATGGTTACCCAATCCACATCGTCGGAAAGGATGTGTTCTACCTTCTTGCGGTCAGAAATCACCAGTAAAAAGAGTCCTGCGCTCATGGCAATGGTGGCGGTCTCAATATGTAATACTCCTTGCAGGGCAAAAGCTGTAAGCATCAGGACAAGCACGATCAGGCTAATCCGCAGCAGGGGCTTACTCTTAATCAGGTTCTTTTCGTTGTAACTCAATAGTTTGGCGCGGTCTTCATTGGTAACTTGCATGCCTTTGCGATACAGTAGCCAGATCAATCCCACGGAGAATATTGTGATTATAAGAACCGGTGGTGTGAGATTGAGCAGAAAATCCATGAAGTTGTAGTCCGTAGCAGAGCCGATCAGGATGTTGGGCGGGTCTCCGATCATTGTGGCAGCGCCACCGGCATTTGACCCAATCACCATGGTAATAATGAAGGGAATGGGGCTTATTTTCAGTTCACTGGCGATCAAAAGCACGATTGGTACCAGGATCATGATGGTGGTTACGCTACCCATGAAAGCAGAGATGAAGGTAGTAAGCAGATACATCAGAATCAGGATGGACAGTGGTCTGCCTTTTGCTATCTTGGCGATGCGGATGGCCATATACATAAAGAGTCCCGTCTGGCGCATCACAGATATCACCAGCATCATCCCAATCAGGAAGAAGATAACGTTCCAGTCGATGGCGGCAAAGGCAATCTCCTGATGCACGATACCAGTAAGTATTATTGCAAAACCGCCCATCAGTGCGGCCAGCATCTTGTTGATCCATTCTGTGATAATCAAGACGTATGTGATGGCGAAAATGGCTAGAGCGATAAGCATTAGAGTCATTTTGTTTTAGGCCTTGATTACTTTTCTAAAGATGTCCATGGCAGTTACCACCCCCTGCAGCTTGCCCTCTTCATCTACAACAGAATAGAAGCGTTTTTTATTGTGAATCATCTCAAATACTGCTTCGGGGATGGAGGTATCTGGGCTGAGATGCCGACCATCCGGTATCATCACATCTTTAACGCATAGGATGTCTTCCTGTTCAAACAACTTTTCCAGGGGCTCGTATGACCTCAGGAAGCTTACATCGTCCAGCATCATCAGATAATTCGGTACACCTACCTTAAGGAGGTTCAATATGCTGACTTCCCCAATATAGATATTGTTTTCATCTACTACGGGAACGTAGGATAGGTTACGGCTGCACAGAGCGTCGCTCAATTCGCTCAATAGAGCTTTTGGGTGTACTGTTACCATATCTGTAACCATGATATCGGATAGTGTAACCTCTTTTTTCAAAACAATCTCGGGGTCTTTGAAGAAATGAAGCACCTGTGCAGCATCATGAGCATTCATCAGGTTATCCATTTTCTGAGTGTCTTTGGAGATATTCAAGAGGTTTGCCACGATGTTCAGATACAGGTTAGACGAGCTTTTATCCGAGATGATGAGGCAGACCCAATGTACCTTTGTTTCCTCATAAATTAGCGGATTCTGCAGAAAAGCCATGCCAATCACGGTGTCATGAAAACCATCCATCCGGATGTGGGGGATGGCGATTCCTGTGGGATAAGCAGTGCTACTCTGTTCGTCCCGCTTCATAATCAGCTCGATTAATTTATCACCGCAGACAGGTAGTTGGTTGTACTTGGATATACGTTCTACCAGCATGCGATATATCTGTTCTCTGGAAAGAATCTGACTCTCATGCAGAATTGTCCTTGTATCCAAGAAATTTGAGAGATACATATTCCCTCCTATCTTTTCTTTTTACTGCGGCAGGTCACGATGGGCAGGATCATCTCTTCCATAGAGACACCACCATGCTGGAAAGTACCGTTGTATTGGCGTTGATACTGGTGATAGCTATTGGGATACACGAAATAGTAATCATCCTTGGCAAAGATAAAGTTGTCCACAATGCTCTTTGAAGGCAAGCCATAATCGGCAGGTTTCTTCACAAAGAGAGCGTGCCGATCATTAGCAGTGAGGTTCTTACCTTCTTTGTAACGAACGGTTACTGAAGTATCTTTATCGCCTATCACCTGGGTGGCGCGATTCACTTTGATGGAACCGTGATCTGTGGAGATGATTACGATGGCGTCTTGTTTGGCGATCAGTTTCAAGGCTTCATATAGCGATGAATGCAGGAACCAGTGTTTGGTGAAAGCTCTGAGGCCTTCTTCATGAGGTATGGCTTCCTGCAGGATTTGGTCGCGGGAACGGTGATGCGCCAAGAGATCCAGGAAGTTGTAAACCAGAACTATCAGGTTCTCTTTGCTCCAGGTTTCAATCTTGCGCAACACGAAATTACCTTCATCCATGTTGAATATCTTCACATATTTGGAGCTGGGATCCATCTGATAACCCAGTTCTGTGATATGCTCGTTCAGCAGTTGATGTTCATTGCGATTGCGGCTGTTGTCCATCTCCGACGAGTTTACCCAGTATTCTGGGAAGCGCTTGGCAATATCGATGGGAAGGAGTCCGCTGAAGATGGAGTTTCGGGAGTATGGCGTAGCAGTGGGCAAGATTGAGAAATACAGATCCAGCTCTTCCTCAAAAAGCTCCTGAACATAAGGCTGAATCGCCATATACTGATCCAGGCGCATGCAGTCGATGATTATAAAGTAGATCGGCACATTGGACTCAAAGTGAGGTGCCACATACTGCGATATAAGGTCAAAACTAAGGTTGGGACGCTCATCAGTCCTTAGCCAGTCTTTGTAGTTGCGTTCTACATAACTGGTGAATTCAGAATTGCAATTACGCTTTTCCAGAAAGTGGGTCTGACGCAGTCCATCATCGTTCACCTCATCAATACGCAATTCCCACTGTGCCATCTCGCGATATATCTCGCCCCATTCATTCCAATCGGGATTGGAGAACAGACGCTGATTCAGCTTTGCCATATATTGCGAGTATTGCTGACCTATCTCATTTGCCCTTATTTCATCGGCTTGGAATATCTTCTTTATTGCCATGATGATCTGAGAGGGATTGATGGGCTTGATCAGATAATCCGAGATCTGCGAGGCGATGGCTTTGTTCATCAAACCCTCTTCCTCGCTCTTGGTTACCATCACGATGGGCAGAGCATTGTTGATGCGTTTTATCTCCTGCAGCGTAGCCAGACCGTCCAGACCGGGCATCATCTCATCCAATATCACGAGGTCATATTTGTTTTCCACTACTTGCTCGATGGCGTCTGCCCCGTTGTTGCAGGTATCTACTGTATAATTCCGCTCTTCCAAAAAGAGCACGAATGGTTTCAAAAGATCGATCTCATCATCGACCCAGAGTATTTTCATCAATTTCATGCAGCTTACTCCTTGTTCGTTTGGATTTCCTGTTCAAAAGCGCGTTGGCGCTCTTTCACCAATTTCTTTACGGCTTCCAGGTCACTCTCCTGAAAGTAAAGAGCGAGCTTGAAATTCAGCTCACTTTTAGAGCAATTGAACCATGTTGTCATCTTCTCCAGATATTGATCTATAAACACTTTTTTGAGGTCCGAGTCGTCCTCTTTATCTTTCTTCTTCAGCTCTTTAATCTCGCTGCGAAGCTCATTTGTAGGTGTCTCTACAGCCTTCTGCATCCAGAGTTCCCGCTCGTCCCAATTAGCTTTTTGTACCATTGGTTTGATCAGTTGCAAGCGCTCAAAACCTATCTCTTTCACGCTTACCTCGTCCACATCCATCTCTTCCACATAGAGGTCGAAGGTTGAGGCCAATTTTCCCGCCAGAGACCCGGAAAGCTGATATTCCGCTTCCACAAAGTCCTTGAAGCTGTCATAACCCTTGAAGCGATATAGTTTGCTGCGCTTTATCTCACTCAATAGCTCGCCCAGAGCTACAAAGTTGTCTTCCAATTTCTCTTTAAGATTCGCGATTGCTGTAAATTTCTCGTCGGGACTCATATTTTCTGTTCTTTCGTTTGCCATGTCGTTTTCCTCACACTTAATCTATGGGATAGTAGCTGTGTTCGCGGGCGGGGAATAGCCCTTCCCGCACTTCCCGGCTGTAGTCCATAATGGCTTCGGGAATGCTTTTATTCAAGTTTGCATATTGTCTTACAAATTTCGCCTGCATTGTGCTGTAACCCAGCATGTCGTGATAGACCAAGACCTGGCCGTCACAATATCTTCCTGCTCCAATGCCGATGGTGGGGATATGCAGTGATTCGCTGATCTCTTTGCCCAAAAGCTCGGGGATTCCCTCCAGTACCAGCATAAAGGCTCCTGCTTCTTCCACGGCTTTAGCTTGCCTGAAGATCTCTTCGTGAGCCCTTTCGCTCTTGCCCTGAACCTTGAATCCACCAAATTTCAGCACGGATTGGGGAGTGAGTCCGATGTGGGCACATACGGGGATTTCCATGTCCACGATTTCCCTGATGGCATTCAGACGCGATGTATATCCGCCTTCCAGCTTCACTGCATTGGCTTCACCGTCACGCACCAAACGGGATGCGTTTAACCGGGTCTCACGGGAATCCAGATGATAGCTCATGTATGGCATATCCACGATGATATATTTATCCGGCGCTCCTCTGCGAACCGCCGCACTATGCGAGATCATGTCCTCCATCGTCACTTTCAGAGTGCTGTCATAACCCAATACCACCATCCCCAGGGAATCGCCTACCAGGATCACGTCGATATCGGTAGCTGCAACTGCACGGCCTTCGGCAAAATTGTAGGCAGTGATCATCGTGATCTTCTGATGCTTCTGTTTCATAAGAGCAAAGCTTTGTGCGCTATTAGTCTTATTCGCCGGTGCTGTCATCGGTATTACCTTCTCTTTCATATATTTCCACCTCTTCCTGCCGGAGATTATCTCTGCTCTCCAGGTTGTCTGAGGCATATGTTCCTCTGTTTATAAACATGTCATAAATCACTTTGCCGTTTAGATACCAACCTACAAAACGGCCATGTAATACTCCATTGCGATAGTTCGCACTCATTTGCGGGCTACCGTCCGGATACCACAACAGGTTCAATCCGTTCTGCAAGCCGGTTTTGTATTCCACGGCCCTTTGCAGACTGCCTTCGGGATACAGTTCATAAGTCCAGCCTGAAAAGGGTACATCATTCTGGTACAAGAGATTGTCCTGGGTATGCAATTCCGAAAGCAAAACTGCATCCTCAGGCAAATCCCAATTCTTTACCATAAGATAATCCTCTGTCTGTACTTCAGCAGAGATGTTGACTATCAGGATGGTAAAGAAAAGAATAAAAATCAATCGCGAATACATGGTTCGCGTGCCTGCAAGCGACCTGGCATGAGATGTCACTTCTATAAATATGCTCTTATAAGGACACAATTTTGCCTCCAAAGGCTTAGTCAACCTTTTTCTTTGGGTGATGTGCTGTTTTCTATACAATATAAGCGTTTTACACTGTTTGTAAAGAGTTATCTATACCGTATCGCATCATTCCGATGCACGCTTCCGGAGGAACGGAAAGCTACGCTAGTCCACGTGCCTCGGCATGTCTTTTTCGCTGAATGTTCCGCTTCGCTTCACTGTTGAAGCGCCCCACGAAAACTTCGCATTTGCGCGAGGACCCCGGAAGCCCCACTAAACATTCGTGGTTGATCGGTGCTGCAGTTGAATACTCGCTTTACTCTCTGCTGATGGCGAGACGGCGATCAAGCCCCGTCAGGGGCGAGACAGATCACAGCGAGGGTGCGTAGCGATAGCAAAGCCCCTCGAAATGGGTGATATAACCACCATCGGAGCCCTTCATGGGCGACACAAAATCCGGAAGTCTGCAATCCTCATTATAGTCTTTCCTTCGTCTTGATATGAAGCAGATATCATCGGGTGATCATCGAGTGAACACTGCATGATAACGGCTTTATATCGGCTTCGGCACTGCTTGATGCATATTGGAGTGATCGAACGCATATAACGCAGATCACGCAGATTCAACTATTTAAGTGTCAGTGAAATCTGCACCCATACCGTATTGTAGCATTTCGATGCAACGTCTCTTTCATTCTCGGAGGAGCGGAATCCTCCGCTATAGTTCGGAGCTGCGGAATCCTCCATTTTTATCCCCATATCTCTGAAAACAGGTGGCATAAGCACCAATAGTGCTAACTATATATGGAGCATACAGGAAAGATTTGCCATGTGGCGAAGGTTCATTATATTGTTAATCGTAATTTAATAAATCCACAGGAGGATATAATGCCGATTCTCAATGATAAAGTAATAGACGAAGTGAAGAAAGCTTTGCAAAATATGAAGAATGAAGTGCGCTTGGTGCTTTTTACTCAAGCCTTTGAGTGCGCACACTGCCAGGAGACGCATCAATTACTGGAAGAGCTTTGCTCTGCCAATCCCTTATTGAATCTTGAAGTGCATCAGTTTGAAAGCGACAAAGAAGCGGTAGAGAAGTACGATGTGGACAAGATCCCTGCGATCGCAGTGATGGGAGAAAAGGATTACGGGATCAGGTTTTATGGCATCCCGGCGGGATATGAATTTTCATCGCTGCTCTCGGCGATCCTGATGGTATCCACTGGTATTACAAAGCTAAACAACGATACACGGAGCTTTTTGGACAATCTGGCCAAGCCTGTACACATGCAGGTATTTGTAACGCCCACATGTCCCTATTGTCCCAAAGCAGTTATCCTGGCGCATCAGATGGCATTTTACAGTGACAAGGTAAAGGCGGATATGGTGGAGATATCGGAATTTCCACACTTGGCTCAGAAATACAATGTTCAAGGTGTCCCCCGCACTTTGATCAATGAGAAATGGTTTCAGGAAGGTGCAGCTCCGGAACATATGATAGTGGCAAAGATCAAAGAGTCTCTGTAAGATTATGGAAGGTGCATGATGCCGGAATTGCCAGAAGTACAAACCGTTTTGGACGGACTGATATCTGTATTGAAGGATCGTACAATCACAGGCTTGGAATGCTACTATCCGGGTACAGTAATTCTGGATCCGGATCTGGGAGCCGATCCTTTCCCTGCAATTCTAAGTTCCGCGATCCGTAGAGGTAAGTATATGTTGCTAAATCTGGATAACGGTACTACGGCGATTGTGCATCTGCGGATGACAGGAAAACTGGTGTACGATACTAACGCCCATCAGCCACACAAGCACGAACGGGCGCGCATACTGCTTCAGGGCGGGGATGTTATACGCTTCATCGATCCGCGGACCTTTGGCAAGATAAGCCTGATCAAAAGCACAAATTTAAGATACTTTATGCCCGAACTGGGAGTAGAACCACTATCTGACGATTTTAGTGCAGATTATCTGCAAATGATGCTGGCAGAGCGCAATGCACCCATCAAAAACCTGCTCCTGGATCAGCGACTAGTCGCGGGTCTGGGAAACATCTATGTATGCGAGCTATTGTATATGGCCAGGGTGAGACCCCAACGCTCCGGGAAGTCCATCACAAAGAAGGAGCTGAAGCTGGTGGTCAAACACGGGAAGGCGGTCTTGGAAGAGGCACTGAAAGTGGGAGGAACCAGCATTTCGGATTATCGGCGGATTGATGATAAGACGGGGGAATTTCAGAACTATCTGCAAGTGTATCAAAAGAAGGAATGCCCCAAAGGACACAGGCTGGAAAACATACGACTGGGAGGGCGCTCCAGCTTCTACTGCCCCGTGTGCCAGAAATAGTTATTCCATAAAACCGGCAGGTAGTATCTTCTGCTTCTATGTGGATTTTGGCTTTTTCCTGGCGGGCTTTTTGATCTCGGGTTCGGATATACGGAACAGCTCGCAAAGGGAGATGGAGTCATCCCACATATCTTCGGGGATCAGGAAATAGTCCTTTGCTCCGGAGTAGGGCGGAGCGTATTCCGGATTGCCAAGGTAAGCCTTGCCGGCAATTGTGGGTTTTACGAACAACTGATCGTCACAAAGCATGGCGATCACTTTGTCCATATAATAAAAAGCATATTCCCCAAACATCTTGCGGCTGTACACGCCGGGTAGTGCCTGAAGGCGCTCCAGAATGTATTCCATTGTTTCTGCGGTGCTGGCCATGTGTTATGAACTCCTTGCTTTAGATTATTTAGGTATATGCCTGCACGAGTAGTAAGAATGGTCAAGGATTATCTTTTTTTGGGTGCTTCAGATTGTTAATAGATCGTGGCGTTAGGAAGTTCTATGATGAGATGTAACAATATTATTATGAGCTAAAAAAGCTCCGGGATGATCGTACAGATGGCAGATGTATGATATCTTCTTCAAGCGAAAATTACCGTTTGATTTTGAGTTCATCCACACTATAATATAGGTATTGCCCCAGATTTTGGGGATCAGATATTGTGTTTGCCAACAGTTAACATTATTATTACGGGAGAGTACGGATGAAAGCGATAAAACTGCAGGAAAGTATCTATTGGGTAGGCGGAGTGGATTGGGATCTGAGGAGTTTTCACGGATACCTTACTCAGAGGGGTTCTACCTACAATGCATACCTGATCATGGATGAAAAGATCACTTTGATAGACAATGTAAAGTACTATCTATACGATGAGATGATCGCCCGCATCAAGGATGTGGTAGATCCCGCCAAGATCGATGTGGTAATCCAAAACCATGTGGAGATGGATCATTCCAGCGGTCTGCCCATGCTCCAAAAATTGATTCCCAACGCCAAGATCTATACCAATGCAAACGGCATCAAGGGGCTAAAGCTTCACTACAAGCAGGATTGGAATTTTTGCGAGATAAAGACTGGAGACAGCATCAGCATCGGGAAGCGCACGCTTAGCTTTATTACTACACCGATGGTACATTGGCCGGATAATCAGGTAACATACTGTCCCGAGGAAGAAATCCTGTTTTCAAATGATGCATTTGGACAGCACATAGCTTCATCCGAAAGGTTCGCAAACGAACTACCCATAGGCATAGTGATGGAAGAAGCCAAGAAGTATTATGCCAATATCGTGCTGCCGTATTCCAAACAGGTACAAAAGGTATTGGATCTGGCAGCGCCACTGAAGATAAAGATGATCTGCCCCAGTCATGGTGTGATCTGGACGGAGGAGAATATCGAGCAGATTGTTTCAGGCTACAAGGATTGGGCTTATAATGTGTCCGATAAGCATCGCGGGTTGGTGATCTACGACAGTATGTGGAAATCTACTCAGATGATGGCAGAGGCGATTCACGAGAGCTTCGAAAACCTGGGCATAAAAGCCAAACTGCTCTCTTTGCAACATAACCATATTTCGGATATCATGACTGATGTCATCGATGCCAAATTCATCGCAGTGGGTTCACCCACATTGAATTCATCCATCCTGCCCACAGTGGCGGCATTCCTGTATTATCTGAAAGGACTTTCGCCCAAAGATCGCATCGGCCTTGCCTTTGGTTCTTACGGTTGGGGCGGCCAAAGCATACCCATCCTGCATCAACTACTGGGTGATCCCAAGGAATGCGGGTTTGAGATGCTGGAACCTATCAAACATCAGTACATCCCATCTAAAGAGGACTTGGAAAGTATAAAGCATAAATTGGAACAAAGCATAAAAACAAAACTGGAGGAACAATGATTAGCAACAAAATGGTAAATGCCATAAATGAACAAATTAACCGTGAGCTATATTCGGAATACTTGTATATCTCTATGCAAGCATGGTTTGCAGACCAAAATCTGGACGGCATGGCAAATTGGATGGACGCTCAGGGCAAAGAAGAACGCTTTCATGCCATGAAGTTCTTCAACTATCTGGTAGAACGTGGCGGAAGAGTGAAGCTGAAAGCAATCGCAGAGCCGACTCATGAATTTGATAACCCTCTTAAGGCATTTCAGATGGCTTTGGAGCACGAGAAATTCATCTCCAAAAGCATCAATGAGCTGATGGATTTGGCGATTAAAGACAACGATCACGCTACTCGAAGCTTTCTGCAGTGGTATATCGACGAGCAGGTGGAAGAAGAAGCTTCGGTGGACAAAATAGTAAACATGCTAAAAATGGTAGGAGATAATGTACATGGCATCATGATGATAGATCGTGATCTGGCACAACGTGTCTATATCCCGGTAAACGAAGCACAAAACTAAGATAATAGTGCAATCAGGGGAACCCGGCATAATGGGCCATGGGTTCCCCCTTATGCTTGATACACCTCGGAGAAAGGAGCAATCATGATAAACTGGAAGCTGGAAGATCTTTACTTAACGATTTTCGATTCTGCCGTAGTAGCAATAGGGCTTACCGATACGGAAGGGAAGTATGTGATGGTAAACCCAGCCTGGTGCAGCATGATGGGCTATACTGCAGAGGAAGCTAAAAGATTGCATGTGAACGATGTGACTCCTCCGGAAGACAGACAGTCCAGCAAAGCGAACTATGATCGTTTGATATCCGGTGAGCTCCCCGGAATCCGCCTGAGTAGGCGATATGTAAAGAAGGACGGTACTTACTTCTGGGCAGATTTGCATGTCTCCAGGGTTACAGATAGGGAAGGACAAGCAGCAGGATTGGTGGGGATTTTTGTGGACATCGATCCACAAAAGCAAGCAGAAGCAGACCTGAGGGATTTGAATAGCAAACTGAGCTTGTCGAACCAAGAACTACAACAGGCCATGGAAGAACTACGTAGACTTGCCAGGCATGATAGCCTTACACAACTGCTCAATCGCAGAGTTCTGACTGAAATCTTGGATAAAGAAATTCAGCGTTCATCTCGTAGTAAACGCGGATTGGCAGTAGCTATGGCAGATGTGGATAACTTCAAAAAAATTAACGATCAATATGGGCATGATGTTGGCGATGTAGCTTTGATAGAACTGGCCAAAGTTTTGAAGGAACAGATTCGCACCACCGATTATGTGGGGCGCTGGGGTGGCGAGGAGTTTCTCTTTGTCTTTCCTGAAACCACGTGCAAAGGAGCAATGATAGTAATCGAGAGGGTAAGGGAGCAAGTGGCAAAGATCCGGATACCGGTTCCCGATGGAGACTTTAGTTTTACCGTTAGTATAGGACTCTCCTACCACATGGGCATAGATACTGGGGAAACTATCGTCCAGGAAGCAGACCAAGCTATGTATGCGGCCAAGCAGGCGGGTAAAAATCGCTGTATTCATTATCAGCCCGAATGTCTGGATGTATAGTGCAATTACCTGATATTGCTTTTATCGTATAGCTTAAGTGAGCTTATTGTAGGGACTTATGGAAAGCTCAGCGCTTTCTGCTTGACAGATATTGGGTACTAAAAAACATGAGCTTTCATAGACAATTTACAAGGAGATATGATGTACGCCATCGTTGACATTAAAGGATTTCAGTTCAGGGCTGAAAAAAACGCAGTACTACGCGTTCCCTTGCTGAATACGGCAGAGCCCGGTCAGACTCTTGAATTTGACCGCGTACTTCTGGTTCGTAAAGACGAAGAAGTAGTTGTCGGCACTCCCGTAGTCGAAGGCGCCGCGATCGTAGCAGAAGTTATTGACCACGGTAAAGGCAAGAAAAAGGTAATTTACCATCACAAACGCCGTAAGGGCTATCGTGTAAAAAAGGGTTACCGTGAGCAATTCACCGACATTAAAGTTACCGAGATTCGGGCTTAAGGAAGGATACATATATGGCACATAAGAAAGGTGTTGGAAGCAGTCGTAACGGTAGGAACAGCAATCCCAAATACCGTGGAGTGAAGAAATACGGCAGTGAATATGTAAGCGCTGGCAATATCATTGTGCGCCAGAAAGGCACCAAGATTCATCCCGGAGCCAATGTGGGACTCGGCAGAGATTTTACCATATTCAGCCTTATCGACGGACACGTGAAATTCGAAACCAAGCAAGCTGGTAAAAAGTTCGTAAGCGTGGAGCCAATAAGCGAATAGTTTAATAAGCTAGAGATATAAAAACAGCAAAGTTATAGCGGCTTTGCTGTTTTTTACTTTGTAAACTAGAAGAAGTAATTAGAGATAATCGAGGTCACTTCTCCGCTATCGATAAGCTCTCGCAAGGCTTTCTTTATCTTTTCGTTGTATTGACCATCACGGGGCATTGCGATGGCATATTCTTCCACTGTATTGAGGTGCAGTCCCATAGATACGGGGTAGCTTTGTGAGAAGCCGTATGCTGCGCTGCTATCATTTACCATAAAGTCTATGTTTCCCGCGATTAGGTCGTTGATCGCTTCAACATTGGTGGAATACAGTAATAAGGCGTCATGGGGCATCATATCCTTGTCCACAAAAGTCTCATTGATGTATTTATGAGCTGTGCTGCTATGTAAAACACCGATCCTGTAGTTCTTCAATTGCTCTTCGCTATCCGGCATCTGCGGGCTCTTCTCACCGGCGATCAAGACTTGGGTTGCCCTGTAGTATGGTTCACTGAACTCCAGTATGCGAGCTCTGTCTGGTGTGATGGACATAGCGGAGATGATTATATCCACCTTATCAGCTTGCAGGGCATTGATCAAGGTACCAAACTCCATGTTGACAATCTCGTAGGGTAGGTCAAGTTTTTCAGCGATTTTGTGGCTGATATCCACGTCAACTCCCACAAAAGTGCTGTCCACAATGGAAGCGAAAGGAGGGAATTCCGCATTCATGCCGATGCGCAATACGGGCTTCTCTTTGTTGCCGCATGAAGCGAGAAAGGTAATGGCCAAAAGGCATAATACCAATAAAACCGGCTTTTTTTTCATATGAACATCTCCTGGTTTAAAGCAAGAGCCCGATCATAACCGGGCTCCATATTGTGGTTATTCGTGTTTCTGGACAATCAGCTTGTTGCCGTCGATACCAGTAATCAATACTTTCTCTCCGGCGTCTATGGGTAGATGACCTTCTGTAACTGCTACCCATTCTTCACCGCCCACTTTCACATATCCCTTTCCATCTGGAGGAATTGGCGTTACAATGTGACCGAACTTGCCTTTCAAGGCATATACGTTGGTTTCTTTCCCGGGATGAGCCAGTACCTTTTTGCCCAATTTGCGCATCAATAGAAAGGCGATGAAGCTGAATATGGCAAAGAGCATGATCTGCAGCAGGATGCTGGATTGAACGAAGGGGAGCAAGGCAAAGAGGCCGGTTACTATAGCTCCGATACCCAGGGACACAAAGAAGAAGGCAGGATCAAAGATTTCGATGATTATCAGGATAATCCCCAGGATCATCCAAATGTGCCAGGCGAGTAGAACCATAATAATCTCCTGCTATACTTTTATTTTTCTGTATCGTCCTTGTTCTCTGAAGATGCGCTTTTATCCTTGTAAATTCGCTTCACTTTCCGCTTTCTGGAGTCGGATCCGTAGCGGGAATTGTAACGGCCATAACTGGAATAGTTGCCTCCATATGTGTAACCGCCGCCCAATCCACTGGTATTGATGTTCTTTACTCCCAAGGCAGAAAGGAAATACATTACTAATTTTGAACCAAAGAATAATAGAACTACGCCAATTGCAAAGATGCCGAGCCATTTGAGATAGATGAGAACAAGAGTCTTCACCATACCAAACCAGCCGATACTTCGTTGGAGGGGTCTTAGTGTGATGTATAGCAACACATTCTCCTGTTCACGAAGCTTATCCAGCTTCTGACCGGATTCCCGGATCAACAGGTGTAAAGATTCTTTTCTGCGGTTTTGCTGCTCTGAAGGAAAGCGGACTTTGTCGAGTTCAGTCAGTTCATTTTCATAGCTGGCCAAGCGTGCGCTTTCTGTGTCGTAATCGAGATTTACCAGAGAGGTATCAATCTGCTCTGTTTGTGAGCTAATCACACCAAATGTTTTCAATTCTGCGATAATCCCGTCCAGTTCATTTTGAGGAACGGAAAACAGGTATGCCCCGAAGTTGCTCTCGTTTTGTTTGCGGATACGTTGCTTTCCCTTTTCATTGATGATCCGGTTTATTCCTTCCTGGGCTGCAGCGATATCTTTGGCGCTGAATTGTACCTGAGCTTTGTTTATAAACATCAGATCCCTGTATTCATTGGTGCTGGTTTTAAAATCGATATTCACCTTTCCGGTATTGCTCTTTTCATACTGGATAATGGTGGCAACCAGTGCCAAAAAAACCACAAATACTGCTATACCTTTAGCTCTGCTTCTAGATCTTTTGCTCACTTAATTCCTCTTTATTATGTCTATTTATAAGTTCCTCTGCGTGCTTCAGTGCAAGAGGTGAAGCGCTGCCGGAAAGCATTCTGGCCAATTCGGCAATACGCTCGTCTCTGTCTAGAACGCTTAGGCTCACGCTGGTTCTGGACTCTGCGCTTTTCACAACCGCGATATGAGTGTCTGCAACGGCTGCTATCTGTGCTAGATGAGTAACACAAAGAACAGGATGCTTTTTTGCTATCTGAGCAATGCAAGCGGCAACTTTATCGGCTGTCTTACCTCCGATCCCAGCGTCAATTTCGTCCAGAATCAGAAGCCTTGCACTCTCTTTGCTAACCAATACTTCCTTTATTCCCAATAGGATGCGGCTCATCTCTCCTCCACTGGCAACTGCAGCAAGATTCTTCAATTCGCTGCCGGTATTTGCCGAGAACAGAAATTCAACGCTATCCTGTCCTGTTTCTGAATATGCAAGTAAAGCATCTTGCTTGTTTATTTCAATTTCTCTTTTTTTGTCAATCTTAATCTTGAAGCGGGCATCATTCATGCCCAAATTGCGAATGCTTTGCACCAAGTCCCTGCTTAATCTTTGTGCTGCTTCATTACGGATTCGGCTTAACTCGTCTGCTTGTTTGATGATGGCTAAGATGCTCTCATCCATCTTTTTACGGGCTTCTATGATACTACTGTCAATGTTTTGCGCTGCAGCTATCTCGGCTTTGCGTTGCTCAAATAGCTGTAGTAAATCTTCCACACTCTTTACCCTGTGCTTATGCAGAAGAGAGTTGATCAGGTTCAGACGTTCTTCGATCTCATTGATGCGGGTGGGATCGGGATTGAGGTTATCTAGAATACCCGAAAGCTCAAAGGAGGTGGAGCGCAGGGCTTCCAATGCTTCGGTAAGGTTCTGAACTACATTCTGAAGAGCGTTGTTCAGCCCCTTGTACTGCTCCAGCTGTGAGGCAAAGTGTCCCAACTGGTCAAATATGCTGTTTTCGCTTTCAAATAGAGCTTGATTCATGGTGTTGCCCAAGCTGAGGATATCCATGGAGTGGGAGAGTAATTCATATTCCTTTTGCAGGGACAAATCTTCTCCCGGTTTGATGGCTGCGCTCTCCAATTCCGCAAATTGATAGCGATACAGTTCGATCATCTGGCGTTGTTCTTCTTGCTCTTTTTGCATGGCATCCAAATCTGCCCGAAGCCGCTTCAGAGCTATCCAATCTCGTCGAAAACGCTCACGTAAGTCCCCGCATCCGGCAAAGCGATCCACTATCTCCAATTGATAGGAGGAGAGCAGTATCTTCTGTTGATCCCGCTGATGATGAAAATCCAGCAGCAGGGGCTTTATGGATTTCATTACGGCTGCCGAGACTCTGCGTCCACCTATGTAGTAGGCAGACTTGCCATTCTGAGAGATCTCTCTTGCCAGGATGAGCTCTTCTTCCTGATCGTTGTTGATCTCTTGCAGGAGGGCATTAAGCTCGTCGTTATCACCTTGCTTGAAGCATGTCTCCAGGTAGATGGCGTGATCTTTGTCCCAAGCTTCCAATCCTGCGGGGCTGTCGCCCAGGATGATCCCGATGGAGCCTACCAGGATCGACTTCCCGGCTCCAGTTTCTCCGGTGATAACGCTCAGACCGGGATTGAACTTCATCCTTAGTTCAGGAACGAGTATGTAGTTCTTGATATAGATTTCGCTCAGCATTATTTTCCCAAGTGCATCTTGTTACGCAGAATACGGAAAAAAGTGCGTTTGGAGAGTTTGATAAAACGAACTTCGTGGGGGGAAGCGGTGATGTGTAACTCATCCTGTTCCTGTACCGGGCAGACATTACTGCCATCGATCTGAAGCCATGCGTTTTGGGAGAGTCTATAGATCTTGAGACACAGTTTTTCCTCGGCGGGGAATACCATGGGACGAATCGTGAGTAAATGCGGATTGAGCGGACTGAGAACCATGGCCTTCATCTGAGGTGCAAGAATGGGTCCTCCAGCGGATAGTGAATAGGCTGTGGAACCTGTGGGAGTGCAAACCACTACTCCGTCGCAACGGGCATCGAACACATAGCGTCCTTTGGCAAAGATGCGGGCATTTATCAAACCGGGATTTTCACCTTTATACACTACCACGTCATTCAATGCCTGTCCTTGCCGGATTACCCGGTCTCCTCGTTTCAGCGTACAAGTAATCAGCATGCGGGATAGAATCTTGTACTTGCCTGCTACCAAATCGCGGATGGAAGCGCTAATCTCCGGAAGTGTGCTCTCGGATAGAAAGCCCAGATAACCCAGATTGATACCCAGAATGGGAGCTCCGGTTTTCAAGGCCAAATCTTTGGCTTTCAGGATGGTACCATCACCGCCAAAGACTAAAATGCAATCTATGGATACTCCCTTGTTTTTGTGGTAAAAATCGACTACTTGAACGGGCTCTTGCAGGATGTCTTTCTGGCTGAGTTCTCCAAAGAAAAGCAATTCCTTTCCGGATGTGTTTTGGCTCTTATCTTCATCCTTGAGTCGGTACAGCAAACAGAATATGCTGGCTTTGTCTGCAAAACCGGGATTTATGTAAACGGCGAAGTTTCTCATATATTGTCCATTATCCATCTATAGGATTCATAACGAAAAGGGTCTAGATTGCCTTCTTCCATTGCTGACAGCACCGCACAACCTTCTTCGTGGATGTGGGTGCAATCCCGGAACAGACACTGGGGATAGAAGCGATCGAAGCCCGGAAATAGCTTGGGGATGTATTCTTTGTCCTGCTGATGTAGAGTAAGTGTCTTGATCCCAGGTGTATCTATCAGGTATCCGCCAAAACTAAAGGGTAACATCAGAGCTTGAGTGGTGGTATGTTTGCCTTTCTCGTTGAAATCGCTTATCTCGGCTGTTAGCAACTCCAGTCCCGGCTCCAAAGAGTTTATCAGAGAGCTTTTTCCTGCTCCGGAGTGTCCGGAAAACACAGAGTCTTTATCCCTCAATTCATTTTTAAGTTCTTCCATGCCACGACCATCGACCACAGAAGTGAGAATCACTCTGATGCCAGAATCCTTGTAATAGGTTATCTCATCCTCCAGTTCATCAAAATCTTCACAGAGGTCAATCTTGTTCAGCACCAGAATGGGCCGGATGTTGAATTTCGCTGCCATGATGAGATATCTGTCCACCAATCCCGGTTTGAAGATTGGCATCCGCCAGGAGCTTGTGATTACAATTTGGTCGATGTTTGCAGCCAGGGTGATCTCTTTTTGAAAAGAGCCGCCGCTGTAGCGGATCATGCTGTTTCTGCGCGGCAGAATGTTCTCGATGCGGTAGTCGGGTTCGTAAGTAATGTCCACTTCCACATAGTCCCCTACGGCCAAAATGCCGCTACTCTCATTCTTGAACTGTTTCAGACGTCCGCCGATTGAGGCGTTGACCTGTTTGTCGTCAAGATTGATCCGGCATTGGTAATTACTCATCACCTCGATTACCCTGGCTTTTCTAAGCTCGGTATCGCTTTTTAACACAAGGTTTCGTTTATGAGCGCTGCGAGAGCTTTTGAAGCCTATGTCATGATGTTCGTCGTCCAATATATCAAGATCCGGCAGACAGATGTTTTTCAGCCTGCCGGTATATTTTTTGGTTCTTTTCTTATCTTTCTGTTTCACTTTTTGAACAAGGGTGTGATCATATCAAACAGATCTGCCGCATCCTTGATCTTGGCTTCGTTTCCCATTACGGCGTAATGATTTTTGTCCAATATAGCTTGAATCAAATCTGCATATTGCCGCAGGTCCTCCAGATTTGTGCTGAGTACTTCATCGCGGATTTGTTGACGGTCTTCCTGAGTAAATCCGGTGATATAATCCATCGCGGCAGTAGTTCCCATGGCTTCTGGTGTTTTGGGATAATCCAACTGAGAAATCTCGCCCAGGATGTATTTGTTCATGTCACGTTTACTGCATTTGAAGCTGCGGATGAATTCCGGGACATTACTGTAGACATCCAGGCTTTCACGGAGGTTTGGATCCCGGTAAGAATAGAAATACTGATATCCGTCCATACCGAAACTGGTCCCGCCACCGTAAGCTCCACCCTTCACTCGCAGCTCTTTATAGAGGAATTCATTGCTGAGGATGTTTGCCAATACACGCAGGCGGCCGGAGTAGGAATAGCCTTTGCGGAAAAAGTTTCCGCCCTGGACTACATACTGGATCTTGATCGGAGCGGCAATTCCTTCATTGGTGCTGCTCGTGATAAATTCATTTTCCACAGCCGGATGTTCGTCTGTGCCACACTCTTTCGTGAAGGCAGGTAATTTATTTACTACATCATCTATCAGCTCTTCATTTGCCGTTATGCTGAATATGGCTTTGTGAATATTGAAGAAATGCGACTGAACCCATTTCAGTTCTCCTATGATCTTATCGATATCACTTTCCATGTTATTGGCTAGATCACGGAGAAAATTCAGATAGTCCAAACCGTTGATTTTATCTTTGAAGGCATGATACTGCGAGAAGGGAGCAAACATTCTTTGCACGGTTATCTGCATTCCGCTGTTTATCACATTATGCTCCATGGCAGTCTTAAATTCCATGATCAGGCTTTTGATACGAGAGGGATTGTCCAAGGCAGGTCTCAGGGCATATTCAGTACAAAGATCCATCAATTTGGCAGTCTTGGAAGCAATAGCTTTACCGGAGAGTACCAGTTTGGGCAGAATGTCATCAGGAGTCTGATAGCTGTTTGCCACATCAACATACAGGTTTATGCCACCGGTATTGTTGCTGATTTCGTTGGAAAGGTCACCAAAGCTGAAGTTTTCGCTGTTGATTTGCCCCAAGAGCTGTGTATAGAGCTTTATCCAGGGCAGGTCTTGGACATTAGCATGAGAAAGGTCGAAAAAAGCCTTCAGATAAACTATCCCATTGGTATGCACGGGGTGCTTCAGTATTGTGTATGTCCCCTGGATATCGCTTTCGCAGGGTAGCGATTGGGCTTTGGAATCCACATCACTAAGGTTGAGCAGCGGGATTTTCTGGATATCTTCATCGCTATCCAAAGCTTCTTGCCAAGCTTTCAAATCTTTGTTGTAGGCTATCAGTTCGCTTATCTCTTTTTTGCTCAGCTTTTTCTTATATGCATCCAGCTTAGCTTTGGTAATTGCTTCTTGCTTTGCGATCAATCCAGGAATCGGCTCAAAATGAACTTCAGTACTGTGTGTATTCTCCAAAAAGACCTCTTGGACAAGAGTCTCAAACATGGGTTCTTTCAAGCCCCTACGCAATTCTTTCAGGTAACCTTCAAAGGCCAGGAAGTTGCTAGGGTCGCCGCCATGATTCCATAAGCCCAAGCAGTATAAATTGTAGAATAAACCTTTGGGAAAGCGATTCAATTGAGCTTCGCGCAGGAAGAACTCTTTGTAATTTATCATCGCTTCCAGCATCTTTTTGTCGAATCCCTCTTTCGATATCCGGCTCAATTCTTTGCGGATGAGCTCACTAAGAGGTTTTAGCTTGTCCTTTTGAACTTGTTTACAGATGATTGTGATTGTGGGCTGAAGAATATCATTTTGCACTGAAATGGTGGAATCCTTGCACAAGCCCGATTCCCGAATCACGTTTTTCAGAGGGGAAGCGGGATAGTACATCAGTAATTCGCATAGAAGCGAGAGCTTTTGATCTAGATAAGTATCCGTGACCTTCCCATAGGTGAAATTCAAGGCCAGATAATATTGATCCGTGGGATCCGTATCGTCGCCCAAAGGATATTGGCAATCTATTTGTTTGAGCGCCTTAAAGGGTTTTTGTTCAGGTAATTCAATCCTGATCCCGGGATCATCGAAGTTGCTGAGATACTCTTCATCGATGATCTTCAACGTGGCGTCAATATCCATGTCTCCATACAGCCAAATTTTACTGTTTGAGGGGTGATAATACTTGCTATGGAATTGTGTGAATTTCTCTTGTGTAAGCTCCGGAATTGAATCTGGGTCGCCACCGCTCTCGAAGCCATAAGGAGTATCCGGGAATTGAGCATGCTGACAATAGCGGTTTATTATGCTATCGACAGACGAAAATGCGCCCTTCATTTCGTTGTACACCACACCGCGATAGTTTATCTCGGCATCTTCGCTAAACAGTTCGTAGTGCCAGCCTTCTTGATCCAGGATGCGTGATTCTTCGTAGATTCTGGGATACAGCACTGCATCCAAATACACTCGCATCAGGTTTATGAAGTCTTTATCATTTGTGGACGCAACGGGATAGCTGGTCCAGTCGGCTGAGGTCATGGCGTTTATGAATGTATTCAGGCTACCCTTTACCAGTTCCATAAAGGTGCCTTTTGCGGGGTAGTTCTTGCTGCCGTTCAACACAGAGTGCTCCAAAATGTGCGGGCATCCCGTATCGTCTTCTGGGATGGTTTTGAAGGTGATATTGAATGCTTTATTGTTGTCAGAGCATGCCAGAAAAATCAGATCTGCTCCGCTCTTTCGGTGACGGTAGCGATTGTAGTTGCAGTTGATTTCGCTAATCTCCTGGCTTTGAATCAGCTCAAAGCCATGTAATAGCTTGGTTTTCTTCATGAGTGTATTCCTTAAGATTGTTTCAGATGAGATTATATGCTTTCAACCCTTCGCGTAATATCTCGCGGTGGTTATCCTGCATTTTGCAGAGGGGTAGACGGAATTCCAGATCCATATAGCCCATCATATGCAGTGCTTCTTTGGCTGGGATGGGGTTTGTTTCTATGAACATCAAGTGATTCAACTGCGCCAAATAGGCATGTTGAGCTTTGGCTGCGGTGAAATCGTTATTTAGGCAACTGGACATGTGTTCACTCATCAATCTTGGAGCAACATTTGCAGTTACCGAAATGCACCCTTTGGCTCCTATCGCCATCAGAGGCATGTTCAGGGCATCTTCCCCGCTCATCAGGCTAAAGCCATCTGGGGCGTCTCTCAGGATAAAGGTAGCTTGTACAAGGTTGCCACTGGCCTCTTTTATACCGACGATATTGGGGCATTCACGAGCAAGGCGTATGGTGGTCTCAGGGGAGATATTCACTCCAGTGCGTCCGGGAACATTGTAGATCACGATCGGGATGTTTACTTTGGACGCTATGCTTTTAAAGTATTCGTACATGCCACTTTGAGTGGGTTTTATGTAATAGGGAGTGATTACAAGGGCATAATCCGCACCAAATTCCTCTGCCTTTTTGGTGTTGGCGAGACTCTGCATGTAGTTATTCGTACCAGTTCCAATCATTACCGGGACTTTTTTGGCAATCCTCTGTTGTGCGAAGCGAAGGAGGGCGTCTTTCTCATCCCCTGCCAAGGCGGCTGCTTCGGCGGTGGTACCAAGAAGCAGTATCCCGTCTGTGCCGTTGTCTAAATGAAAATTAATCAGGTTTTCTAGAGCACTCCAATCCACATTGCCATTTTTGAATGGCGTCACTAGTGCAACATAAGATCCTTGCAGCATCTTTCCTCCACAGTCAAGATCTCTATTTTAGGCATAGATTTATCACATAATAACACAAAATTAACTTCGTTTGCATGCTATCGAGGATTCAGAAATCCGTCAATATAAATTTATCGTCACATGGGAAAATTGAAGCTCTATAAATGCTGAACCGGATCCAAATATCCTTGTATCTCAAAGGCAGGCATTCTGTCTGTGAGGTCGATGTTTGTACCCGGTTAGCAATATAGACCTTGATGTTATTTTGCTTCTTCTACTTTTTCCAGTACTTTCAGCACCATATCCATCAGGTTCTGCGCCGAGGGCATTTTATTGTAGAAATAGATGTATGGCTTACCCTGATCTGCAGAAAGGCCAATGTTGGGATCCATTTCCAGTTCAGCCAAGAGATCCAATTGATGGTCGAAGATCAATCTTTCCAACCCATTACCACTGAATATCCTGGTTGTCTTTCCGCAATCCGGACAGCGGAAGTACTTCATGTTTTCCACCAGTCCCAAGATTGGCAGATTCAATTGCTGGGCGAAATTCACGGATTTCTTGACGTCCAAAACAGCCAAATCCTGAGGAGTGCTTACTATCACAGCGCCATCCAATGTGCCCATGGTTTGTATTACGGAAAGCGGTTCATCGCCAGTTCCCGGAGGGCAATCAATTACCAAATAATCCAATTCCGGCCACTCAAAATCGCTGAAGAACTGCTTGATCAAGGTCATCTTCATGGGTCCGCGCCAGATCAGTGCGCTATCTTCGGATTTGATCAGCGATGCCACAGAAAGCACATAGAGGTTGGACAGTACTTTAATAGGTGCCGGCATGCCGTTTACAGCAGTGGGGATTCCCATGCCTTCGATGCCTGTGAGTTTTACCACTGAAGGTCCGTGCACATCCACATCCAGAATGCCCACGGTTTTGCCTTGCATGGCCAGGCCATAAGCCAAGTTTGTGGCTACAAAGCTTTTGCCCACACCGCCTTTGCCGCTCATTACTATAATGCGGTGTTTGATTTTCTTCAGGTTCGCTTGAACTTGGAGGTCTTTTTGGTCTTTCTCGTCTGTCATTTACTGTTCCTTATTCAGTTCATTATTAATCCAGTTCAATTGAGCTTCAAGCTCTTGCTTCTGAGTCTGAAGCGAGTCTTTGTTATAAGGGTACATGTCTGAAAATCCAGCATTATCTGTCAAGCGAGTACGGAAGCGTGCACCCAAACCGCGTCCTCTACCACAACCGGCTCCCCTGCCGCAGGGGCCCATTTCTCTGCCCAATTGTCCCATGCCCCAAGGTCCTGTTCCATCCATTCTAGGCATCCTATGCTCCTTTTGTTAGTTTATTGTTCTTATAGGCCTCATAAGCTTCGCGAATAGTCATTCCACTAGCTTTGATATATATTCTCAGCGGCATTTTGCTCAAGATGGAGGCAGCATTGCCACCGGGGCCGTTACCAGTGATCAAGACATCTGCGCCAAGGTTGAAGATCTTTTCTGCCGTTTTAGGCCCAGCACCATGTGCCACGCCCTGGATTTCTCTGTTATCTATGCTGCTCAGTTCATCTGTCTCTTCATTGTACAGCAAGATGAAGTCTGTCCTGCCGAAGCGGGGATCAATTTTGGCATCCCAGCCTTCTCCGCTGGATGTAAAGATTATTTTCACAATATCTCCTTTATGGCATTCCCCATCTTTTCAAAGATCGGACGCCATGTTGATTCGTTTTGTTCTATTAATGTCCTTCCCATTGAGATGGCGGCAGGAAAATCCTCGCTATAGGGAATCTCACCCAATGCCAGGATTTTTTCCTTACGTAGATACTCTTTGATTTCTTTACAGATAGCAGAATTTATGTCTGCCTTGTTTACTATACAAGCTCCCGGGATATTGAATCTTTTTACCAGTTCCCACACTCGTTTCAGGTCGCTAAAGCCAGATTTGCTGGCTTCTGTAACCAGTATCACTAAATGTGCTCCGGAAAGAGACGCAATCACGGGGCAACCGATTCCCGGAGAGCCATCCACCAGAAGGAAATCCTTGTGTTCCTGTTTGGCTTGATGCCTCGCTACGCTTTTTACTTTCGAGACCAGCTTGCCGCTGTTTTCCGCCCCGATATTCAGTTGTGCGTGGATCAGTGTGCAGCCCAGCCTGCTCTGTGATATGTGATATTGCCCAACTTTCTGCTCTGGGATGCTGATAGCTCCCGTGGGGCAGATGCGATAGCAATATGCGCAACCTTCGCAATCCAGCTGGTTTACCAGATACTTGCCCTCATGTTCGGAGATTGCGCCAAATCGGCAAACCGAGGCGCACAAACCACAGGAACTGCAAGTCGATACTTCGATTGTCGCCTTTATCCCACTGAAGAAATCTTTGCTGTCAGAGCTTTGCGGATGCAGAATCAAATGCATATCGGCAGCATCAACGTCACAATCTGCGATTACCGCATTATCCTTCCACAAATGAGCCAAGGCACAGCAGATTGAGCTTTTGCCGGTTCCGCCTTTTCCGGATATGATTACTATTTCTTTCATCGTATTCCCTTTGCATAGCAGAGTATTTTGTCCAGTGCAGTCCGGATTTCCGGGATTGCTTTGTACAACAACCCTCCTTGCGAATAGATCTCGGCGATCCTGCGTTGATGAGGTATCCGCGCCAATAGCACAATACCTTCTTGCTCTAGGTACTTATAAATATCATCATTCCCAATACCATCGCGATTCACCACCACGCCAAAGGGAATGCTCAATTGGCGTATCGTCTCTACGGCGAGATTCAGATCGTGTAAACCAAAGGGAGTAGGCTCGCTGATCAACACTACAAAGTCTGCAGTTTTTACCGAAGAGAGCATCGCACAAGCTGTTCCGGGAGGGCTGTCAATAATCTGTAAACCTATGTCGGGAAACATCTTGTCTGCATACTTCAGACTTTCTGCGATCAAGGGAGATGCTTGCTCCAAACCGATATCCAGCTTGCTTTCCACAAATCTCAAATCTCCACTTTGCAGATGGCGCAGCTTGCCCAGGCTTTCTTGCTTCATTGGCAAGGCTTCCGCGGGGCAAAGCTCACTGCAAGCATGGCAGGAATGACATAAATTTGGCATCACCAGAATTGTTTCGCCCAGCTTTAACAGTGCATTATAAGCACATAGGGAACTACACTTTCCGCACAGAGTGCAAGCGCTTTGATCCCACTGTGGAACTTCCCGATAGACAACAGTCTCATTCTGCAATTCGCCTTCCACAAAGATGCTGCCATTGGGCTCTTCCACATCCAGATCCATCAGCAAGACGGGCTCATTCTCGGCGGCAAAGAGAGCAAGGTTTACTGCCAGAGTAGTCTTTCCCGTACCACCCTTACCGCTGGCGATAGCGATGCGCATTAGTGGTCACAGCGGTTTTCGCCGCTTTCTAATTTGTGTTGCAAATACATTTCCACGATCTCTCTGAGGGGCAGGGGACATACTCCGATGATCACTTCAATGCCGTTCTGATTCATCAGTTCCTGAGCTTTCATACCCATCCCACCGGAGATAACCACGCTAACCCCAATCTCGTGCAGGAACCTGGGATGAGATCCGGGCTCGTGTACCGGAGGATCTACCATTTCTTCCTTAACAATCCTGTTATCTTCAATTTGGAAAACCGCGAAAACCTCGCAGTGACCAAAGTGTGAACTGAGTTTTCCCTGTGTTACTGGAATTGCTACTTTCATGTATTCTCCTTTATCTACATCTTCTGCAACGACGGCAACCACGTATAAAGCAATCTGCCAAAGAAATGATGCGTTCGGAACCGCAAGCGGGACATACGCGGGGGCTTTCCTCATGAGGACAAAGCGCTATACGATGCTGACATTCTTCGCATTGATAATATGTATTGGACATCTGCACATCTCCACCCTCGATCACAAAAGTTCTGCCTTCCACCAAAGCTGTTCCCAGCTTTCTGCGCGCACTCTCGTAAATGCGGGTAACGGTGGGTCTGGAGACATTCATCAATTCTGCTACCTGCTCTTGGATGAGATTTTCATAATCGATCAACCGGATTACTTCGTACTCTTCCAGATTCAGAGTTACCGCCTGCCTGTAGTTAGTTCGCATCCATAACGGGCGAAATCCCTTCACTATTGGCAGCTCCTGCAGTGTACGTAAGTTCTTGGCACGTGGCATCTTATCTCCTATTTATCGGTATTGAGTTCGGTGTTTGATGTGAACTTATGTTCAATTCTTCCGAACTTGGGTTTTATGTCAATTAGATTCTTGTCGATACTCACATCCTTATCCCGACTACGCATACCATGAACATCCCAAAGACTCCCAAGCCGGGCTTAAACAGTGTTTGGGATGTATTTGACAGGCATGGGAGATGACAGTTAGCTCAATATTACCTGAAAAAATCGGTTGTTTCAATAAGTTTCTGTAATTTTGAATGAGTTTCGACACTAGATAAAGTCGAGGAAGCAATCCTGACTAAAGCTTTTCAAGTTGAGCATTGAGATAATATCTGCCATGATTGACTACGCAAGTTGATGATGAGTATGGAAAGCGTGGTATTTTTTACCACTTCTGAGGTAGAATCTACCACAATTGCCTATCTGACTGCTATAAAAGCATATGCAAGCTCAAGAATACAGATATTCACTCGATACTTGTGGTAATAACAACCACAGCGGAAGCATAATAGACTATACTATATCAATAGATATCAATCTCTTACGATGCAGCTCTCGCTTGGAATCAAAGTTGCATATAAATTATGAGAGATGAAGTATAAATAAAGTATGCAATGTGAGTATTGTATTGGAGGTACAAAATGAAAACAAGGCGATTGCTTCTTATCTTAGTCGTGGTCATCGTGATGCTCGTGATGCTCATGAGCTGCAGCAAAAAAACAACTGAACCGGATGATCCGGAATCAGAACCAATTGTAAACGAAGAAACTCAAGTAATACCATCAACAACGGGAAATGAGATTATCGAAGTAGCCGAAGATTCGGTAGTTCTTCCGGCTGATACGGATATAGACTTGATACAAGAAGGCAATATCATCGTCTCTGCCCCCACGGAAGCAGCGCCGCATGGTCTCTTGCGCAAAGTAATTAGTTATGAGGAACAAAACGGACAACTCGTTGTCGCTACGGAGCATGCCAGGTTGGAAGATGCTTTTGACCAGCTTGATCTGAATATTACCCAGGACATGAAGACATCAGACATCGAAACTTCTCGCGCTTTGATTGACGGCATTATCTTCAAACAAGACACGAAGAATCCCTACGATTTTTCTTATTCCATTGATGAGGATTTCAACCTGGGAAGTAATATCACCTTGAACATAGATGGCGAGTTGACCCTGACCTTAGGCTACGAGTTGATGGTAAAAATCGGTCTGTTTCAAGGTTTGCATTATGTCAAAGCAGGTTCTTTTGTTACTTCTAATGGAGATCTTGGCTTTTCAGTGAACGGCAGTTTCGATTACGACAGATCCATTGAATTATACGAACACTATTTTGTTCCGGTTACCTTTTATGTTGGTCCTGTCCCCATCGTTATAGTGCCCAAAGCTGTCATTGTTTTGAATATCGATGCAAACGGACAGGCTTCAGTATCAACATCTGTTTCAGCTTCCGCAACTCTTTCAGCAGGTATGGTTTACGACAAACCCGATTGGACTACATATCAGGAAAGAAATCTTAACTTTGATTATATTCCACCTTCTCTAACAGCATCTATGGAATCTACCATAGATGCTGGACCTCGATTTGAGATAAACCTTTATGGTATAACTGGACCCTGGGTTTATGGGAAAGCATACCTAAGTCTGAACGCAGATACAAGCCTGGACCCCTGGTGGGTCCTTACCGGTGGATATGCTGTAGATTGCGGGGTAAATTTCGATGCTTTGGGATATGTGGCAAACTATACTATCCCGAATATTATCAATCATAGTACAGTTCTGGCCGAAGCCCCGAGCATCGTAGCTACTCCTACTTTCAATCCTTCCGGCGGTACATATAGTACAACCCAAAATGTAACTCTTGGCTGTACTACTCCAAGTGCCACGATCCGCTTTACTACTAATGGCAGTGATCCTACTGAAGCATCTACCCAGTATAGCAGCCCAATCACTGTAAGTACGACTACAACCATCAAAGCCAAGGCATTTCGTAGTGGCTGGACGCCCAGCGCCACCGCCAGCGCCACCTATACTATAACACCCTCCGGAACTGTAGCCACCCCCACGTTCAGTCCCCCCGGCGGGACTTACACATCTTCCCAGAGCGTGAGCATATCCTGCACCACCACAGGCGCGACGATCCGTTATACCACCAACGGCAGCGAGCCAACGGCAACATCTCCAGCCTACAGCACACCGATCAATGTCACATCAACTAAAACCATCAAGGCCAAGGGATTCAAGGACGGCTGGACGCCCAGCGCCACCGCCAGCGCCACCTATACGATCAGCTCACCTCCACCCGGCCAGATGATCTACGTCCCCGGCGGCACCTTCATCATGGGCAGAACCACTGGTTCAGGGGGTAGCGATGAACTGCCGACACACAGCGTTACCTTGAACTCGTTCTACATAGGCAAATACGAGGTCACACAGGCTGAGTATTCCCAGTATATGCAACCAGGTTCAAGCTGGACAAGTAATTATGGACTGGGGGATAATTACCCTGCCTATTATGTATCCTGGTATGCGATTCTGAAGTATTGTAACCTGCGCAGTATGGCGGAGGGTCTTACTCCCGTTTACAGTATCTCCGGCTCTACTGATCCTGTCGATTGGGGTTCTGTGCCCTCCTCAAACAACAGCACCTGGAACGCAGCAATCTGCAACTGGAGCGCCAACGGCTACCGTTTGCCCACAGAGGCGGAATGGGAATACGCCGCCCGGGGAGCTACAAACACCCCTGAATATCTTTATTCAGGATCTAACGACGTTAATTCCGTGGCTTGGTACAGTGGCAATAACTCACCCTATGGCAGTAAACCCGTCGGCACTAAAGCCCCCAACGGCATAGGAACCTACGACATGAGCGGCAACCTCTGGGAATGGTGTTGGGATTGGTATTCCAGCAGCTATTACAGTAGCAGTCCAAGTAGTAATCCGACAGGTCCTGCAAGCGGGTCGTACCGTGTGAAGCGGGGCGGTTACTGGGTCGGCAATGCCGGCTACTGCCGGGTTGCCTATCGGAGCTACGGCGACCCGTACTACGGCAACTTCAACTTCGGCTTCCGCGTCTGCAGGGCAGGTCTGTAAATTTATGGGGTTCTTACCTTTTTACTTTGAAAATGAATAAGCTAAGCACTCAGTTAAGCATAGCCACCGGAGCTCACCTAAGCGCAGCAAGGGAGCGAAGGTGGCTATGCGGCTACACTGGGACTCAGGTTTTCTTTTGTTTCTTTTCTTTCCCAAAGAAAAGAAGATCTGTTTGCGCTTTGGAACTCAGATGCTAAGGATTTTCACCCTGGAATACGACCCCGTCCGGAAGAGTTTTGATGATTCCGTTCTGGCTACTTTTTTGGCTGGTAAGAGCGTGATCAGCATCGAGAAGCGCTTTTTTCGGCAGAACTCGAAGTTTTTTTGGACCTTTGCCATCGAGTATGAAACAGAGAAAATAGGCGGATCCAAGGACATTGAGCTTGAGACAGATGCCCAGAAAAGCTTGTTTCTTGCGCTCAAAGAATGGCGTAACGAACTGGCTGCGGAAAAGGGGGTGCCTCCCTATCTGCTATTTACCAATAACCAGCTAAAGCAAATTGCCATTAAACAGCCAAAGACCGGTAACGAGCTAAAAAACATCCAGATGATAAGCGCTAAAAAGGTGCAAGAATATAGCGAGACAGTATTGCAGATAATCAGTGAGAACATTAGCGATGAGCAAGAACCAGCAGTACCCGATCTATGTCCAATGGCTTGATACGCTGGATTGGATACTGAACACTGTGGAGAAGTATCCTCGCACGGTTCGCTTCAGCATCGGGAGCCGGATCACGGACTATGCCCTGGAGATATTGGAGCTCATCGTGGAGGCGATCTACACCAGGGAACGCCAGGCGCTGTTGAAGCGCATGAATCTGCTCTTGGAGAAACTGCGGGTCTTCTTCTATTTGAGCCAAAAGCGTATGTATATCAGTATCAGCCAGTATCAGCACATCAGCCAGGCAATCAATGACACGGGAGTGATGGTGGGCGGCTGGGGCAAAAGCCAATGAAAAGATACGGATATCTATATGACGATTTGTGTAGTTTCCCTGTACTCTATGCAGCCTGTCAGAGGGCTTTGAAGGGTCATAAGGCCAATCCTGAGGCAGCAGAGTATGTTTTCAACATCGACCGGGAACTCTGCCAGCTACAAAGTGAACTGAAGGATGGCCTTTATCAACCCAGAGCGTACCATTACTTTCAGATCTATGAACCCAAAGAGCGCACGATCAGCGTGGCAAGCTTTCGCGACCGGGTGGTGCATCATGCTCTGATTGCCACGATAGAGCCTGTTTTCGAGAAGAGTTTTATTCATCATTCCTACGCTACTCGTAAGAATAAGGGGAGCTTGGCAGCGGTAAAACAAGCGCAGCGCTTCCTTAGACGCTTTGATTGGTATCTGAAGCTGGATATCCGCAAGTACTTTGACAGCATCGATCATCAGGTGCTGATGAAGTTGATAGAGCGCAAGATCAAAGACCCATACATCCTGGCTCTGATCGGAAAGGTCCTGGATACCAGCAATCTCAACGGCGCCAATCCCAAGGGCGTAGGTTTACCGATCGGGAACCTTACCAGCCAGTTTTTTGCCAATGTGTATCTGGATGGTTTCGATCACTTTGTGTCGGAGAAACTGCACCTTCCATATATCAGGTATATGGACGACATGATCCTCTTTTCAAATAGTAAATCAGATCTGAAAGTGGCATTTTGGATGTGTGAAAAGTATCTGGAAGAGGAATTGCATTTGGCAGTGAAGCCAGGCAGTGTATTGCTTAATAGCCGCATTCACGGATTGCCGTTTTTGGGCTTCAGGATCTTTCAGCATCTAATCAGGATGAAAGCCATGAATGTCAGACGCCTGGCAGCAAAGATAAAGCTCAGGCAATATCAGTGTAAAACTAATCAGATCGATGAAACGGCTTTGTACCGTTCTGTACAGAGCATGCTTGCTTTTGCGTATTATGCGGATTCACATCAATTGGTTAAAAGGATTTGCAACACTATCGGGTAAAGATAATAGAGCGGGTCGAACCGTGTGAAACGGGGCGGTAACTGGAACAACAATGCCAACAACTGCCGGGTTGCCAATCGGAACAACAACAACCCGAACAACGGCAACAACAACATCGGCTTCCGCGTCTGCAATACTCTCATTGCCGGAATTTGCTGGTTTACGGACCTGCCAAGCGGGCACAGACTGTCCATATCTTTATCCCGCTCCCGCAAGGGACAAAAAGAACCAGCTTCACGGCTTAGTAGCATGGTCGAAAGGCTGTGAAGCGATCTTATTATTTTTAAAAGAGGTTCTGGTTCTTCATTGGATATTGACGTTCGGACTAAGGATCTGGAACAGAGTGCCGATATTTATTTGATCGGAGTTGTGTCACTTCATCTGCGGCTTTATGAATCGATCATTTTGAAGCGAAAAGTCAAAGTTCATATATAGTCTGATTTCGGCTCAATTTACAGCTTTCAGTGATCCAAACTCGTCCAGAAACGTCCAAAATCTCAATGTCCAAGTCCAAACATAGTCCATCATATCTCCGCACCAAATAAGGCGTTATCCCCATTTGTCCAAGTGAGGGCGATTTGAAGCTTTGGGTGACGGTTTATAGTTTTTGTATCGTAGCATTCCGATGTTATGCCTCTATCTTCCGGAGGAACGGAATCCTCCGCAGATTGGGTGGACTGCGAAAGCTGTATGAGCAGTGCCCTTCCGCAGCAAAATACCATCTTCACACTCTGAAGATCAGCGATTGCCGAACTAGATATCAAGCCGTTATCCTCCAGTGCTCACTCGATGATTACCCGATGATATCTACTTCGGTACCCGTAGAAGTACAGGGTGAGGATAGACGGGGTCTTACCAGAATATATTCGCTCTGATTGCGCAACTCCAAGTTCTTGCATAGCTGCAAGCAAATGCTGCTGATGACGAAAAATAATCTGGTATGTGGAATATAAATTGAATATCATTCAGGTATAAGAGACATTTATTGTACTTTAGGAAACAACGAAAATGCAGATACAGATAAGCACCAGCGCAAAGGCATACATCGAGAAAAAGCTTGCTTTCTACGCCAAAAAGGGGCGGATGCCCAGGATAGTAGTTGCAGAACGAAGCTGCAGCGGAGCTGTATTTCGCCTCCATTTCGAACCTGCACGTGAGGGCGATATCTCCCTGATAGCTGGTGGTATAGATATCTTGGCCAGTCAAGAGCTATTGGACGATTTTGGCGGATTTGAGCTGGATCTGGAGCAATTCTTCTTTGCTTCCCGGCTCAAGATTGTCCCCTTAAGGCAGAGCTATAGCTGTAACTGCACAGAGAAATGCGTAAAATCACAAAATTATGTCCTGAACAGATAGAGGAAAACTGATGAGAAGAAACCTGTTACTATTACTGATTACACTGTTTATCGCGGGTCTCGCGGCTGCCCCGCATAGCTTTTTGCCTGTGCCTGCAGAGCAACCTGACGGCAGCAAGATAGAGATATTTGCCTCCGGAGACGAATTTCACAACTGGCTGCACGATAAAGATAACTACAGCATCGTTCGTGATGATAAGGGATACTATGTTTACGCCGCACAGGATGGCGAGAATGTGGCACCTACCAACTTGGTGGTGGGAAGAGACAATCCTGCCCGCTTGTCTATAGATAAAGGCGTCAATCTTTCAAAAAACCTGATCAGAAAAAAGTATGAACGTTTATCCAATATGCGGGATTATACCAACGCAAAATCCCCTCATGTAGGCAGTTTTCACAATCTGGTGATCTTCATCCGTTTCAGCGACAGCCCGCAGTTTATGCGTCCAATAACATACTACGACGATATGTTCAACAATGACAGCCAGAATTACAACTCCATGAAGAACTACTTTTTAGCAGCTTCCTATGGGCAATTGAGCGTGGATTCCTTCTTTTTCCCAGAATCTGACGGAACAACCATTGTAAGCTATGTGGACAGCCATCCCCGGGGATATTACAGCCCATATAACTCCAGCAATCCCAAGGGTTACGATCCGGACGATTATTGGCAGAGAACCGAGCGGGAACACACACTTTTGGCAGATGCCTCGGCCTTTGTGGCAGATCAGATTCCGGATACCATCGATGTTGACGGAGATGACGACGGCTATGTGGACAATGTTTGTTTCATTATTCAAGGCACTACAGATGGTTGGGCGGAGTTACTCTGGCCTCATCGCTGGGTGCTTTACGGAGCTAACGCCTATATTCAGGGTGCTCAGGTGTGGGACTTTAATTTTCAACTGGAGAATTCTTTGAATAGTAGCGGTGCCAGCGTTCTCGCTCACGAGATGTTCCATTCCTTGGGCGCGCCGGACCTTTATAGATATGAGACTACCGATATTACGCCGATCGGTAGCTGGGATCTGATGGCGAACAATGCAAATCCCCCTCAACACATGAGTGCATGGATGAAATACCGCTATGGACAGTGGTTACCGAATCCGCCTGTGATCACAGAGTCCGGCAGCTATAGCCTGCAACCAGTGGCATCTTCTTCGGATAACAACATCTATCTGGTAAATTCTTGGAACAATGAAAACAAATATGTCTTGGAATACCGTAAACCGCATGGACTCTATGACGGTAATTTGCCGGATTATGGACTGGTGGTTTATCGCCTCTATCAAGCGATTGAAGGAAATGCCGACGGCCCTCCCGATGAGCTTTATATCTACCGTCCACTGGCAAACAATAACTCAACTAACGGTCAATTGTATCAGGCAGCAATGTCAGCAGACAGCGGAAGAACCAGACTTACGGAATACACGATCCCAAGCGGTTTTACCACTTGGAACCTGCCAGGGGGATTGTATCTGTATAATGTCGGAACAATGGGGGAAAGCATAAGCTTTGACCTGCGTATAACCGATATTCAGCTCACCTCTCCGCAAAGTAATGTCACCTGGTTCTCCGGATCCTCAAAACAGATCACTTGGGTATCGCGCAATAGCAATGGGACTGTGAAAATTGAGTTTAGCAGCGATGGCGGTACTAACTGGGAAGTTTTGGCAAATGGAGTTCCCAACAACGGCAGCTATACATTGGCTGAAGTGCCGGAATTGGATTCAGACAACTGTATAATAAAGCTTTCTTTGAACACAAACGGACATTGGGATCAGAGCTTTACTCCCTTTACGATAGTGAGTCAGATCGCCGTTCCCACACTGATCTATCCCGGTCAGGAATCAGAAGGGATGCCTACTAATCCCAATTTCCAATGGCAAAATGTAGCCGGTGCCACTTCATACAACTTCCAGCTAAGCGAAGATCCATACTTCTCAGCAATGGGGATATCCGTCCTCAATCATACAGCAAATGAGTATCAGGCGAGTGGATTAACTCCCTTCACCACATACTATTGGCGAGTGGCAACAGTGAGCGAAGTGGGCACCGGGGAATACAGTTCAGTTTTCAGCTTCAGCACTGGAGCTCTAAGCGAAATGCCCGCTAAACCACAACTGCTCAGCCCTGCAAATTTCTCGTATAACCAAGCTCTGGACCCTGAACTGAGCTGGACTCCATCCTATCTGGCAGAGAGCTATTGGCTGCAGATTGCCACAAATCCCTTCTTCGGAACACCGATTTTCGAGGTGGAGTATGTGACAGATACATCGCTGGTACCAAACATTCTGCCGGCAAATAGCGTTATCTATTGGCGAGTGGCTGCCAGAAACAGCTTTTCTGTGTCCGGATTCTCCAATGCATTCAGATTTTCCACTGGGAACTGGATGGATAACGACGATAATCAGAATCCCGCTCTACAAACCGTTCTAAAGCCGAATTACCCCAATCCTTTCAATCCTGAAACTACAATCAGTTTCAGCCTGAGCGATCCCAACTCCGAGACCCGGCTGAGGATCTACAATACCAAGGGACAGCTGCTGCGGGAGCTATATCGGGGGATTCCCGGAACTCCTCAGATGAGTTTGGTCTGGGATGGTAGAGACGATGAAGGTCGAGAACTGGGTAGCGGGATCTACCTGTACCGTTTGGAGACAGGTAACGAAGTACAAACGCGTAAGATGATCTTGAGCAAGTAGCACTTGCGAGCCACGTTAGCAGTCTCACAAAGGGACTGCTAATTTTTTATTTGCTTTTTGTGATACTCCGGTTATTATATCTGCAGAACATTAAAGTTATGGAGGTTACCATGAAACTCGTACCATATCGCAGAATGAACGAAATACGACCCATGAGCAATATGCTCAGCCTGTTTGATGACTTCTTCAATAGAGTCTATGAAGATGAGAGTTCTGACGACAACTTCCGGGCTATGGCTATGGATATATCAGAACAGGATAAAGAGTATAAGATTCTGGCAAATCTGCCCGGATTCAAGAAAGAAAACGTAAATATCTCGGTGCACGACAATCAGCTTCTCATCGAAGCAGTCTGCGAAGACAAAAAAGAAGAACAGAAAGGAACGATGTATCGCTGTGAACGCTTTAATGGCAGTTACAGACGTAATCTGAATCTGCCCGAAAATGCCGATATTTCAGCGATTAGCGCCAAGATGGAAGACGGTGTACTGTACTTGAATATTCCGAAGAAGGAACCGACTCCCAAGAAAGAAATCGAAATCAAGTAATTCATCAAACACCTCAACACGTCCCTATACTCACAGAGTATGGGGACTTTTCTATTGTACGGAAAAGTAACGATAGAACTGTAGCATGCTTGTGAAGAATAAAGGAAGAAGAAATCCGGGGGAAGGAGAATGGTGGGTGATACTGGATTCGAACCAGTGACCTCTACGATGTGAACGTAGCGCTCTAACCAGCTGAGCTAATCACCCGTGTTGCGGAGTGGTGGGAGATACTGGATTCGAACCAGTGACCTCTACGATGTCAACGTAGCGCTCTAACCAACTGAGCTAATCACCCACTATGTTGGCAATCTTTTTTAGTCGTGTTTTTTTGTCAATCGAAAATGCGATAATCGCTTATAATAACGCATCAGACGAGACCGCACATAACCACGGAGGGGGATCTATGTGAGCAGTCCATGAGACATTGGTTTCGTAAAGGTGGACGCGGCTCCTCCTTTTCGGCGCTTCAGCGAGAGCCGGTACCATACGTGAGTGGTCCATGAGGTGATACACAATAACGACTTACTTTGTGTACAATACTTTAGCAATGTCAGTGCCGTCGTTTCCGGAAATGCGGATAAAGTAGAGTCCAGAAGGCATTTCATTACCATAGCCGTCCTTCCCGTTCCAAGAGAAGTCTCGTTGATTGTCTTCCAAGAAAGTGGAATACACAAGCTGGCCTTTCAGGTTGTAGATGCCGGCGCTTATTTTGCTGCCGGGTTTGGCGTCTATTGCTACATTCAATACTTCCCGGAAGGGGTTGGGATAGATGTTGTCGATGCGCAGAGCCGGAACCAGATCTACAACGGGATCATCGGAGGGACTGGGATTCCAGATACGGTTAACGAATTCAGGACGGTCCACAAAAGGATTGCGGTTTCCCTGAAAGCTATATAGCATGTCGTTTCTGTTTCTTTCTGCTTCATCCGGGGGATCAGCATAGTGCCAATCGATCATTGTATCCAGCATGTTTACTCCACCCTGGGTGAGGGAATCACCATAGCGGGTATGGAAGTATAGGATGGCGCGGGCTGTGTTGCCCCGGAAATGAGGATTCACCTGAAAAACGGTATGCTGCCAGGTGTCTCTGCCCCTATAGCTCTGCCAGGGAGTATCGTCGTAATACACATCCGAAGCTGCAGTGCTGGCTACATTGCCAAAAGGGAGGTTCCCACGTGAAGAATTCACCTGCATGGTGGTGATGAAGAGGTGATGCAGGTCCGATTTTTTTACATTTGTTTCAGGAGTGAACCAGCTTTGAGCAAAGGTATGTTCGGTGTTGGGATTGCTCTGACCAGAGTAATCATCCTCAATAGGATAGATCTTACCAGTATAGACACAGGTGACGGTTCCGCTGTTGTTATCCAATTCTTGGAATAGGAATACCTTAGCGCCATCATAGCTGGAGTAGGTATTGGTGTCTATCAGATCCTGGAGGCGTAATAGAGTGGCATGCCCCTCAGATCTTCCACGCTGTCGTAGAAATCCGCCCAGAGGCCGAATGCCAACAGGGCAAACAGCAGCGTGATCAGGGTTTTGGTATTGTATTTCATGGTTTCCTTCTTTGTTTATTAAGCCAGTTTGGGACTTGGATGGGGAAAGTAAAAAAGCTGATATTCCACCAGTTGTACTAAAAGATGCAGGATCATGGTATGAACTTCCTGCACTCTGTCGCTGGTGTCTGCTTTCACGATCAATTCAAAGTCTGTGGTTCCGGATATCTTGCCGCCGTTTCCGCCCAGGAGTGCGATAGTAATGCATTCCCTTGCCCTAGCTTGTCTCAGGCCTTCGGATACGTTTTCGGAGTTTCCGCTGGTGGAGAGGCCTATTACCACATCGCCTTTTTGGGCAAAGGCTTGCACTCCTCTGGAAAAGATCTGGTGGAAGCCATAATCATTGCCTACACAGGTGATATGGGAGGGATCGCTGATGGCGATTGCGGGCAGGGCTTCTCTGTCTTTGTGAAATCTGCCGGTAAGCTCTTCGGCGAAATGCATGGCATCGCACATACTGCCACCGTTGCCGAAGATGATCACCTTGCCTTGCGAACGGTAAGCGTCGGCAATCCGCTCGGCAATCCGGGCGATAATCTTTTGGTTATCCTCTTCTTTAACAAAGGATTCTAGTACCCTTTGGGCATCAGAAAAGGCCTGTCTGATGATGTCTATCATTTATAGGTTTTCCTTTACTTGAATCTTGGTTTTCAATTCACTTTCTTCTATTTCGTCCAGTTCCTTCAGGGTTTGGTTGATCAGGCGAACACGTTCCTTATAAGGCAGGAAGGCACTTTTGAAGCCATTCAAAATCACATATTTCACGATTGGGTAATCCAGACCCAGTTCATTAATGGCCAGCATATACTCGTCTGTAACAGTGGTATCACTGATGGTACGGTTGTCTGTGTTTATCGTAACCCGTAGTCCGTAGTCTATATAAAAATCGAGGGGGTGGCTTTGGATGTTTGCCACGGCCTTGGTGTGGAAGTTGCTTTTGATGCAGATCTCCAAGGGGATGCGATGGTCGTTTACATAGTTCAATAGATCACCGTCTTCCACCAGCCGTGTGCCGTGGCCGATGCGGTGAGTTCCGCAATAGTGAATAGCTTGGTGGATGGATTCCGGACCATAAGCTTCACCGGCATGGATGGTGATATTCAGGTTATTTTTCAAAGCCAGGTCAAAGGCATCTTTGTGAGCTTTGGCGGGGTGATTGTATTCACCACCGGCTAAGTCGAAACCGATCACACCTTTGTTTTTGAAAGCGATGGCCAATTCTGCCAGCTTCAGGGATGTATTGGGATCCATATTGCGTATTCCGCAGATAATCACACCAGTTTTGATACCAAAATCCCGCTCACCCTGTTTCAATCCATCGATGACGGCTTGGGATATCTCAGTAAGTTTCAGCCCGTTATGAGTATGCAGGATAGGTGAGTAACGAACCTCCATGTAGCGAACATTTTCTTTGGCTGCATCTTCAGCCAGTTCATAAGCAGCGCGCTTGAGTCCTTCTTTGCTTTGCAACACCAAATTCACGATGTCAAAGCCGCGCAGATAGTCATCCAGGCTTTCAGTGTGTTTGCCGCACACAATCATCTTGCGCAGTTCCTTCTCGTCCATAGTGGGCAATTTCACATTCTGCTGTTTTGCCAAGTCTATGATCGTGGGAATGCGTACACTGCCGTCCAGATGTACATGCAGATCTGTTTTAGGCAGCTTTTGGATGAATTCTTTTGTCATTTTTATCTTCATATTTTCCTCATTCTTGCATACAAGCTATTTCGTTATGGCCTTACTGTCAATTCTTTTCTTCGCATTCACAAGCTTTTAGGTATCTTTTCTGGCAAAAAAACCCGTGTCTGAACACGGGTGTAGAAAAAGGGAAAAAATAGTTGAGATTTAGTTGTCTTCCAGATACTTATCCAGTTCTTGAAATGCCTGGGAAGCTTTAAACTGATTGTAGAGAGCTTCTTCATTGCGGATCTCGGCGGCGAGCTTGCGATTGATCTGGTCTGTGGGTATCTTCAATTGGACCCAGGTTTTGTAGCGTAAACCGTCGGCTTCAGTTACTTTACGAGTCTCCATCTTACCTGTGATAACTCCGCTAAACTCAGCTTCGGTAACCGCTCTCAGCACGTTTGAACTGAGTGCCAGTACTTGGGGATCGCTAATTCCGGCTTCTTCCAAATAGTTCTTCAGCATGTTTTCCACATTGATTCTCACATACTGCGCAGCCTCTGAGAGAGCGTTTGAACGTGCCACATTCATGGAAGCGTTTTCGTTCAAATTGGTACCCTGTCCGTAGGTGTTCACATGAGAGTCTCCACCTTGCTCTCCCCACCAAGCGGGGCGATATACCAATTCACCATCAGCCTTTACGGCTTGTTCTTTGTTCTTTGAGCAGCCAAACATCATAATCGTAAGACTCACGATCAGGATGGCCATTAGGGTTCTTTTCATCTTTCCTCCATACGCAGTTGCGTACTTATTATGTCTGTGGTTTTTTATTTGAAAGTGTATCGACGTAGTCATGATTATCACAAACCAAGTTGCAGTTGCCGACGCTGGTGTTCTTCATAAGAGGTTGTAAACACATTGTTTCCATGCTTATCTGCAAAGAAATACAGGTAATTGTGTTGAACGGGGTCAAGCGCTGCCAGGATCGATCCTACTTGGGGATTTGAGATCGGAGTGGGAGGTAGACCCGGATTCTGGTATGTATTGTAGGGGGAGGGGATTTGGGTGTCATGAGTAGTTAAAACTTCTCTGCGAATACCTCTCTTTTCCAAGATATAATCCACTGTAGGGCAGCTTTGCAGTGCCATGCCAAGGCGCAATCTGCGCTCGAATACTCCGGCTATAATGGGACGCTCTTCAGCGTTTCCTGCTTCTTTCTCCACTATTGAAGCGAGGATCAGTGTATTATAGAAATCATCTTGCTGCCCGATCTCGATTCCAGCTCTGGCCATTTTACGGAAGAATTCACCCGTCATCATGCTCAGAATGCTGTCTACAGGACTATTTACCGGAAAGAGATATGTTTCAGGATACAGGAATCCTTCCAGGCTTTGCAACTGCATGCCTGTTAAGCGCCTTACCAATGCCGTGTCTGTGGCGGCTGCCTGCAGATCGGGATATGTGGCCAGACCGCTGGCTTCGATACGTTTGAAGGTTTTGTGCATGGAGAGTCCTTCCGGGAAGGTGATCTTGATGCTCTGGGATTCACCTTGCTGCAAGCGGGATACCGCAGACCAGAGACTGCTGTGACCTCCGAAGATGTAGGTTCCGGTCTTCAAGTTACGGTCTGTCCCGCGCAATTTGGCCAGTAAACGGAAAGCTGAAGCGTTTTGGATGATGCCTGCGTGTTCCAGCTTGATCCCGATGGTTTCGGCGCTATCTCCGGCATCCACTCGCACAATTCGCTCCATAGAATCCCTGGCGCCAAAGAGCTCGTGAGTGGCAAAACCCAAGCCAACCAAGGCGAGTCCGATTGCGATCATGCTAAGGTATCTGTATCCGTTCATTGTCTGTCTTTACTCTCCAGGTAGGATTTCAAAATCATAGCTGCTGCCATGGCATCCACCATTTTCCTTGCTTCCTGCCAGCTTTTGCCCATCTTCTTGAGCTCGGTTTCAGCTTCGGCGGAGCTATATCTCTCGTCAAAAGATATTACCGGGATATCCAGCAGTTCCTGCAATTTATTCATAAAGGCTTTTGTCTCGGTGGTTTTGGGAGTGTCACTGCCATCAATGGCATAAGGCATACCAAGGACAATCAGTTTGGCGTCGTTTTGCTCTATCAAGCCCTTCAGCTTTGGTACCAGGAGGTTCAAAGGGGCGTTCTCTATCACGCTATGGGCTTTGGCAAACATACGCAGGGGATCCGAAAAGGCGATTCCAATACGCTTGCTGCCGTAATCTATCGCCATTATACGACCGGTCATACTTGAGACTCATCTCTCCAGATGATGATTTTCCAGTCGCCCTCTTCCTCTATCAGATAGAAACGAGCCATACCATTGGCGATGTAGCTGCTGTTGTTGTAGCCGTAAGTCAGGATGAGGTCGAAGTAACAAGGGACAATAATCCAATCTTCTCTGCCATCCGCAGGATCACTCTCCCAAAGCTCCTGAGGCGGGATTTGCAAGCGTAATTCAATATCGTCGGCCACTGGCATGGTACCGTCGCTACTGCCACGTTCAAACATGTTCTGAGTAAGAGCCAGCTCTTCATCGTATCCCCACCAGTCATCTTTTCTGCCGTCTCCGTCCATATCAATGCCGATCTGAGAGTATTCACTGGATAACAGTTCAAAGCGGTAGTTTGGGTGGAGCAGTTGTTTGAAGATATTGATGTTTTTCTCACTGTAAGCTTTTTCCAGATTGTGTAAAACCTCTTCGGGATTTCGATTGTGAACCACGGAGGTGGATCGGTCGATCAGAGGCGGGCGGAAGGGATTTTTGCAAGCACCGATGACCAGGATGAATGCCAACAGCAGCAGTTTAGCCGTTCTCATGTTTCAACAACCCCCATGTGCGTTCGCCGGATGAGCGATAATCGCGCCAACGATAGATATACCAATAGCCGTTTTGACGGCGATAATGGAGCTCCATTCTTCCCTGTGCGATGGTGTTTTCCACACTGGAATCCATAAGTTTTGCTTTTAGTTCATACACACGGGATAGTTTGGCTTCTGTTGACGTGATCTCGTCTGGAGTGCTCATCGGCTCCAGACTCAGCTTGATATCTTTGTATCTTGCGTGCAGATTCAGTAGCATGTCTTGTTCCTGAGTGCTGGTCCATTGTGAGTCCGTGCTATAATCCGTGATGTCCTGCTGAGCGAAATAGAAGATGTAATCGCTGAGGAATATCCTGCCATAATTGATGGTATTGCGGGAGTCTTCATAGGCATAGTAGAGGTTGTCCAGAGCCAGCTCCCAAGTATTGGCAAAGTTGTTCCATTGGGCTTCCTCTGTAGGAGGCTCGGAATCCCGCAGGCCAAAAATGTTGCATGCGGAGAGCGCAATCAGCGCCAAAAACAGCAAGATGATATTTCTCATAAAAGCATACTGTATCTATCTGGAAATATGTCAAGCAAAAACGTACTGTATGGATTTGACCTTCATGGGATAGCGATACTCTGAACATAAACCCTGATCTTGCTGAAGTGAATGTAGTGTCATATAAAGCTT
>JALOBM010000187.1 GCA_023228285.1 Candidatus Cloacimonadota bacterium | reverse complement strand
GAAAGGGCTATACGTATTATAGCAAAATATATATTGCAAAATTAGTTTTGCATGTTATATTTTGTTATAAACCATAATAAATCAAGGTGAGGACATGAGTAGAGGAGAAAAAACAGCGTATATGGAGTTCTACAAATCATTGAAAAAGGCTATGAGAGGCAAAACGTCATTTGAAATTGCTGATATATACATTGCTTTCCCTGATATGCACGTCAAAACTGTCTCATGGTATTTACATAAGCTTGTCCGGGACGGAAAGATCACAAGGGTAAAACATGGTGTTTATTCTCTAAAAGAGGCGCAAAACATCGCAGTGAGGTACGATCAGATGCAAATAGCCTCACAGAAACTTTATGATGAGATGCAAGAATACGGCTATCCTTTCTGCATATCGGGCATAGATGCACTTATAGGCAAGATGCAGCATGTTCCGGAGCAGTATCCGGTTATCATAGTCGTTGAAAAAAAATCCATGCCCCAAATAAGAGAGGAACTTATCACAGATTCTCGGATCGTTGTCTCAATTGATAACGCAAAAATGCTTAACAAAAATCTTTCCGTTGATAAAGTGAATGTGATGCTGCTGTACGGTAAAAATTACGTCTCTCTCTCTTCAGAGGGGATCGCTTACCCCGAAAAAGGTTTTGTTGACTTGTATTACGCTGTCACACGCATGAAATATCCAATATCGCCCCAGGAACTTTCCAGAATTTTCGACAGTCTTGTCGGAGGCAGAGATTTTTCACGGATAAGAATGTTGGATGCTGCAAAAGATGCAGGAATTGCAGATGAAATAAAATGGCTGTCAGGAATTCCGAAAATGCCCGATCCGGCGAGACAGTTTGCTAAGGTGAAGTTGATTGAGGCAACGGGGAAGTGATGTCTAGGTCATAAAAATATTTGAGATGTCGCAAAAAATGCGACAAGAACGAAACACAGAGGGGTCAGACCTACACAATTGACAAAATGATCAACTTTCGGAATCACTCTGTTTATAACAACAGGCCTGGAAAAACTTCAGCTGGGGCAGACCTAAATAATTCACGGAGAAGGAAGTATCATGATCTTTTCGATATTTATTACTTGATAAGGCGGTGTGATAAAAAATGAGTACACGAGGAAAAAGTATAACTTTATTTCTTATGGACGGCTCGGTTACTGGATGTATAAGATACACTCTTGCCAACTGGACCGGCGTTGCCTACAAAATACCCAGAACAAAGCTTGACAACTGTCTAGGGCGCAGTGATCTCAAGCGGAGCGGCGTTTATTTCTTGTTCGGTACTTCGGACGACACAGGCAAAAACGTTGTATATATAGGGCAAGCCGGAGCTAGGAAGAAAGGGGAGGGGATACTCTCTCGTTTACAGGAACACAAACATAACTCAGACAAAGATTACTGGACAGAAGCTGTTACATTTACAACGTCGAATGACTCTTTCGGAGCGACTGAGATCAGCTATCTTGAAAATCGATTCTGGAATATGGCAATAGATGCAGAACGCTACATGGTTAAAAACATTACCGGTCCTACTCCCGGACATATCACAGAAGAAAAGCAAAGTGAGCTGGAGGAGTTTATCGATAACTCCAGAATAATAATGGGAACACTTGGACACAGAGTGTTCGAGCCGCTCTTTGATAATATAGATAGGAATTCTCAAGGTGAAGCCAAGGAGAACGAAAAACAGTTTCTATCCTTTAAGTTAAAGCCTAGAAAAAGTGAACGGCAGATAGAAGCGTTTGGTAAACAGACAGATGAAGGATTCGTCGTCTTAAAAGGCAGCATGATAAGTACAACAGAAAAAGAAAATCTCTCATTAAAAGTAAAAGAAGCCCGTAAAAAAGCTTTGATAGATGAAAATGGAATTTTACAGGAAGACACCCTTTTCCACAGCCCATCATTTGCAGCTGCCTTTGTAGTTGGACGGACCTATCGCGGGAATAAAGCATGGAAGAACCAAGAGGGGAAAACTTTAAACGAAATTGAGAGCAACTGAACCCAATTTCTTGATTTTTGGAATTGTTAGTAAAGCTTTTTCTTAGCAATTGTAACCTGGTTATATTCAAGAGCATCTCGAGAGCTACTTATAAAATTTGACAGGAAGACCGGACAAGCAGAAGTTTTAAAATGATAAAGAGGATCACCATTGGGGTCAGACCTACACAATTGACAAAATGTGGATAACTGACAGTAAGGCTAACCTTGGGAAAATATGGAGAACACCAATAGGGTCTGACCTATACATTTGACATAAAGGTATCTACTCCTGACATCGGCACAGCAGAGCGAAGCATAAGATTTGAAGCGGCTATGAAAGTCGAAGTTCAACTGAAAAAAGGTTGAAAAGATTTAGAGAATTCCTGATTTGTGAATTATGGGGGCGGAACCATCTGAAGTTTTTTCTATGACTCCTGCTATAAACAGAGGTATTCCGAGAGTTGTGCATTTTGTAAATTGTGTAGGTCTGACCCCTCTGTGTTTTTCCAGGGAAAAACTGGTTGAAAAACGAAGT
>JALOBM010000186.1 GCA_023228285.1 Candidatus Cloacimonadota bacterium | reverse complement strand
GGCAATGTTGACCAGCCTTATTAACGGGGGATCCTTTTTCTCCTCTGTCGAAAGGGGCATAGAACGCTGTGCCGAGTTGAGGTCCGAGCTCTGCAAAAGCCTTGCAGTTAAGGCTGCGTGATTTTTAATATTAAATATGAAAAGACAAAACCGGCCGGCATTCAGCCGGACGGTTTAATTGCATTGATGTCAATTTTTTCTTAGACAGAGATCAGTACTTTTCTTTTTTATACGATCATCTGGTGTTCCTGTACGTTCTCTCTTCTCCATAGGCAGGTGTCCTGTCGTACGCACTCATGACACATCGAACCGACTTTCATATCCTTGTATCCGGGACCTGTGCCTATAATAGTGGAATTCGAGATCCTGGGCAGAAGGAAGTGTGAGTCGTTAACACGGAGACCAATGGTCTTTCCCCTGCCAAGCCTGTAAAGGTCGCTCTGGCCTGAAACCTCCCAACCTGTAACTGAACCCGGCTGCATAGATGGTCCTACGCCCCAGCCCTTTTCCGCAGCCATTTCCTCCACTGTCCGCCTGAAAAGTTCGGATAGCTCGCCAAGAGCTTTTACGGCAAATGCGTCAACATAATACATTAATAAATATTCCTCGGCGACAGAATATTTTTCCATCGCTTCAACTATCGCGACACCAGCTGTACATAATCCAATGACAGCCTTTTTTGCAGGTTCAAGATAGCTGATCCTTGGACCAATATAAAGATTTTCCCTGATGTCCTCGGCCGGAAGGTAGAGTTTCAACGTTTTATCCTCTTCGATTACTTCAACGTCAAATACCTCGTATACGGCTTTCAGGTCCAGCAATCCGATGCCTTCCTTATAGGCCCTTTCAGCCGCCTCAAGCATTTCAGGACCTGGCTCCCTTCTACCTTTGCTTTTCATGTTTGCAAGCAGGTCTTCCCAGGTAAAATTAATCTTGTCCAATGTAAGCAGCATTCTTTCCCCTCCCGTTTGCTATTGGCCTTGTCATACTACGTGCTTGTTATCTTTGTAGAAAGGGCAGTCCTCTTCAAGACACTCAAGGTTATATTTACCGAAGGAGCACTTGATCTCTTCAGGGCAGGAGAGGTCGCACCCGAATTCATCCAACACTGTTTTGGTCGCATATCTTATCGCAATGAAAGCATTTCTTTTACAGCATCTGGGACCTCCGACGTCTGCCATTTCCCTGAGAGACTCCGCCGTAGCTCTGTTGCACAAGGACCATGTGTCTTTGGATAATGGAGTCGTTTTCGTTATCACACTGAAAAATATTCCTACCCCTATAGCTGCGCCGCATGTGCCGTGGGTTCCGCAGAAAGCAGGAAGTACCTCCTGTGCTCTTTTCTTTACTATTTCCAGTTCTTCACTGAACTTACTGCCTTCTGCAGATCGTTTTTTCTGTAAAGCAGTTAGCAAAACAGCCGGGACAAGATAGGGGTGCGCATAATTATGCATAGGAAATTCAGGGTGCTGCATTATATCAAGTGCTATGTCCATTGGACATTTGTATCCCTGAGAATCAAAATTTTTAGTACAAATTTCTGTGATTATTTCGAATGCTTTTTCTTCAGATGCCATTATCAAATTACCCCCTTGCCAATCTTTTCTGTATTTTCAGAACCTGACTTCCAAAAGCTTTAGCCCTTTACCCTGGAAAATAGCGGGGAGCTCTCTCCTGTCCCTCTTTGTTCGTATGAATATTGCCAGGTTCCTTTCCATTGAAAAGCCTTCTTCAGCATCTCTGTAGACCGGTTTGGATCCTTCCACTACGTCAAATACTTTCCATTTGCTCTCTGTGTCCATAAAGTAGCCTTTCGACCTGACTATATCTTCTGGAAGCTCTTCAAGTATCTCCCTGAATTTCTCGGGATCTCCCTCCCAGAAGATGCTGTATGAGGCCAGTTTGTCAGGCGGGAGCAGATGAGCATCCATGCTCTTCAGTTCCTGGGCAATGAATTCTTCCCATTCTTTCCATTCAGGGATATCTTTCGCCTTCTCTGTCTCTTTACCCACAGAAAGGAGAAGTTCCCATGGAACTTTCCCGTATTCTGTATGTGTTATTCCAGCGCCGGGATTTAGCTCCCTGACATGTTTATCAAGTGCCTCAAGCTCTTCTGCGGATACCAGGTCTATCTTGTTTATTACTATGTGACTGGCCGCCTCGACCTGTTTGATGACGGCGTTAAAAAGGTCAAGCCAGTTTTCGAAGCGCAGAGCGTCTATAAGGCAGATATTGCCCTCAAGCTTATAAAAGTCGCTGAGCATTCCATGTCCCAGGTCACGTTTGATGTCTGTGGTGTCTGCTACTCCACTTGCCTCTACAAGCAGCACTGTAGGGTCGTAATCGTTGAATATCGTGTACAGTGCCTTGAGGAAGTCTCCCTTTGCACAGGCGCAGAATATCGAGCCCCTGCTTATCTCAATTATTTCAAGTCCCTTTTTGCGGACTACGTCACCGTCGACTCCTGCCTTTCCGAATTCGTTCATGAGGACAGCAGCCCTCTCACCATCCGGAACTGTTTCAAGAAGGTTCTGCAGCAAAGTGGTTTTGCCGCAGAAC
>JALOBM010000013.1 GCA_023228285.1 Candidatus Cloacimonadota bacterium | reverse complement strand
ATGTCTTGAATATCTGCATCAATCAAATCATCCAATATAAACGAAGACCCAGTATTGAAGAACGACGAGACCAATGGCAAATCAAAATTAGGCTCAATTAAAAAAATGGGGGAATGCCAGATCAAGGCTTATATATCGATTATCTTTGTCTTCAGTTCTTCCTGAATGCTTCGAATATTGGCTGCAAGATTTGGTATAATGGGGATTCCCTTTTCCCTTACTTCCAGCTCTTTCTCATACTCTTTTTCACCTGCAACCCAGATGCGATCATGTCCTGGGAGTTTGCGTGATTCTTGTAGCTGTACGCAGATATCGCTGCAGATCTGTTTGAAATCTTCCACTTCAGTGAAGAAATCGATATTGATGGCCATAAAGAAATGTCCCAACCGATAGGGAACTGCCTTTCCTTCTGCGTCTCTGCCCCATAATCCATTTAAGTAGCTTCCGTTTTGCAGTGCAGCACATAATATTTCCACCATCGTGCCCAGACCGTAGCCCTTGTGACTTCCGGTTACTTCTTCAGTTCCGCCTAAGGGAAGCATGCATGCAGTCTGTTCCACCAGGTCTAGTAAGAGCTTTTTAGTATCAGTTTGGGGCTCTCCTTGAAGGTTAATCGCCCAATAGGGTGGAGTATCTCTTTCTTCGCGGGCATATTGTTCGATTTTCCCCCGCTGTGAAATCGATGTAGCGGCGTCGTAGATGAAGGGATAAGGCAGATTTGTAGGGGCTCCGAAACAGATCGGATTTGTTCCCAACAGTGGTTGAACCCCGTGAGTGGGGCAAATGGAAGGCCGGGCATTTGTAAAGGTAAGGCCGATCATGTCTTGCTTTGTGGCCATATCAGCATAGTATCCGCAGATTCCGTAATGGGTACTGTTGCGTACTGCTACGCTTCCAATCCCATAGAGTTGTGCTTTTTCAATGGCTTTCTGCATAGCTCTATGTGCTATTACATGCCCCATTCCATGATTACCATCCCATACTGCTGTGGCGTATTTATCCCGGATCACCTCGATTTGAGTAACAGGGTTTTGGATGCCTTGCTTAATGCGGTCATAATACATCTTAAACCGTCCGATTCCGTGAGATTCAATACCCCGCAGGTCGCTAGCGATCAACACATCGGCACATATACGGGCGTCTGTGGTAGGTACTCCGATCTTGGTGAAAACTTGAACTATAAAGTCGTGCATAGTTTCTACAGATAAATACATCATTATAATTCTCCTGTTTTAATTGCTACAGCGTTTAGAGGTGGAAAGCCGTTGAAACAGATAGCAGAATAACTTCTTGTGTATGCTCCGGTAGTAAAGATATACACTCTGTCTCCGGCTTGAGTAGTATCCGGCATGTGATATTTGTAGTTCTCATACAAAATATCCATGCTATCGCAAGTAGGTCCGGCCAGAATGATCTCATCCGCCATACCCTCACGTTCAAAATAGATGGGGAATTTGATGGATTCATCGATGGTTTCAATCAAGCCACCAAACTTTCCGATATCCAGATACACCCATTGATACATGTTGTTTTTGGACTTTCGGGTGATGTTGATCACTTCAGAGGTGATGATGCCCGCATCGGCTACCAGGGAACGTCCAGGTTCCAAAATGATCCTGGGCATATTCTCACCAAAATCTTCTGTGAGGAAACGCATGATTTCCTCTGTGTAATCTGCAAGAGTAAAAGCAGGATCCACATAACTGGCTGGAAATCCACCGCCCAAATTGATCATTTCCAATTCCACCCCATGTTCCGCTACGGCGTCAAACAAATATTTACAGCGAGCTATGGCGTCGTCCCACTGACCAATATCGCGCTGTTGAGAACCTACATGAAAAGAGAGGCCATAGGGCTTCAATCCCAGTTCATCAGCCTGCAGGATAAGGTTATACAAGATGTCGGCATGTGCACCGAATTTACGGGAGAGCGGCCAGTCCGCTCCGGTGCCCTCGGTCAAAATCCTGAAAAACACTCTGGCATCAGGTGCTACTTCTGCAATATTGATCAAATCAGATTCGCTATCTGTGGCAAAGAGCCGCACACCTTTTTCGTAGAAATACGCCAAATCGGTTTTTTTCTTGATGGTATTGCCGTAGCTTAGTTTGTCCGGAGACACTCCCATATTCAGCATCATATCCAATTCATAGCGAGAGGCAATGTCAAAGCATGAATGCCGATCTTTCAGGAGTTGTAATATCTCTATCATGGGATTAGCTTTCACCGCAAAGTAGATGTCTGCGATGGGGAAATTCTTGTGAAGTTCATCGTATCTTTGGGCAACGATGTCCAAATCTACGATCAGAGTAGGAGTGGGCAGCTTTTGGGAAAAATTCCGGATTTTCGCAAATCTCCCAGGGTCAATGAATCGTTCTACATCGAACTGATAAGGCTCTTTATACATGGCATAGTCCTCAGCACACAATAATTAGATCAATTTATTTCGCTGGCATAATCATGTCAATTGAATATCTGCTCAAAAATGGAGATAAAAAACGCCGCCCTGAGATTGGGACGGCGAGTAATTCGTATATAGTGTTATTCACCAATATAATATACTGTGATGATACCTATGCTGCTGGTTCCACCCGAAGCGGGGAAGTTCAGGGATAGGACATCCGACACATAATTAGCTTCATTTTCCCATATGCTTGCTTTCATCCGGGTTAAGGTCGTGTTTGGCGGGCCTACAATGCTGAAGTATCCATCGGCGTCGGTTTCTGCGCTGAAGTGTCCGCCTTCGCCTCCAGTTTCATCTACAGTATTGAAATACACCCATTTATCCCCCAGATATTCGCCATCGTCGCTCTGTATCCGTCCAGTCAGTATTCCTCCAGGAACCATGGTTATCTCACCAAAATCCCACACATTACCGGGTTGGGGAACTACAAAGGGAATTGCTGCCGAATACAAATATCCTCTCATACTCAAACTGAATATTATGTCGAAGCTGGTAGTATTATCATAATGCGAAGCATTTACACTAAAACTTCCATCTTCTTCAATAGTCAGCCAAGCGCTGAATCCCATGTCTCCATGGGGGATATTCAATTGAAATACTTGTCCCCAGCCAGAAACAGGCTCGCCTTCGGAATCCACCATTTTACCCATTATCATAAAGCTGCGGTCTTGAATCACAAGGTCATCCACAGCAGCGCTTTGGCCTCCATCAGGAGTTGCTATTTCTCCCGTCATGGAGCTGGCAGATGTTCCAGAAAAAGCTTGAAGCTTCACAGTGGAATTTGCCTTTACTACTATGCTGAAATCACCGTTTTCGTCAGTGTAAGTATTTGTGTATCCTGCATAAACTACACCTGTCGCAACTACCTGGGCTCCAGCTATAGGGTCATCTCTGTCTGCCGCAGTTACCTTACCCGTGAGTGTCGCTTGATCGTCGACAACCACGGGATGGTCGAAATTCCAATAGGAGAAGTGGCTCACGTTACCCACGTAGTAACTACCCACTTTGGAGGCTAAACCTTCTTCCATCCAGTTCCCGGTCTCTTCATCATAATACCAAAGAGGCATTGTGTCAGGAGCATTTTCCAGTAGAGAATATGGAATTGGTGCGATCAACTCTGCTTCTTTACCTTCTGCCAATTGCAATTCCTGGCTAGGGTCACTGGCATTTCTGAAGGACGCAGAGACAAAGCCGTAGGATTCGAACATCGTGGTGCTACCATCGGTCTGAATCCCCGAAAAATTGCCCGGAAACGTGTCCAAGCATTCTGGATCGGTGGGATCAAAGTAGCGGACATCTGCCCTTACTGTTCCCGTATAGGCCTGGCCATCTGTTGTCATAAATGCAGCTGCCGGGATGTTTAGGGCAATTGTAGCATCGATATTGATCTCATCGGTACCGGAATATGTGCCTTCGTAAACCTGAAACAGTGTGGCAGACACATAGCTGGTCCTTCCTTCACTTATGTCCACCACTTTCTGAGTGGAAGCTCTGCCCTCCATCGCGAAATTGACCAACACCTTATCTGATGCATCGATACCACTGAGAGTGAATCTACCATTACTATCGGTAGTGTCGGAAATATCTCCCACAGAAACCGTCGCACCCTCCAGCACAGCTCTACCGGGGGAGTAAACGGTACCTGCCACAACACCGAAATCCATGCTTGGGATTGTGGGTTTTTTCTTGTTGTCTTTGTCGCAGGCAGAGACAAAGAGCATAAATACAATAATTAATGAAAACAGGAGTCGAAGCAACGTCATTCTTCTGCTCATCACTTGTTTTTCCTTTTTTTTGGGTTTTTGATACATCTGATATCAATATCTCTGCATATTATACAACATAAGATACAATGTACTACACAGATGTCAAATAGAATATGCGTAAAAAAAAAGGAATTCAGTAGGTTAACCGATATAAATGATATTTTGAAGAGCTGCGTGTACAGTAACTATCTTCTCTCTGTGCTCCATCCGGTTTTGAAGTACATATAATCGAGTGATCATCGAGTGACGACAGCTTTATAACGCCTTTATATCTACTTCGGCACTCAATGAGATTCAGGGTATGGTTCGCAAGAGCAGTCCGAAGTGAATGCAGTATTGCCTTGTTGGCAGTTGTCAGAATTGTGCCACGTAACAATCCGGGAATCCCTTTATACTTGACTTTTTTCGTGGTCAACGCTCATTTGTTCTCGTGAAAAAGATCATTCACATCGATATGGATGCCTATTTTGCCGCCATAGAGATACGTGAAAATCCATCTCTGAAAGGTAAATGCGTGATTGTGGGCGGTTCGCCTCACAGCAGGGGAGTTGTGTCCACTTGTTCCTACGAAGCGCGGAAATATGATGTTCATAGCGGGATGTCTTCGTTTCAGGCCTGGAAACTGTGTCCTCAGGCAGTGTTTGTGCATAGCCATTTCAAGCTTTATGGCGAGATTTCAAAACAGATTCGCGAGGTATTCCATTCCTGGACGGACATGGTGGAGCCGATGAGCCTAGATGAAGCTTATCTGGATGTTACTCAGAATAAAATGGGCGAAGCTGATCCGGTAAAGATTGCGCGCATGATCAAGGATGAAGTGAAGAAGCAAACCCGTCTCAGTTGCAGTGCTGGAGTTTCTTTCAACAAGTTTTTAGCCAAGATCGGCTCGGATCTGAACAAGCCCGATGGATTGGCGATCATCACCCCAGAAAATGCCCAGGATATCCTATTTGCGTTACCCATCGGCAAATTCCATGGGATCGGGAAAGTGACGGCTGCCCGTATGCGGAAAATGGGGATCAATACTGGAAAAGACCTGTATGATCGCAGTCTTAGGGATCTTGTCAAACACTTTGGTAAGGCCGGTCATTTCTACTACAATGTGGTGAGGGGCATCGATGACCGCGATGTAGTAACCTATTGGGAACCAAAGTCCATCAGTTGTGAGAACACCTATTATGAAGATATCGGCAATTTGGATGAACTGCTCATCAAAATCCGGGCTCTGGCAGATAAACTCTCCAGCAGAATGTGCTATAAGAATATCCAGGGCACTAGTCTTACCTTAAAGATTAAGTATGCAAATTTCGAACTGATAACCCGGAGCAGCACTTTGCCGGAACCGAGCAACGATAAGGAGATAATCTATAGCTTTGCAGAACAGTTACTGATAGCAAATTGGGACGCTTCCCGAAAAGTACGGCTATTAGGCTTGGGAGTGGGCAAGCTGGATTGTGAAAATGATTACGATCAATTGGAACTGGATTTATCTGGTTCCAAGGCAGGACAAAATGGCGATTAACTAAATCCGCAGCCACCTGCTTAAATGCTCTTTTAGCTCTAAAACGCTTTGAGCATGGTTGATTCTTTCTCTTATCTCCTTGCTTCCGGGTGCGGCTTTGATATAGTGACACAATTGCGAGCGCATTTCGCGAACCACCAGGTGTTCTTCCTTGTAAGCAAGGGCATTGTCAATATGGCGCAGGGCAGTATCCAGTAGCTTGTCCTTTGTGATGGGACTATACTCGCCGTAGCGCAGGTATTCCTTGATCTGAGCAAAGAGCCATGGGCGTCCCAAAGCACCGCGGCCGATCATGATGGCATCGCAATGGGTATCCTCTATCATCTGTTTGGCACTCTCAGGGCTGTCTATGTCGCCATTCCCGATTAGCGGAATGCTAAGGGCTTGTTTTAAATTTTTGATATGTTCCCAGTTACTCAGACCGGAAAACATCTGTTTGCTTGTACGCGGGTGAAGGCAGAGGATATCGGCTCCGCTTTCCTGCATTAAAAGACCAAAATCCATGTAATTGATGTTGCTGGAATCCCATCCGCTACGAAACTTGACGCTAAGGGGGAGCTGTCCCTGAGTGACGGACTTAACAGCTTTCACAATCTCTGATGCCTGAGTGGGGGCTTGCATCAGAGCCGAACCCGCTCCTCTCTTTACTACTTTCTTTACCGGGCAGCCCATATTTATATCGATGAAATCCGGCTTATAGGGCAGTAAGGCTTCGGCTGCTCGTGCCATCACCAAAGGATTCGAGCCAAATATCTGTACACCGTAAGGGCGTTCTTTATCTGAAAACAGCACAAAAGCAAGGGTTCTCTTCTGGTCGCGAATCAAACCGTCTGCACTCACCATCTCGCTAAGCAGATAGTCAGCCTGCCAGTCTTTACAGAGCTCGCGAAAGGCACGGTCTGTGTAGCCTGCTAGGGGAGCCAGATATAGGGGAGTGTCAGCCAAGATGGTATTTGCTCTTGATGGCTGCAATGTTTACGTCATCTATCTGGGAAGAGTGCATCCTGTCCTTGGCAAATTCCAGATATAGCCCGCTATCCAAAAAGAAATCCACCAGGTCAGCATCCAAATGGCCGTCCTTCACCATGAAGGCCATGATGGTGAGGGATTCGGAAAGGGTTTTGGCTTTTTTGTAGGGTCTGTCTGCAGAAGTGAGCGCTTCAAAGATATCTGCAATGGCAATCATACGAGATTGTAGGGGCAGTTTCAAAGCCTCCAGGCCTTGGGGATAGCCTTTTCCGTTCAAAGCTTCATGGTGAGTAGCCGCATAGTATGCAACATTGCTATACTTCTTTGGGAAGCTTAGTTGGGACAACATATCCCAGGTAACTGATACATGTGCACGCATGATCTGGATTTCTTCGGAATTCAGAGTACCGCGGCGGATGCTGAGGTTTTTCTTATCGGTTTCATCCAGGAGATAATAATGTTCACCTTCGTATTCAAAGTTGATTTCAGCAAGGGCTTCCATGCGTGCTATTACAGGATCGGGCACAAACTCGCCCCCGATATTCAGCTTGCGGATAAACTCGATTGCCTCATCGATGTAACTAATGGGATCTTGCTCCACGCAGCCCAGTTTATCTTGCACAAAGCAGGCAAAGTCTTGCTTGCTAAGCTTCAGTTCGAGGTATTTGATAAGAGTTCTGAGATGGAAGGCACGAGCTTGAACCAAGGCAAAGCCATCCATAATCCGTTCCAGCTTGCAACTCTTATCCATCACAAATTCTGGGGTGATGATCTTGCCGATGTCGTGCATCCAGCCTGCCATCGAGATCTCTTTCAGTTGGTCTTCGCTGAAATGGATTTGGGCAAAAGGACCGCTGTCTGCGATATTTATCTTTTCGGCAATCATGTCTGTGAGTAAGGCAACGCGAGTGATGTGATCGGAGCTGTACTTACTCTTCTTCTCAATAGCTCCTGCGATAGAGCGCATAAATTGCATCAAGAGGTCTTCCAAACTGGCGATTAGTTTGCGATTGGAAAGCGCAATAGCTGCCTGGGACGATAGGGAGGAGAGCATGGTCTTGTGTTCTGGGCTGAAGCTGATGATCTCATTCTCGTCATCCAGGGGGTTAATGAATTGAATTACTCCGAGCACGGTGTCTTCATGGTCTTTCAACGGAATGGTAAGCATAGCTTTGCAGCGGTAATTGTTCCTTTTATCGCTCATCAAGGTTCCGCTGATGTCGTATTCCGTTGCCTGATACACATCATCGAAACAGAGGCTATGTTTATTGTGATATACTGCTGAAACTATGTGAGAAATCACTTTGTTGCCATCGGCGTCATAAAGGGGAACCGGATTCCAGCGAATGGGATCGTTTGAGCCTCCTTGACGCATATTCAGCGTTGCATTATACACCAGCTCAAACTCCAAAAAGCGCGCGTCTTCGCTTACCTTGTAGATGGTGGCAGCGTCCGCTCTGGTAAAGGCAATACCTTCATCCAGAATCATCTCAAAGATCTTGTCCAGATCGGTCTCGCTGGAAAGAGACTGGCCAATTCGCGTGAGCTGCTGAATGTGCCTGATCTGGTCTTCAGCCATGTCTGTGATTCTTTGTACTACCAGATTCAGAGTCTTGTTTACTTGTTTATTTGAACTGAATGTGTAATCCATATCTACCTCAAATGCGTTCGAAAAGCATAAAATAGGGGTGGTACCCATGCTTACGCTGTTCTTCTTCAAACCAGGTAACAATATGCTCGTCCAGATTGGGATGCAATTGGATGGGATCGTCCTGCAAAGAGGTGTAGTGAGGATTTTGCAAGAACTCCTCCACAATCCAGGATGCATATTCACTGTGGTCAGTTGATATCTGTACCTGCGCTCCGGGGATCAATATATGAGCCATGGCGTTCAGTAGGTCTTGCTGGATCAGGCGTCGCCGGTGATGTCTGCGTTTGGGCCAGGGATCAGGATGCTGGATAAAGATGCCGCTAATGCTGGAGGCTTTAAAAAGCTGAGTAAGGCTGGCATCTACAAACTTGCGTACCAGGCGAACATTAGGATTTGCCTGCACGGAGAGCTTTTTCAAACAATTGCGGATGCGTTTTTCGCTCATCTCCATACCGATGAAGTTCCATTCAGGGTGGCTGATGGGGTAGCGGGAAATAAACTCCCCTTTTCCGGATCCTATCTCTATGTATAGGGGATGATCGTCTTCAAACAGAGAGTTTAGCAAGTCCCCTTCGGCAGGCTCTGTTACGAAGAAATCCCGGTCACTGAGCATCGTCGCTTTCTTCCTCTTTACGCAATTGTCGAACTTCAGATTGCAAGATGATCAGATCTGCAACCGACATCCCGAAAGCTGAAAACACATAGACAATAAGTCCATAAACAAAGGCAGTTTGCCAAAATCCTTCTATGAGTTCGATACTCAAAATGAGATACATCGAAGCAAGATACAAACTGAGCATGATACCGCCGCACACACCCATAAACAGTGTGCGCAAGCGGATGATGGACTTGTTGAAGAACACGTATCTTACGATCACGATGCTAACAAGCGCAAAAAGTAGATTGGGCAAGATCAGAGCTAGAATGCTCAGTGGAGCATCCACCATCGCCAGCGTGCCTGCTGCGTAAAGTATGGACAAAAGAATAGCTGCTCCCCATTGCAAGATGCTTTTTAAATAGTATTGGAAAAAAGCTATTACTCCGGTCAAAAAAGCAGCAGCAACAGCGATATGTACCAAACTAAGACCCTTTGTGCTGATCTGTTCTTTGTAAAGTAAACTGCCCAGCAAGGCTCCCAATACTGGGAACAAGATGACTAGCAAGTATTGCATTCTAAATCTGTTCATGTATTCCTCATTGTTAATCAAATTCTGTGTGGCTGTGTGCTATGAATACAGCATAAACAATTTTCATTGACGTCCCAGCCAGTATTGCAAACTTATCTCACATGATCATTATGTCAATGATAATCACGCAGAAAATGGAGAAATCTGATGCTCAGTAAACTAAAAAGCCTAAGGGACAAACTCACAAAATCCAAATCCGGCTTTATCGATAAAATCGCGGAGACCGTGCGTGTTCGCGGTGTTATAGACGACGAACTATATGACGAACTGGAAGAGATACTAATCAAAAACGATACAGGCACTATGATGGCGGAAAAGATCATTTCGAGTCTGCGGAAAGAAGTGAAGGAAGACAAGATAACTGATCCTGAAGTAGTACAAATCTACCTGGTGGATATCATGCAGAATATCTTGTTCAAAGACATTGAGGAGGAGAGAGACTTCTTTAATACTCCTGCCCTACAACCCTATGTGATAGCATTTGTGGGAGTTAACGGGACAGGGAAGACCACCACTATAGGCAAGGTAGCGAATCTTTTTGCAAAAGCCGGAAAGAAGGTTTTGATAATTGCCGGAGATACCTTCCGCGCAGCAGCTATAGAGCAGGTGGCCATCTGGGCAGAGCGCGCTGGTGTAGAAATTATGCGCTCGGAACCGGAACGGGATCCCGCTTCTGTGATATACGACGGTGTAGCATCAGCAGTGGCAAAGAAGTTTGACATCGTGCTGATCGATACTGCAGGCCGGCAACACACCAAAGACCGCCTGATGAAAGAGCTGCAAAAGATTGATCGGGTCATCAAGAAAGCTTGTCCGGATGCCCCTCATGAGACCATTCTGGTGGTAGATAGCACTACCGGGCAAAACGCAATCTCGCAAGCAAAACACTTCAACGAGTCCATCAAGCTTACCGGTATTGCCCTCACAAAGTTCGATGGTACCGCAAAAGGTGGGATCATCTTCAACATCAAAGAAAACCTGGAGATTCCTGTGCGTTTACTGGGAGTAGGTGAACAGATCGACGACATCGAGAATTTCCATGCCGTGCGTTTTGTAAAAGCCTTTTTTTCAAAGGAAGCCGAGCCCGAAGCTGAATGATAGACAAAGAAAAAGCCCTGGAACTGGCTGAAAGACTGCATAATATCCTCAGTCCTGAGGGCGGTGAAGGTGCCTTACTGGTGTTTCAGCGCAAACTACTGGAACACATATATAAAGAACTGCTTATGAACGTACCTTTGGTATTCAACGGGCTCTTTGCCCGCATGCAATACTTTCACGATAACAACGACGTCCCAGCGGAGTTGGTAAGACGGCTGAACACACTTCGGATATTGGCCAATAGAGCAGCTCATGAAGAAATTGCCGAGATACCTGCTGGTGCAGTAATTGCAGGCGCCAAAAGCATCTATGAGCTATTGAAGTTTGTGTGTCCAGAGCTTAGCTATCCTCTCCTTGAAGATGTGGTAAAAGACGCTCCGGAACTTCCCAGACATAGCCATAGTAAGAAACACAGTTTCCACTGCATATTGAAAAGCCATCAATTCTATATGTCCGGGGCTAGTATTGCCGGGCTGGAAATACAAGCCATCAACGAAGATAACGAAGAGGTAAGCATCCTTCTGCGGGATGACAGCAAGCATCCGGAGAAAGCCAAATTCAGTTCCTTGATGCCCAGCTTATGGCCTTATGCAAACTTGCATTGTCTGGAACTGAGTGAAGTAGCGGGAAAAGCCAATTTCTATGTAGATAATCCTCGCAGCATCGTGGTATTGGAACCGGACTTCTTGATCGATGCCTCTTCCATTGCTGAATGTATGGATAAAGACAAATCTGCGCCAGAGCTTTATGTATTGAATCGCCTGTTTGGAGAAGCAAGCTCCGAAAGCATGCTTCTAGGCCGGATGGTAAACAGTATCTTCGACGAACTGATCCATCAACCTGATCTGGATTATCTTGACCTCTTTAAGTGTGGATTGTCTCAGATGCCAATACCAATGGTGGCTTTGGGACAAAACTGCGCTATGGAAATCTATCGTGAGATCGAAATCGGCCATCTGCAAACGGTAAGAGCTTTCTGTGCCGATGTTCCCGAAGATGACCTGCTATTGGAACCGTCTTTCTTATGTCCCGCATACGGACTACAGGGAAGATTGGATCTGCTCTACAAAAACAAAGGAAAATACAATATTGTAGAGCTAAAGAGCGGCAAAGCTCATCCCAATGATGTTTGGCCTAATCAGTTATATCAGGTTGTGGCCTACAATATGATTATCCGTTGCGCTTATGGCGCAGGCAACTTGGGATCCAGCTCAATCTTCTATTCTGCCAGCATGGACAAACCTTTGCGGAATGTAGCCAATATACCTCTTTTGGAACAGAATTTGATGCATTGTCGCAATAGAATAGTGGGAATAATGCATCTCCTCAGTGAAAATCCTCGCATCTTCTTTGACTGGCTGGCAAAGCAGGATGAAAAGACCTACAGTGTCTTCAGCGCAGAAGCTCTGCAACGTTTCAAACGGCTGAAGAATAGTATCAGAGATTTTGAGTATGAATGGTTTTGCGAACAAGTGAAGCGCGTGATACGGGAGATTTGGTATGTGAAGACTGGCGCTGCGAATAGCGAAGCTCAATACGGGCACAATGCCCTGTGGAGATTGTCTCCGGTGGAAAAGCAAGGCAAGATAATCAAGGGTCTGCATATTGAGGATTCCAATCAGCGCGAAATCAAATTGAGCTACAGCGAAGACCCCGGGATATCGGATTTTCGCCAGGGCGACATAGTGGTGTTTTACGAAGAACACAAAAGAGTGGATAAACAGGAAATCATTCGCGGTGTGATCACCCGTATGGATAAGGACAATCTGTGTTTAAGAATTCGCGGAGGTATCAAACGACGCTTCAATCCCCAGAGCTCATGGTCTCTGGAACACGATATGCTGGAGTCCTATCTCTATGGTCCGCTCTCAGCACTAACCACTTTCCTGGAGAGCGAGATCAGCACCAGGGACCTGTTTTTAGGCATTCGTGAGCCTGCAGCCATCGATGTGGACTGCCCCAAAGATGAAAGAGAATCCATATTAGCTCGAATGCAGGCTGCTCGTGAACTCTTTATCGTTCAAGGTCCTCCCGGAACGGGTAAAACCTCGGGTTTGATCGGCAATTATACTGAGCGATTCTTCAAGAATACGAAGAAGACGCTGATGGTGCTCAGCTTTACCAATCGTGCCGTGGACGAGATATGCATGTGCCTCAAGGCCCGGAATGTACCTTTCATACGCACCGGAAACTCCCAGAATATCGAAGATGAACTCCTCGAAAACCTGATTCACGACAAACGGTATCAGGAGATTGACCATCTTTTGAGACAAAATCGGATTTTTGTAGCTACAGTGCAAAGTGCCAATGCCTGGATTCGGGATCTCACGCGCTTGACCGGGCTTGATGAGATCATTGTGGATGAAGCATCTCAGATATTGGAAAGCTCGATCCTGGGATTAGTAACAATGGCTCCGAAGACCATCCTGATCGGAGACCAAAACCAGCTTCCGGCCATCTCCATGCAGGAATCTCTCAGTTTTCATTTTGAGTCTGAAGTTATACAGGAGTTGGAGTATAATAATATCAATCAATCTTTGATGGAACGTCTCTTCAGGCTCTACCATAAAAAGGCTTGGCAAAAGCATCTGGAAATGCTGACCGGACACTACCGTATGCATAATGAGATCGCTGCTTTGGTATCTCACTACTACGAAAACCGCTTGCGGGCGTCCCTAAAAGAGCAAAGCGCGGTATTGGAGACCGGTTTGCTACCCGAGGAGATCGATACCAGATTGTTGTGGTTGGAATGCCCACCCTCTCCTCATGACTATTATGATCCTCTGCAAACCAAAGCTATAGTGAAGTTGGTGGATATGTACCGCAAAGCCGGCCTGGTACATGATCTCCAGAAAGATCTGGGCATTGTAGCACCCTACAGATTGATGATCCACGCTTTGCGGCAGGAAATCAAAGATATCAGCATAGACACGGTTGAGCGATATCAGGGCTCGGAGCGAGACAGCATCATCCTGTGTTTTCCCATTCGAAACACCATGGGACTGCGGAGCCTTCAATCTCTGAGCTCTGACGGCAGAGTGGATCGCAAGCTAAATGTTGCCCTGTCCCGTGCCAGGAACCGCCTGATAGTGATCGCAAACAGTTCACTGTGTAAGGCGTCGGTTCATTTTACAAAATTGTATGATAACATCCGCCAAAATGGCAGGATACTGAGTATTCACGACTTTCTAGACAAGGAGTAAGACATGTCAAATCCAAATCCCCCTCAAAAACAACTTAACATCAAGCTGGACGAAAAAGTAGGTGAAGGTACCTATGCAAATTTCTTTATGATCACAAACTCCCCCTCAGAATTCATTATGGACTGCGGAAGAATCCTGCCGGGATTGCCGGATGCCCGCATCTATTCCAGAGTGGTAATGACCCCAATGCATGCCAAGCAACTGCTACAGCTTTTGGAAAAGAACATCAACAGCTTTGAGAATCAATTTGGCGAGATCAAGGTGCAAGGCCAGGGAGAGAATAAAGCCGTAGGCTTCAAAACCACTTGATCCATAATGCTTTGTGTGAAGCTAATCCCGATCTAAATCTAAAACGATAATTGAGGCAAGTTCCACTCGGCCATCCAGTCTATGTTATCCTTGTGATATCGGTATTCCTGAGCAGTATGCCAATGTCTACAATATGCTCATGGGAAAGGATGTTGATACTAGAGTCAAGCTTGGTGTGGTAACCTACGAAATGCCATAGCGACCGAAGGGAGCTTTTGAGTCATTTTTATCTTCCCCTTTGTTCGATCCAGTGTTGAAGCTGATATCAAGGTGTTATCATCCTGTGTTCACTCGATGATAACCCGATGATATCAGGTTCAAGTATAGATAATCCAGAGGAGGAATAAAGCTCTTGAACCGTTTGGTAGATTATCAGGCAAATTGGAGTTTGGCAGCCCAGCAGCAAAACGATAATCGTACCTTGACGAGTTATTAGATTTATGTTATGAGTTTAGCATATCCTGTAAATCGTCAAGCTATGACGATTTCATAGAGTTGCCGAGAAAAAAGCACTTGACGGATAGAGACCAATCAGACTTTTGGATCAAATAACGTTTTTAAAGATAGAAAATAACTAAATAAGGGAGCAAAAGCCAATGAAGAAGTTTTCCTGGCGCGGTCTTTCAATAATCATATTCATATGCATAACAGCATTTTATCTGGCTCCTATGGCGATTCCGAATCTGCCGGAGTGGTGGGCAAAGCACAAGCTGAAACTCGGGCTGGATCTCAGAGGTGGCATGCAGATCCTGCTGGAAGTGGATACTTCCGCTCTTTCCGCTGCTGATGCACGTGGTGCGGTAGATCAAAACATCAAGATCATCCGTGAACGTATTGATCAATTTGGAGTTGCTGAGCCGTCTATTCAAAAGCTTGGTGATAACCGGATTATGGTCCAACTTCCCGGAGTAAGCGACTTTGAAGCAGCAGAGAACCTAATTCAACAAACTGCAATGTTGGAATTCAAAGTTGTAGCTCAATCGGATGAAGCCAAACGCGTTTTGGATATTATAGACAGCAACATCAGCGCAAACTTGGATAAATTCCCTGCTCTGGCAGAACTTGATAAGCTTGATAAAGATATAATGGCAGACAGCGATACTTTAGGTATTTCATCACCTTCAAGCGGTGTTTTCAGCAGCCTGATACGCCTAGGTGAGATGGATTACGAAGTGCAGTACGACAGTATTCGCCTGATGCAAGATCTAGTGGCGGATTCACTCTTTCAACAAATGGTTCCCGCTGGCTGGCAGATATCTCTTGAACGCGCTGATTCAGCAAATCCCAGAGCGGATAGAGTACTGCATGTGCTTTCCAGTGCAGTAGAGCTTTCTGGAAATGATCTGTCCAGAGCGAAGGTTGAATATGGCTCTTCCACATCCACAGATCCGCGGGTTGCGAACAAGCCCTATGTCTCCATTGAGTTGAAGCGTGAAGGTGCCAGAAAGTTTGAACGCGTAACAGCGGACAACATCGGGAAACGCCTTGCTATCGTTTTGGACAACGTAGTTTATTCTGCTCCCAACATCCAGGAACGAATTGCCGGCGGCAGAGCTCAGATCACAGGAAGATTCTCTTCTGCTGAAGCAACCGAACTGGCTATTGTGCTCAATACCGGAAACCTGATAGCTCCCATTTCTCCCGTATCCACCTCTATTATTGGTGCAACATTGGGTTCAGACAGCATAAAAAGCGGATCCATGGCAGGCCTCATTGGTTTAGGCATAGTTATGCTGTTTATGCTGGTATATTACAAGGTTGGCGGTCTAATGACAGACTTTACCCTTGTGTTCAACATGGGCTTCATCTTGGCTATGCTAATCGCATTTGGTGGCACCCTTACTCTTCCCGGAATTGCCGGAATGATCCTCACCATCGGTATGGCAGTGGACGCAAACGTACTTATATTTGAACGTGTTCGTGAAGAATTAGATACAGGTAAAACCCCTCGTTCTGCGGTTGACGCTGGCTACAACCGGGCAGCCATTACTGTGTGGGATTCGAATCTCACCACATTGATTGCAGCTGCGGTGCTTTTCCAATTTGGTACAGGTCCTGTTCGCGGCTTTGCGGTAACCCTTGCCATAGGTATCGTCGGTTCCATGTTCTGTGCGTTGGTCTTTTTACGGTCATTGTTTGATACCTTCGTGTTGACCGGTTCCACAAAGAAACTGAGCATCTAAGGAGAGAACGATGAGATTTCTTACAAAAAACAACATCCCCTTCATCAGAATGAGGAAGATCGCTTATACGATTTCCATCATTGTCATCCTTGCTTCGCTCATTGGTTTATTTGTGCGTGGCTTGAATTGGAGCATCGAATTTTCCAGCGGTGTGGCAGCAAAAGTAAATCTGAAGGCTGCCAGCGCTTCTGTGGAACCCGTACAAATCGACGATTTACGTAATGTTTTGAAAATCAATGGATATCCCGAAGCTGAGATTCAGCATGTTGGCTCAGTGGAAGATGCCACATTCATGATCAAGATCAAGAGTCGCCAAAGCGAGGATGGTGCAGCTACAGATACCAAGACCGAGATTATCGATCTGATCAACGAAAATTTCCCTGAACATGTGGTAGGCAGAGATCTCAATCGTGACGTTATCGCTGAGATCTACGAAGTGGGCCCCAAGGTTGGCGGTGAATTGCGTACCAATGCTTTGATGGCGATCGGAATATCATTGATTTTTATGATCATCTACATTTGGTTCCGTTTTGAACTGATCTTTGGAATAATGGCGATCGTTGCCTTGGCGCATGATGTGTTGGTCGTAATCGGTGTGTTTGCCCTCACTGGCAAAGAGATATCTGTCCAGATCATAGCCGCACTGCTTACTATCGTGGGTTATAGCATCAACGATACAATCGTGATCTTTGACCGAGTCCGGGAGGATCTCAAGATACGTCGCAAAGATCCCTTGGAAGTCATTATCAACGATGCTATTAATGAGACTTTATCCCGTACCATCATCACCGCATTAACGACCTTCATTGCTACCTTGTCGCTGTACCTCTTTGGTGGACAGGTCTTGCATGATTTCGCTCTTGCGATGTGCATTGGCGTGGTAGTCGGTACTTATTCCACAATCTTTGTTGCAAGCAGTTTGATCGTGGATTTCACAAAACTAGCTCACAAAGAAAAGAAAGCTGCTCAGAAGCTAAGCAAAAGAAAATAACAATAATATACGCGAGATATACGTAAGAACCCGGGCATGTCCCGGGTTTTTTGATTGACAGAATATGCATGCCAGGCTTTGTGATATGTTATTCAGGATCAGGGAGGAACAAGATGATGCAATCTTACAACACACTCAAAGAGTTGGATTTTGAGCGACTAGCAGGCAGTGCAGGAGAAATGAGGGCTATTGAAGTAATATCTGGTTACTTGGCAGCCCTGAATCTTCACCCGAACGTAGAAGAATTTGCTTTAAAGAGCTTTGATGCAGGCAGGGCTGAGATCGTAACCGGAAACAAGCGATGGGATGCTATCCCCTTTGGGCTATGTAGTGATGTAGTGCTCAAGAGTGCATTGGTATACTTGGAGAACTTGGATATCCTGCCACACAGTCTTGGGGCTTATGAGGGCAAGATTGTAATGTACTATCACAATAGCAAATTGATCTCTGAACTATTGGAAGGCTCCGGAGTGAAGGCACTTATCGGCATATCTGCTCCTCACAAGAGTGCTTCCGTGCGTGCTCATCGGCAAAATGCCACGGATAATGTGCCGCATGTTATGATAAGCTATTCTCAAGCTGAAGAACTGAAGGCTTATGATGGCCAGGAAATTGAGTTTCGTATCAACCAGAATCAAGAAGAACGCAGTGCCCACAATATTGTGCTGGATATTCCGGGAAGCGGACAAGATCAGAATCTTACGCTTTTGGTGGGGCACTACGACAGCGTAGCCAGAAGTCATGGATCGTGTGATAACGCAGCGGGTTCTGTCTGTCTGCTGCAGGCTGCGGAGTACTTTTCCGTACATAAACCGAAACGCGATCTACGCATCATTTGGTTCTCCGGAGAGGAGATGGGGCTCTTGGGCAGCACAGCATATATGGAAGCGCATAAGGATGAACTGCAGAAGCGCTTGCGGTTGGTTATCAATATCGATCTGGCTGGAGATCCTATCGGTAGAAATGTGCTGATGGTATTGGGCACAAAAGAGATAATGGGTTATGCGAGTGGTACTCTCAGGGAAGAGGGCATCTATTTTCAGGAAATACTGAATATTTACAGTAGCGATTGCATGCCCTTTGCCGTGTATGAGATACCCTCGATCAACATTGCCAGATTGGGCGGGAAGGCACTATTCTACATCCATAGCGAAGACGATCAGGCAAAACACTGCACTCAGGAAGGTATAGATGTGGTGGCGAATGCGGGGATTACTCTGCTCTCCCGCATATTGAACGCAAAGATCTATCCTGTGAACAAGGAGATTGACGATAGCTTGCGGGATAAGATTGAAAAGTATATGTACAACAGCAGATTGCAAAAACCGGAATTGCATTGGCGAGAGTCGTACCGGAAATAAACCCGTGAGTTGAGTGGAGACCATGCACAAATACTTGGAATTTCTTGACATGAATGGTGGAGTAATTTCTTAAGTTACGATAGATGATATTATCAAAAGTCCTTACACTGTGCCTGTTACTGGGATTTGTCCCGCTTGCCGCTCAAAACGGCAGAGAGGAGGTCGTGTCCGAAGCTACTGCTGCTTCAGACATCCGGGGAACACTCTTTTCTCCAGATAGTCTGGATGTATCTCTGGAACCCGCAAGCGAGATCGATTCTCTGTTTTATGCTGCAGACAGCATTCGGGCTTATTATGAGCAAGAACAGATTTGGTTGTATGGCAATACATCCATAGATTATGGAACTTCCCACATCATGGCTGATTCCCTTTTCCTGGACCTGAAGAAGGAAAGGGCAATATCTCTGGGCAGAACCCGGATGCAGGATGGCGACCAGCTTCTGATCGGAGAGAATGTGCACTATGATGTTGGAGGTCAGACCGGTATGCTAAGCTACGGTCGCAGCTACATTGAAAATGGCTATTACTGGGGGGATGAGATTCGTAAGATCGGTTCAAATATATACGACATCGACGGAGGCAGTTTCACCACCTGTGATCTGGAAGAGCCCAGCTATTGGTTCTGGGCCCATAAAATGCGGATCTATCAAAAGGATAAAGTAGTAGGGAAGCATGTACTGGCTTATGTAAACCATCTTCCTATCTTCTACTTCCCTTTTGTAACAATGAGTATCCGTCGGGGCCGTCATCCGGGCTTCCTGATTCCCGAACCTGGCTACAATAACGTGGATGGAAAATACATTCGCGATCTTGCGTACTACTACCCTTACAAAGATTATGCGGATTTCATTGTGGGCTTGGACTTGATGGAGAAGACCGGCTGGAAAAGCTATTTTTCCACTATTTACCAGAAACGATACGAGTACAACGGATCCCTGCGCGCGGACTTTCAGAGAAACACATACGGAACTGTGATCCAAAACGATTGGGCGGTACGAGCCGGACATCATCACGATCTTCCTGAAAAATCCTCTCTGGATGTATCCTTGGACTTTATAAGCAACAAAAGGATATGGGAGAGCAGCAACTCCGTGGATGAATCCCTTGCGCAAAGGCTTTCTTCCAGCATTGCTTATCGTAAGCCGATTGGATCCACTTATTTCAATGCCGGTGCCCTCTACAGTCAAGACCTCATAAACGACACCGCCAGCCTTAGCCTGCCTTCGGTTACCTGGAGCGTATCCAGCCGTCCTCTGTATGAATTGTTGCATTTGGACAGCAATGCATGGTACTCCAATCTTTCATACTACTACAATTTCCGGATGGATCACACCGGACAGATTTTGGATCCCGATCCCGATCTGCAGGATTACATCTGGGCAAACACTATCGATCCGGAGAATGCGGACAGGTATTTGGTGGAGCATCACATGGGCATGAAACACGCTCTGGGGCTTTCCAACAGCTACAATTACCGGGGTTGGCTAAATCTACGGCAGAGTGTGGATTATGCCGAAGCCTGGTTTGACAGGGATAAAAACGACAAGAAACCAGCGCGCGGAAATGACTACTCAGCCTCTTTGAATGGCAATTTCAATATCTACGGCCTGCGCACCTTTCAGAATCTGCCCGTGTCTGCCATCAGGCACGTGATGACTCCATCGGTCGGACTCAGCTTCATCCCGGATCACTCCAGAAACGACATCTATTATGGCTTTGGCGGTATTTCGCTAAGACGGAGCAAGAAACAAGCAAGTCTTAGCTTCTCGCTGGGGCAAAAATGGCAGTTCAAATTTGGCAGCGGAAAACTGGAGAAAAAGGTAAATGACCTGTTTACATGGGATTCCAGAATTGCTGCCAATCTATATAAAGACGACAATAAGTTTGGTGACATCAGCCATAGCTTTGCGTTCAAACCCGGTTCCTTCAATCTGGGATCCATCACCAGTGACCGCTTTAGTCTGGGCGATATTCGGATAAGTTACAACAGTCGCTTGAGTATGACGCAGAAAACTTATGAGATCGGTAAAAGTGGGCTTGCTCTACGAAATCAGTACTTTTCCCAAGGCATCTCATTGAGCGGAACTGCAATGTATGCAGACTACTTTCCTGCGCTCAAAAACCGCAGCTTCGAATCTTTCGGTGAAACACAGGAAGACCCCACTGCCACAGTGAAGTCTGAAAGCTGGAGTCTGGACATTAGCCACGACCTTAGTGCGGACAAGAGCTTGTTTGACAGCAGAAACCAGAATCTGCGGATGAATGCCGGCCTTTATCTTACCAAAAACTACAATCTGAATTACTCGAACTACTTTAATGTTAAAGAGAACAAGCTTATCTCGCAAAGCATCCGTCTTACCAGGGATTTACACTGCTGGAAGCTGGATTTGTCCTTTACAAAACGCAACGAATATTGGGATTACCGGATCGTGTTCTTCAACACGCAATTCCCGGATGCCCTGAAGTTTCAAACCCGTGATAGCAAGAGATATTAAACGCGCCGTTTTCTTGGATAGAGATGGCACCATCAGCCCAGATAAGTTCGGTTACATCAAAGACCCCGCGGCTTATCACCTTTACCCTGATACTACAAAGGCGTTGAAGATACTGCAAGATATGGGTTTTCTCATCTTTATAGTAACAAATCAAAGTGGGATTGCCCGGGGATACCTGAATCTGAACCAACTGGCGGCTGTGCATCAGAAGATGCTGGATCTTCTGGCAGAAGGCGGAGTGAAGCCCGATGGGATATACTTTTCTCCCTACTACAAAGAAGGTATTGTAGAACCCTATAACGTTCATCATGAAGACCGCAAACCGGGAATCGGGATGTTTCGCCAGGCACGAAGTGAACATCCATTTGATCCTTCCCAGTCATTCATGATCGGCGACCGCTCCTCAGACATCGGTTTCGCCAAAAACGCAGTTATGAAAAGCATCCTCCTGCTTACCGGGAATGGGCAGGATGAGTTTGAAAGTATGTTGGATAGCTGTAGCAAGCTTTGTCCAGATTTCATCTGTGAAAACATACTCTGTGCCTCAGAGATGATCCAGCGTTTCTACTCGTGAAGTACATCGCCAGTTTTAGCAAAGAGAAGTTCCAAAATTTCAGCTTCGACGCTCAGATAAAGACTCTGACAAAGCTACTGAAAGAATTAGAGATACATCTACCAGATGCTGAAAGCCGCAATCATCTGCTTGCTCAGATAAGGTATCTGGCTCCATTAGTGCGTGAGGAACTGCCCTCAAGGATGCAAGAGCTTATCGCACACCTTCCCGAGGATCCACATCGCCTGTTAAGAGTACTTGCTCTATATCATGACGATGCCTTGGTGAAGGATGATCAGATCATCATCCGCACATCTGACGGCTCCACTTGGGTAGATCCTGGTAAAGCAGCTTTTGCGGCACAGGTAAAGGTAGTAGCAGATAATCTTCGCAGTGTCTACAATGTGGGATCCCTGTTCCGTGTATGTGACTGTTTGGGTGTGGGAGAATTGATTCTATGCGGCATCAGTCCCGATCCGGGGCATCCCAACATGGCAAAGACGGCATTGGGGACAACTTCCAAGGTAAAATGGTCAAAGCGGGATAATACTGCTGAAGCTATTAGGGAGCTAAAGTCAAAAGGATATAGCATTTATGGGCTGGAAACGGCTGAACCATCGGACTCTGTATTTGAAGCAGATTTCTGTATTCCTCTGGCCTTGGTGGTGGGCAATGAAGCTTTGGGCATAGATCCTGCAGTATTACGCATCTGTGACAGGATTGTATATCTACCAGTGTTAGGATGGAAAAACTCCCTCAATGTTGGTGTAGCTACATCAATAACCCTGTATCAAATCATCTTTGGAGGCAAGAGTGGAGATTAATTATTACCAAAGATTGCTGGAACTTAGAGAAACCAATGACCCCTTGTGGCAGGCAACGATAATCCACACCACTGGTTCCAGTCCTGCCAAACCCGGGATGAAGATGCTTGTTACTCCCGATAGCATTCATGGCAATCTGGGCGGGGGAGAGATGGAACGCTCCATAATAGCTTACATTCGCAGTGCTCAACCCGCCAAAGCTTTGCAAATCAATTTTGATCTGGGTAGTGGCGAAGCGAACGAATCTGTCCCTACAGACATGATCTGCAGAGGTAGTGCCACAGTGTTCATTGAATCCCTTTTTATCCCTTATCGCTTGTTCATAATTGGTGCAGGACATTGCGGCAAAGCTTTGGGGCATCTGGCCAAGCTTGCCGGATTTTGGGTGAAACTGATCGACGATCGCGAAGATGTTCTTCAAGCCTGCCCAAAAGAATGCAGACATGTTTCGCAGCTTAACGATTATGTAAGCATCGCTGAAGCGGTGGAGTTTGGCCCAAACGCCCTGATAGTGATCATGACACATGGCCACAGCCACGACACAGATGTCTTACGGCAATGCTTGGGGCATGAGTATCGTTATCTGGGGATGATCGGTAGTAAAAGCAAGGTTATGCAATGCTTCGATTCACTTTTGAAGCAGGGATACACTCAGGAAGATTTGACACATATCCATGCTCCCATCGGCTTGAGTATCGGCAGTCAAAACCCTTACGAGATTGCTGTTAGCATCACAGCGGAGCTCATCAGGGAATTGCGCTTAGGAACCTAATACCTTATGGAGCTGTCCTGCAGAGCTGAAAGCCAATGCTGTTGCAAGGAGCATTCGGATTGCTGATGTCGTAAGGATGGTAACCGTCTCGGGAAGTAATCTGGCAGAGGCCGTTATAATAAAACCTGCTACCGCCCCGATTCTCACGAATCGATCCGTTCGCAGGACCCCTGGGATTGTTTGTGCTCATTCGATGATTAATCTGCTTCGGCACGTGATGGAGTACAGGGGAAGCATCTTGTCGTTCCGTCTTGACGCTTTTACCCATCCATAAATCAATATCATTGAAAGCAATACTAGGGAAAAGAAAAACCCCAGACCACTTGATCCGGGGTATATTGTATGCTGAATTACAGTTTATTTCATTAACAACATCTTGCGGCTCTGAGTCCCGCTGGCGTTTTGAGCGGAGTAGAAATAAACACCGCTGGATACGGAATTGCCATTGCTATCCTTGCCGTCCCAAGTGAAACTGTGCTCGCCTTTCTCCAGGGCTCCGTCAAACAGGGTCTTCACCATCTGTCCTTTGGCATTGTATATCTTCAGTTGTATCTTACCGCTTGTAGGCATAGTAAGAGCAATTGAAGTATGAGGATTAAATGGATTGGGATAGTTTTGCCTCAAAGTGGGTCTCGTCACTGAAGGAGCAACTGGGTCATTTAAGGATACAGTTTCGTTGCTTACCCTCATGGCATACAAGCCAAGAATCTCCGTTTTACCGCTGCTGCGTCCATCTGCCCAGACCACTACTGCGGTATCATTCAGCTCTACTCCCCTCGGGCCATATTGGGATTTTGCCGCTCCGGAGAGAGTTACACCATTGCTGTTTGGCACCAAATCACCATTGGCATTCATATAGTTGTAATAGATGTCGCTATCTTCGGTGAAATACTCCACCCAAGCCACCATCATGCCGGCGCCATCAAAGCCTACAATGGTAGGTTTGGTTTGAGAGGAGTCTTTTTGAACCACGAAGTAGCCCATTTCGTTCCAGAGATCGCTTCCGTCGAAGAAGAGTTTCTTTGCTTTGATGTCATGCATCCCATTGATGTTTTCGCACCAAGTAGTTACAATGCCATTGTGTACAACAGCGATTTCGGCAAATTCCTGTTCGTTGCCACTATCTGAAAGAACGATTCCATCCTCTCCCCAAAGCCGTTCCCCATTGGGAGAGATCATTTGAGCGAAATACTTCATGGGGCCATTTCGATTGTCTCGCCAAGTGATATAAGTGCCTTGATTTGTGCGAGCAGCCATGGGGGTCAACTGTACTATGCCATCACCCAGAGTGGTAGTTTGCACACCTGCTTCTGGCCAACCCGGATAAGCATTGCCATCATCCCCCAAACGCTTTGCCCAAATGGTCTGAGTGTCTGTGGCAGTAATGATTTTATGCCACACATACATGTCTTCTATGATGTCTGTGATCGTGGTCTCGTGAACCCTGGAGCTTCCTGTAAGTACAGATACCAGCTTTCCATTTGGTCCCCACATCTTGTTGCCATCAACGATTCGTTGTCCATAGACATGGTAGCTGAAGCTCATACCGATGGCTTCCATCTCAGACCATCCGATGTAGAAGGAGTTGTTGAAATAACTGATTCTGGGGTCTTTATGGCTCAAGGGGTCAGCCTCAGTCATCTTCATGCCGTTGTCTCCCCAGAGTCTCTCTCCGGTAGGTGAGATCAGTTGAGCGTATATAGTAGAGGTTCCGGAGCGTTCATCTCTCCACACTATCGCGATGTGACCATCTTCGGTAACTGTGGAATGAGCGTCTTTTTGGTGTCCTAAACCTTGCAGAGTAATGGGTCTGCCATTGGTTTCCAACAGAGTCTGACCATCTTCATTCAGGATTTGGTAGAACAAGCGGTAACCTTCGGAAGCATAACGAGTGTCTTGCCATATTATCACAGTGTCGTTACTGCGAGGCAAGATCTGATACTGATTGATGGGAGTATCGCCACTGAGGCCCCAAAACACTTCCACTCCGTTTTCTGCGAGTTGTGACACTCCGGAGGCGTTCAATACTTGATAATAGATGCCGATGCTGCCGTTTCTGGCGTCCATCCAATTGATGAATATGTTGTCACCGGAGACCTTCACCAAGCTCCCGTTTTGCATGTAAGCAGCGTTGCAGATTACTTTTCCTCCAGCAGTCCAGAGAGCTTCTCCAGAAGCTGAAAGATGCTGGGCATAAATGTCATCATTAGGGGTGTTTCCGTTGCGAAGATCATCCCATACAATGTACACTCCGCCACTGTTGTCTGCGGCCATACGTTGACCTGTCTGAGCAAAATCGGCATTAGTAATAGCTATAGCCGCTTCTCCCCACAATTTGGTTCCGGCAGCGTTAAGTTTCTGAGCAAACAGTTCGCAGTTCTGCGAATCCAGTCGATAATCTTCCCATACTATCACTGCTCCGCCGTCTGAAGTGCTTTGGATACGGGGATTGGTTTGAGCAGCAGGAGACGATGAAGTTTGATCGGAAAACACGATGAAGGGTTCAGACCACAATTTCTGTCCCGAGATGTTCACTTTTTGTCCGTAGATGTCTGTATCCGCATTGCGTTGATCAGACCATGTGAAGACAAATTCCCCATTCCCAATTCCCGCCATACGCACACCGGTTTGATTGCCAGGAACCACCGCCAGGGCAAGTTCCTGTGACCAAGTCATAGTGCCATTGGCATCGAAACGTTTGGCATAGATATCGGAATCGCTGGCGTAAGTGTGAGTATAGCCCAACATCATGCCGCCCTGTCCGTCAGGGAGCATCGTGTTTTGGATTTCATCACCCATTCCGTTTGCCACAGAGATTCCATTTAATGTCCAAAGGGGATCGCCACTGGAAGACAGTCTTTGAGCATAAAGGTCTTTACTGGTATTTCGGCTGTCTCCCCACACAATGAATGCTCCACCATTATTGTCTGCTTCCATATTCAAACCCAATTGTTCATTGGGAGTTACGCAAACAGGTTTACCGCCGGCTGCCCACAACAATTGCCCTTGATTGTTGATCTTCTGAGCATACACATTGCCGTCTAAATCGTCAGAAAAATCGATCCAGGCGATTATGTAGTTCCCGTCACTTGTGGCAGTAATTACAGGGTCTTCCTGACGATCCGGTTTACCGTCTATCAATATCGGCTCATTCCAGGTCATATTTCCATTGGCATCCACTTTCTGAGCCCATAGATCGCGCTCTCCATTCTTGGTGTCGCTCCACACATATATGGCGCCACCGTCATTGGTGGCGGTACCTGTGCGGAACCACTCGATGTTCACACCCTGGCGGATGGCTACCGCATCTTCCCACAGTAAAGCTGCTGAAAGAATGGCAAATGAACACATTAGTAGCGTTATCAGTGTTATCTGTTTCACAACATCTCCTTATCTCATATATCACTTATTATATAACAATTCTGTTTTGCCCTATCACTAAAGCAAAACGCTGTAAACAACACTAATGCAAGAAGGATTCCAATTGCATTGTTATATTGATTGACATCAACATCTTGGCAAAACAGTCAGGATGTAGCATTGAACGATCCTTCATTGAGTAGACCAGAGGAAGCTAGATTCTCAAACTGGTGAGAGTTACAGAACCAAACAGGCTATGAACTACTCAGCATATCTTTACCCAAGACCAGCACTTCGGAGATCGCAAAGGAATCAGGAGAAAAGCACAATTGACCCAAGCTTTGCTCTGAGATATCGAAACCGGAAGGTACTCTATAAAACACCATGTCAGCGTCCTTACCCTGCTCCAGAGAGCCGATTGCATTGTCCATTCCCGCTATTTTTGCACTTCCCAGGGTGATGCGGTAGAGCATTTCCTCCGGGATAATGGGATCAGATGTTTGGCGGTAATTCATCATTTTGGCATGATAGAGCATATTCAGTGATGTCCCTGCGCCTACATCACTACCCAAACCAAAGGGTATATGATGATTGTCGATGCGTCGTAAGGGATACTCGCCACTCTTCAGGTAAAAATTGGAATCCGGACAGTGGGCTATGGATGAACCGCTTTCTTTTAGTATATCCAGTTCTGCATCTGCCAGATGAATTGCATGCCCTAATATGGTCTTCTTGCCCAGAATGCCATGTTTGGCATATATTTCAGTGTAGGAATTTCTGCCGAATATCTTCTTTACCCAAGCAATCTCTTCCGGATTTTCGGACAAATGGGTTTGGATGAATGCATCGTTATCATGGGCAAACTTTCCTATTTCATGCATCAGCGTTGCGCTACAGGTGGGGGCAAATCTGGGAGTGAAGATATATTGCAAGCTCTGGTCATGCCACTTCTCGAAGAGTTCGATACTGTGTTTGATAGCGTAATCCGTACTTTGCAGCAGAGCTTCCGGGGCATTCATATTCATCATAGTCATACCTATCTTTGCCCGGATACCCATTTGTTGCGCAACCTCAAAAGCGATTTGTGCGCTTTCACGGTAAGGGGCAGTGTAGATGATAGAGTAAGTGGTGCCAGCATTGATTAGTGCATGAAAAAAATCCCTGCTCAAGGTTTCCGCATAAAACGGATTGCGGCTTCTCTCTTCTTCGGGAAACACGCTTTGCTCCAGCCAGGGCAGCAGAGCTGGGTGGTAGAGCCCCCTGATGCGATACTGTGAAAGATGTACATGTAGATCAATCAATCCCGGCAGACAGATGCGGTCTCGCTTGTCTTCCCAGGAACCACTGAATTTATTGAATGGAACTACAGCCGAGATAATGCTATCTTCAAAACTGATCACATGATCCGGTAGAAAGTCGGCAATATCTGCCGACACAGGGTTGAAGATGTTTGTGCGGATGTTTCTCATGGCTAAGGCCTCCAGATTTCGTATGCCTTCACTTTGTTTTGTCCGATACCGAAATGTAGCTCGGGGCTGTTCTGAGTGGTGGAGCCTTTTGCCGAGCTCAATTCGCGGATTAAACTATGTTCTTTACCCTTTTTATCCAGATATGTAAGCACAACGCGACAACCAAATGCCGGGCTGTTGGGATGGATGGGGGTGTCCTTATTCACCTCGATCAATTCGATTCCGCCGTCTTTATGAACCGGTTTCAGGTAGAGTGCTTTGTTGCTATTCACTGTCACATTGCTCAATATCTTGGTGCCGTTTCCGCTCCCGATCACCAGATCCGTAAGGCCGTCACGGTTTATATCTGCGGTTGCACAAGACCAGCCGTTGTACACTCTGCTCCCGCTTAAATATGTGATGTCAGTGAAAGTGCCGTCTTGATTGTTGTGATACAAGTAGCTTCGGTCGTTTTCGTAAACGGAGGTGATATAGATATCCAGATAACCGTCGTTATCGGCATCGAAGAATAAGGGTTCGGCATGCAGTTCATCGTATTTGATACCGCTTTCGGCTGTGACATCGCTGAACTGCCAATAGTATAAAGTATCGGCTTCTATTGCTCGGGAACAGAGGCCGTCATTGCGATACAGCATCGTTTTATCTGAAATATTGATGAATCTGGGATGCGCCAGATTTGCCACGATGAGATCCAGATCACCATCGTTGTCAAAATCGCCCCAATCCGCACCGATGCTGTGTCCATAATAGCCGTTTTTGTATTTGCCAGAAACACCATACAACGCTGCTACATCTACGAACAATGTGTCTGCCTGTTCAAAAAGGAAATTGCGGTTCAATCGGTAGTTTGAGACATAGATTTCCTGGTGGCCATCGTTATCAAAATCTGCTGGTGCTACTCCTCTGCCGGCAAGTCCAGGATTGTCGGTATAAGCTGGAAGCAGGATACCGCTTTTGTTGCTGTGATCTTCAAAATAGCCATTATTATTCCTCCAGAAGGAGTCCGGATAACCGCTACGGCTTTGCCATACCTCATAATTCGCCACATATAGCGATGGATATCCGCTGCCATCAATGTCTACGAAAGCGGCTCCTTCGGAAGGCATCTTGTCATCTATATCGCCGGCTTTGGCATTTACCTTTATAAAGTCTTTATCGGGATTTTGTTTCATCAGGGCATCGCCGTCTCCTTCCAGGGAGTGGGATATGCTTACAAAGTCCAGCGCGCCGTCCAGGTTAAAATCCGCCCAGACACCTCCGCTGCTTTTCAGACTCTGATACACAAGGCTATCCGGGTGGGCTTCGAAGGCGAAATCACCCAGGTTTCTATAGATATACTTACCATTGAACAAAATATCGATCAAACCATCGTTATCATAATCGGCCAGAGCTGCTCTGGTATAGCGTTTTGTATCCATGGCGTGACTATCTTCAAAGACGATGCCTTTATAGCCGAACAGATCGCGCAGATAGCTGATGGGATCGTTATTTATCTTTTTGCGCGCCAATATATTGGCGATAGCGTCACTTGCCTCTACATCATATTGGTTCCTGGGAGAGCCCATTATCAGACATTTACCAAATTCCCGCATGGCTTTTTGCGGATACTTGCTACCAGAGAATAAACTGAGGTATCTGCCGCGCCAGAAGTGCAATTCTGCCAGTTCACCCCGGTCGTTGTGGGTAAAGCTGATGTGATCCAGAAAATCCAGCTCTCGGCGCTGCAATCTTGAAGGTTTCCGAAAGATGCCGCATAGCTCCTCTTCATCGCCGTAAAAGCCTTTTGAAGATATCTGTGTGTAGTAGTTTGCCTTAGCTATCTGCAGCTTTACCCTGTGTTCCCATTCTTTGGTATCGTATTCATCAAAGAGGATATTTGCTTTGTCGCTGTTGAGGGCATAATGCAGGCATTGCGTGGCATATTGCAAGAGTTCTTTGTTTTCTTTTTTATCCTTCATTTCTCTGCGAAAGGACGGCCCCAGGATGTAGAGGCTGCTGATGTAGGCATGAGCTGCAGAGCGGAACCGATTATCGTCCATGCACTTTAACATAGCATCCCAGTCCTTCAATTGAGCCAAATGATATAGTTCGTAATAATATGCGGCTTGGTGCCAGATGGAATGTGGATAGCTCTCTTTGAAGGATGCAATCAGTTCCAGGGCATCGTAACTGCTCACTTGGGTCGATAACTCATCCATCACACTCTTGGCGCTGGCTTCTATGATACCGTTGTATTCCGGTAAACTTTTGATCAACTCCAAAATGTCATCGTCTTGATTCTCCGTGGTATAATGGGCAAAGACCAGGGAATCCGCCCGGTTGGTGAAGCTGTTGCTCAATACTACTGTACGGATCAGGGTGCTGCTGCTGTCCGGTTCCACGCTTTGCAGTAGCAGCCATTGCAGAGCATCTTCCAGGGAAGCAAAATCCCGTGCCAAAAGGTAGTGCATTTCAGAGGCAAGAGACAGGTTCTTAATCCGTTGAGCATATTCCAGGAGGTTTTGCCTGTCTTCACGGTTTTGGGAATACTTTAGTTGTAAAAAGTCATCCTCATATTTGCGGATTAGTTGAAATTGTTCCTTATCCAAAAGGAAACGCAGGTCATCGCCATCCACACCCGCCCAGAGCGGGCTGAAAAGTAATGCTATGCAGAGTATGCAGATTAGTCCATTATGTTTCATCATGTTTATCCAAAGCTTTTATAAGGTTATCAATGTCTGTGGCGCTAAATTCATAAGTCTTGTTACAATAATGACAAACCGGAGCGATGCCGTCACGCAGGCTCATCAGTTCCTTTTGGCCCAAGAGCATTAAAGCGCGGGCAAATCTTTCACGGCTGCAATCGCAATGGTATCTCAGCATCATTTCTTTATTGATTTTCCAGGGCAAACCTTTTAGTATGAACCTATCCAAGATTTCTTCTATCGATAAGCCCATGTCCATCAAATCCGACACATTTGGTGTTTGTAGCAGGTTTGAACTGATGAGTTCTGCCAGAGCTGGATCGGCATTGGGAAGTTGCTGGATCAGTACTCCTCCCGCAGAGCGAATAGCAGCACTGGGATCGATCAACACACCCAAGTTCACCGCTGTTGCGGTCTGTTCACTTTGCTGATAATAAGCGGCTACATCAGAGGCAATTTCACCATCCAGCAACCGTACCTGTCCGGTATAAGGCGCTTTGAGCCCACTCTGACGGATCACACTCAAAGTACCGGGTATCAAGTGTTTTCCCACTTGTAGGTTGGCCTCGGACTCCTGGAACCACAAATGCGGTTCAAAAGCATAGGCTTTGATGTCGCCTTCTTTGTTGATAAGTGCGATCGCTCCTTTCAAGGGGCCTTCTGCGTCTATCCGCAATGCGATCTCAGAGCTGGGAGCTTTCAAATCTCCGCTCATCAACGCTACTGCCGTGATCAGGCGCCCCATCATGATAGCGGACAGGGGATACAAATCGTGAAAATCCCGTGCCTTTTGAACGATGGATGTAGTATTGGTAGCAAACAAGCGAAACTGGTCGGCGGCAATGCTTCCGCATAGTAAGCGGCCTTCAGGTTCAGTCATCTTCCATCCGGATATTCTTGATTTCTGTGCCGGGATAGTAGCATTGTAAGATACTGGTGTAATCTTCTCCCCTGCGAGCTTTGCGCAGAGCGCCCACTTGACACATACCTACTCCATGTCCGGAACCTCTACCCATTATGGTAATGCTGTTTCCGGGGTAATAAGCTTTACTTCCTGTTGCTCCTTTGAACACAAACATCGAAGATGGCAACATACCAAAGGCTTGCCTGATCTTGTACTCTCCGTCCAGAACTATACTGCGATCTCCGGTAATGCGCAGCTTCAAGATTCTGCCGGAGTGCCCGCGATTGAGTATTTCGATACTCTTTATGCTGTCCAAGCCAGTGTTTGCGGCCACTTTTGCTTTGCTAATGCTGCGCTGCCAAACCATAGAGGATACTTCCCAGGAGCTCATCCCGGAGCTGTCTACTTTGCTACTTATCCATGCAGTTAGGTCACGCTCTTGGGATAGATCGAGCTCTTCGGCTGCGGGAATGCAGGTCGATCCACCTAAATGAGGGATGTAGGCGCCTTTCCAGATATCCTGGGAAGAATCCGTCTTCCCTCCGCAGCTACTGTGATAAGTGGCATCGGCTATATGTTGATCGGATACAATGATCTCTCCTGCGCTTTGTACTACAGCTTCCTCTATTATCTCGTTGCGGAGGTGCTTGCCTTTGTAAACCTGACAATGAGTAGTATTGCAAAGATCGTAACCATCAGCTGAATGGCGGTTATTGAGCAGCAAGCTTACAGCGTGAGTACGGGCTGCAACAGCCTGAGCCTTCAGGGCTTCCAGAGGACTATTGGAGCCTATCTCGTTTGGGATTACTCCAGCAATATATTCTTCTATGGGCAGGATCTGATTCAATACCAGCTTGCCGCTTCTGATTTTTAGTACAAACTCGCCTTCATAAGGGAGACCGTTAAGCCACATTTCTTTTGAAGACTGAATGTTCAGCGGGCTTTCAAAATAAGACTCTTTACCGTCTTGCCCTACGATCCTCAATGTGGAGTTTACAATCGGAATGGACTGGACCCGGCTGAGTGGATAGTTCATGCTGGCTGCGTAGGATTGGGCGGCTTCCAGGTCTTTGAAGCTATCGGGTAAGAAAAACCAGTATTCATGTTTTAACAACAATTGGTCATCTTCCCACACAAAATAGCTGTTTATAACGGCATCATTATCGTAGATATCGGCAGCAGTTCCTACATGCTCGATGATCCCATATTGGTTGTCCTGTTCAGGGGAAACCACATCTATCAGGATTTTCCCGCTAAAGTCTTGCGTAAAAAGTTGATCTTTATCGCTTAGCACCAAATGGCCAGCATCCAGTTGCAAGTGCTGTGCGCTGGCGAGATTGATTTCCAGATACAACATGCCATTCCGGATTTCAGCCCCGAAGAGCAGAGAAATACCAAATAGCAGGAAGACCGGAAACTTGCGCATTATTGTACCGGGGAACCGGGGTATCCTCCATCCGGCAAGACTACGTGCAAGCCCGATTCATCGTGAGCAGCAAGAATCATGCCGTTGGATACTATGCCCCTGATCTTGCGGGCTTGCAGATTCACCAGCATTACCACGGTTTTGCCAAGGATATCCTCTGCTTTGTAAGATTCTGCGATACCTGCAACCAACTCTCTGGTTTCAAACCCAAGATCCACTTTTAGTCTCAATAGTTTATCGGTCTTGGGTACGGGGGATGCTTCCAATACTATGGCTAAACGCAGGTCCATGGCACTGAACTGATCGTAGGTGATCTCTGGTTTCACAGGAAGATACTCTGTTTTTGGGGATACTATGGTACTCTTGTGTAATTTGGCTAATGCTGCTTCAATGGCGGCATCTTCGATCTTGATAAATAGGGGAGAGACGTCTCGTAAAGTAATCTGCGAGCATACAAATGCATCTTCCCAGTTTTGGATGGGTGGTAAAGACATCATTTCCCGAAGCTTCAGCATATGCTTGGGTAAAATGGGGGAAAGGGCGATGCTGATTTTGTGCAACAATTCAGCGCATACCCACAGCGTTTGTTGCACGTGTTTGTGGTCTTCTTTGATTGCCACCCAGGGTTTGCGTTCGTCAAAGAAACGATTGCCCATACGCGCTATATCCATGATTGCCCTGGTATTGCGTTTTACCTGATAATCCCGATAGGAAGCGCTGATATCTGCCAAGTTTCTATCGGCTTCGCTGATGATCGCGCTACACTCTTCATCGCCTTCGATGGGAGAGATGATACCCTCAAAATGTTTTTGTGCAAAGGCAAACACGCGATTGGCGAGATTTCCCAATACATTGTTCAATTCGCCGTTTATCTTCATTTGGAAATCTTTGAAACTAAAATCTGTATCTTGCCGCTCGGGAGCGTTTGTAGCCAGATAGTAACGCAGATATTCGCCATTAAAATCGTGCACGAATTCATCCACCCAGATCGCCCAGTTGCGAGATGTAGAGATCTTATCCCCCTCCAGATTCATAAATTCATTGGCGGGAATGTCGTGAGGGAGACAATACTGAAGATCCTGACCCATCAGCATGGCAGGCCAGATCAAGGCATGGAAGATGATATTGTCTTTGCCGATGAAGTGGATCAACTGCGTATCTTTGTCCAACCAATAGTCTTTCCAGCGCTCCGGCTGGCCGATTCGTTTTGCCCATTCCACAGTGGAGGAAATGTAGCCAATTGGCGCATCGAACCATACATACAGCACTTTGCCTTCTGCTTCGGGCAGTGGCACAGGTACTCCCCAGCTGAGGTCCCGTGTTATCGAACGCTCGATCAAGCCTTGCTCCAAGAGGTTCAGCATGAAGTTGCGTACGTTCTCTTTCCAGTAGCTTTTGTGGGATATCCACTCTTTCAGTTGATCTGTAAAGTGTGCCAGATGAAAGAACCAATGCTTGGTTTCCCGGATTATCGGCTTATTTCCGCATATCTTGCAGTGTGGACTCTTCAGCGAAGTAGTTTCATAGGTCTGTCCACATTTGTCACATTGGTCACCCCGTGCGGCTTCAGCGCCACAGACCGGGCAGATTCCCTCTACATAGCGATCGGGCAGATAGCGTTTATCGTGTTCGCAGTAAAACTGCAAAGTTGTTTTTGGCTGTATGTGTCCCTTTTTATACAGATCGCTAAAGAACTCCTGTGATAACTGATAATGCTCCTCACGGGCTGTTCCGGAGAAGTTGTCAAACTCAATGCCGATGCCGTCGAAAGCTTCTTTGATGCTTTCATGATAGCGTTTGACTACGTCAATGGCCGGTACACCTTCTTTATCTGCCGAGATCGAGATCGGAGTACCGTGTTCATCTGTACCGCAGATGTAGATCACGTCTTCCTTTTGCAGGCGTAGATAACGCACAAATATATCAGCCGGGAGATATGCTCCGGCTACATGCCCCACATGAAGCTTGCCATTAGCATAAGGTAGAGCGCTGGTTACAATGTATTTCATACCTTATCCCCAAAGAATTCCTGATGTAAACTGGCTACTGTCTTTGCCACCTGAGGAGCAGGCAGCATCAATTCCACACTCCGTTCACTGTGTGAGATGCGGGTCAGATGAGAATTGGCACACAGCTTCAGCACTCTGGCTATAAACGCAGGATCAGCTGCCAAACCCAACCCCACCAGGATCACAAAGCCGATGTCCCGACTCTTGTCTGTTATCGAAATCTTCGACTCCTGCAAGATATAGTCCACTTCAGATTCGTATTTCTCTTCGATATACAATTCCAGAGCCTGCTCTACCATATTGATCTTATAGATTTCGTTGTGCCATTTCTCCAGCAGTTGCAAGACTCCGGAATCTGTTGCTATCCGGTAGCGCAAGATGTTGTCTTTATGTGCTATAGCGGTTACTATGCGTTCTTCCATTTGTGAATCCTTTGGGTTTTCTTCTTGTTTGATCAGGGTTCCTGCCTCGAAAGTGAAGGAACTCTTTATTTCCACACGGACTTTGTAGCGGCAGGCAAATTCTACCGCGCGAGGATGCAAGACCTTGGAGCCGTTGTAACTGAGGGCCAGCATATCCAGATAGCCGATTTCAGGAATAAAGCGGGCTTGGGGTACGATCCTGGGATCCGCACTATAGACTCCTGCCACATCGGTATATATCTCACATTTATCCGCTCCCAAATAACAGGCTAAAGCAACCGCTGAGGTATCGGAACCGCCTCTTCCCAGAGTAGTTATCTCTTTGGTGGTGCTCACACCCTGAAAACCAGCTACAATCACCACTTTATCCTTAGCAAGTTCTTCATGGATGCGAAATGCATTTACTTTCAATATCTTGGCATTACCATGATGATCGTCTGTAATAATCCCGCTCTGTGAACCAGTAAAAGAGATCGAGGGGATGCCTTCTTCATACAACGAGAGTGAAAGCAGGGACATGCTAATGCGCTCACCGGCAGTAAGAAGCATATCCATTTCCCGTCGGCTGGGATGTGTACTGATCTCATAAGCCAGGCTGAACAGATTGTCGGTTGTTTTGGCCATGGCAGATACCACCACCACCAGTTGATCGCCGCGATGATAAGATTTGGCCAGCTTTTTGGCAATAGAGCGGATCAGTTCCACACTTCCCACCGAGGTGCCGCCAAATTTCTTAACAATGATCGCCATTTATCCCTTTATTGAGGCTTTTACCAGTTCTACGAAGAGAGGATGCGGGCGATTTGGGCGGCTTTTAAATTCCGGATGAAACTGTACGCCGAGATAGAAATCATTGCCGGGATACTCCAAAATTTCTACCAAAAGATCCTCTTCGGATACTCCGCTCAACTTCAATCCGGCACTGCTCAATATCTCCCGATAATCATTATTAAACTCATAGCGATGACGGTGGCGTTCACTGATCAGTAAACTGCCATAAGCCCTATGAGCAAGGCTGTCCGGGCTGATCTTGCATTTATAAGCGCCCAAGCGCATGGAGCCGCCCACGAGATCGATGTAGCGCTGATCTTCCATCAAATGGATGACCGGATGGGGATTCATTTCATCAAATTCAGTACTATTGGCATCGCTGAGTTTGCACACATTGCGGGCATACTCAATTGCCATCACTTGCATGCCCAGGCAGATGCCCAATAGTGGGATGTTTCGGGTGCGGGCAAAATTGGCGATGTTAATCTTTCCTTCGATACCCCGTATGCCAAAGCCACCGGGAATCAGGATCCCGTCAATATCCTTCAGTTCATTATCCAAATCCGTAGGCTTGAAGTTCCGCTCGGAATCCACCCATTTGATGTTCAGTTTCTTTCTCTGATTTGCCGCGGCATGCATCAGAGCTTCCACAACGCTTTTGTAAGCATCGTGGTGTTTCACATACTTTCCGCAAACTGCTATGTTTACTTCACCTTCGCTATTCTGCTGGTTGGTAAGGAAATGCTGCCAGTCCTCTAAGTCCACTTCAGGGCTCTCCATATTGAAATGCCGGCAGATTATCGCCGGCAAGTTCGCTTTCTGATAGATCAGCGGTATCTCGTAAACGCATTTCACGTCGATAGCATTGATCACACTTTCTTTGGGAACGTTTGTAAAGAGTGCGATCTTGGAGTAGATTTCATCGTCAAAGGTCTTTTCACTACGGCAAAGCAGGATATCCGGCTGGATACCGATCTCACGCAGTTTGTAAGCACTATGTTGTGAAGGCTTGGTTTTCAGTTCTCCTGCAGTCTTGATGTAGGGCACATAAGTAAGCAGGATGTTCAGGGTATTATGAACCCCGAGATCAAGGCGCAGTTGACGCACAGCCTCCAAAAAAGGCAGGCTTTCGATGTCGCCCACTGTGCCTCCGATCTCGGTGATCACGATGTCTTTATCTTCGGATAAACGTGTTATCCGGCGTTTGATTTCGTTAGTTACATGAGGGATAACCTGTACGGTTTTTCCCAGATAAGTGCCCTTGCGCTCGTTCATTATCACGCTTTCATATATCTGTCCGGCACTGCAACTGCTTGCAGAGCTAAGTGCCTCATCCACAAAGCGTTCATAATGTCCCAGATCAAGGTCTGTTTCGGCACCGTCGTCGGTCACAAATACTTCTCCATGCTGGAAGGGGCTCATAGTACCCGGGTCAACATTCAAGTAGGGGTCAAATTTTTGTAACACCACTTTATAGCCCATAGATTTTAGCAGCAATCCGATGGATGCAGTGGCTATACCTTTGCCCAAGGATGATAGCACTCCTCCCATTACGAAGATGTATTTTGCCACAAAGACCTCCCCTAGATCATTCTCTTCAGTTCGTGCAGAGATTCTTTGATGGAGGCAACCGTGTAGGCCAGATCTTCTTCCGTATGACGGTAGCAGATGTAACCGTGATGATATGGTTGCAGGAACACTTTTCGCCGTATCAACTGAGTATAGAATTCAGTTCTCAGCTTTTTGTAAAGGCCGTTTTCGTCTTTCGGGAAAGTGATGAAGGGCATCCACGGAGCTCCGGAGAATTCCACCGGCATACTGGATTCATCGATCACTTTTTGTACTTCGGCAGCGAATTTTTCGCCTTTTGCTTTGATCACGTCCAAGACTTTGTCACGTTCCAAAATTTCGATGGTCTTCAGTGCAGCTACGATGCTGTCGCTATTTGGGAAGAAAGTGGAGGACAGAAACACTTTGTCTGCCAACACCATCATGGGGTCGCGTTTCCCCACCAGGGCTGCTATGGCATAACCGTTTGCCATGGCTTTTCCAAAGGTGGAGAGATCCGGAGTTACGCCAAAATACTCCTGCGCTCCGCCCAGGGATACTCTGAAGCCGCTGCGGATTTCGTCGAAGATCAAGAGCGCATTATATTTATCCGCCAAAGCGCGAACACCTTCCAGATAACCGGGTTTGGGCATCTGAACCGGAGCTGCCATCGGGTGCCCCACGGGGGTTACGATGATGGCGGCCATGTCGTCTTTATTGGCTTTTAAGATAGCTTCCAGACCATCAAGATCATTATAATGGAATTCCAAAACGTCTTCATATAGCTTTTCCGGGATACCGCCCTTTACCTCCACGCACCAATCGTGCCAACCGTGATAACCACAACGGGCGATCTTGGTTTTGCCGGTGTAGGCTCTGGCTACGCGAATGGCGATGGTGGTGGCGTCACTACCGGTCTTCACCAATGCTGCCATCTCACAAGATGGAATAACCTTTTGCAGCTTGCGTACCAATTCGCTCTGTTGAGGTTGGGTCAGCGAAAAGCAAAATCCTTTGTCGTTCACTTGTTTTTGTACGGCATGATCAATTTCCGCTTCACGGTAGCCGATGATGATGGGGCCATAGGCACATAGATAGTCAATGTACTCATTTCCGTCTACGTCCGTTACTCTGCCGCCGTTTCCGCTGTCAAAGTAGATTGGATACTCGCCCTGAACAAAGTTGTAGGGTCTGCGAATGCCGGCAACAGCACCCGGAACCAGCGTCTGTGCTTCCTCATACATTGCCATGCTTTTACTTAAGTTCAATTTATCTGCCATGTTATTTCATCTCCCACAGGCTTGCAATGCCCATCCCGCCGCCTATGCAAAGCGATGCGAGACCTTTCTTGTTCTGTCTTTTCTTCATTTCGTGCAGTAAGGTTACAATGATGCGGGCACCGCTGCAGCCAATTGGATGACCGATGGCTATGGCACCGCCATTCACGTTTACAATATCGGTATTGATCTTGCCCACACCTTCTTTTTCCAGGCCTTTGATCACGGAAAGGGATTGTGCGGCAAAAGCTTCGTTCAATTCTACCAGTTCGATGTCTCCCAAAGACCAGCCGGTTTTCTGCAGCACTTTCTTGATGGCGGGAACAGGTCCATATCCCATTATTGCGGGATCCACTCCGGCAGAAGCGCTATCCACGAAATAAGCCATGGGGGTAAAGCCCAGTTCCTTGGCTTTATCTTCACTCATGATCAAGACCAAAGCTGCGCCGTCGTTGATGCCGCTGCTGCTGGCTGCGGTAACGGTACCATCTTTCTTGAAGGCGGGGCGCAGTTTTGCCAGGCTTTCTTTGGTTACTCCGGCACGGGGCATTTCGTCTTTGTCGATGATGATGGGATCGCCTTTACGTTGAGGGATAGCGATGGGCACAATCTCATCGTTGAATCTGCCGTTCTTCTGAGCGGCTTCAGTTCTGTTCTGGGAAATAGTCGAAAACTCGTCCTGCTCTTCCCGGGTCAAACCCCATTTTTCTGCCAAATTCTCGGCAGTCATGCCCATGTGATAATCGTTGAAAATATCGGAAAGACCGTCACGGATCATCATGTCCACCATGCTCTTATCACCCATGCGGGCACCCCAACGGGCATCCTTGAGGATGTATGGAATCTGGCTCATGTTTTCCGCGCCACCGGCAATTACAATCTCCGCTTCACCAGCGCTGATCATCAATGCTGCCAGGCTGATTGCCTTCATTCCGCTGCCACATACTTTGTTTACAGTATAAGCGGGTACATAATCCGGGATTCCTGCATGGATGCTGATCTGTCTGGCAACGTTTTGACCAAGACCCGCACCACAGACGTTTCCTACGATCACTTCATCGATCATCTCGGGTTGTAGCTTGGTTTCTGCTAAAATCGCTTTCAGAGTGTGAACTCCCAACTCTACTGCGGAGACATCCTTGAACACTCCACCGAAATTTCCGACAGCGCTGCGTTTTGCGCTAACTACCACGGCTTTTTTCATCTTTCCTCCAGATGTTTTATTTTTTCCATTGTAAGCCATTTATACAAAGGGGGGATTTTAGTCAATGCCAAAGTTATTCCTTGTAAGCTGGATATTCATGCTTATGCAATTTAGCGTTTTTGAGGTTTTGGCGTTGTGGAGTTTTAGCGTTGTGGCGAATCCAACAGCAGCACTGCAGCTTTCGTTTGGTTTCACGCAGATCACGCAGATTTACGCAGAAAAAGTGCAGATTCGACAGAGATAATAGCGTAGCTCGCTTTAGCGCCGCCAATTGCAGATCCGCAGCACTGCAGCACTAACTAACTAAGAACTAATGAACTACAAACTCCTCCGCGAGCGCGGCGAGCCTTCAACAGACCGAAGGTCATGCAACAGGGAGCAAAGCGAGCATTCAACAGGTACGAAGCACCGTTCATCTCTTCCTCAACACCATCACATCATTCACATTGCATCCGCTATAAAAGGCAGGGATTATGCCTCCCACACTCTGCAGGCAAGAAAAGGAATCAAAATCTTTAAGAGCAGTATCCATTCCACCAGGAAAACATATTCTATCCCGCATCTCATTAGTTACCAAAGCTCCGGCCGAGTCTGCCAGATTATCATTGCCATCTGTTGCAAAAGCGCAGAGCCAGGCATTTCTACAGTCAGGCATATCCCGCAGGAAGCTTAGCGCCAAATGGCTCAATCTACCTCCCTTACCCAGTCCTTTCACCTTCAAAGTGCATTCTCCCCCAAAAATGTAGATTCCCGGTGCGGCGTGCTCACAATAGCGTGCCAATCCTCGGGCAAATACCGCAACTTCATCCTTAATAAATACCGGAGATACTCTGACGGGAAGATTCGGCCTTTCGCGGCGAAAATGCTTTGCCAATTGCTTTAGAAAAGCCTGATTGTCGCCAATGATATGGTGATTGGATATCTCCGGCCGGTAGAAAGGTCCGCTGCCGATGATACTGGGGTCGTTCTCTGGTACATCGCTCAAAAGATACACTTCCAAGCTTTTACCGCTGAAGAACTTCGCTGCTTTGCCTCCCTTGACGGCGGAACACTCTTTTCGCCCGGCATTGATCTGAGCGATGTCCAGTCCGCTTTTGAGCAACAGGGAATGCCGGGCACGAATTGCAGCCAGATCATAGCCCGAAGCGGGTATTTCAAACAGTGCGGAACTGCCCCCAGAGAGTAATACGCACAGCTCTTCATCGCTGGGGATGCTTTTGATCCATTCCATTATTCTACGGCTGTGAAGGATCGAATTTTCATCCGGAACAGGATGTGCAGCTTCCAATATCTGAGGTTGATAATTTCTATCACTTTCAGTAGGATAAAAGCCATATTTGCACAAAACTACGCAGCTGAGTGGAACTTTGGGTTTCAGAGCGGAACATGCTACTTTCCCCATTTGCCAGGCGGCTTTACCGATAGCCAGAATATGCGGAGGCTTATTGGGATAACGCTCACGTATGGCAGCAGCAAGCCGGGGATAACGGCAAAAGCTTGAAAGTGCTCTCTTGAAATTAGTCAGAATCTCCTCGCTCATTTCATCCCTCTCCGCCTCAAGCTGCTTGTTCATAGATAGCCAAAGGCTTCCCTCACCACTCGATAGCGGAAAAGCTGCGCTTTATCCAGTCCCAACACTGCTGAAAGGAGATCGTACAAAGACGGGCTTTGCAGGCTTTTATGGATTCTCAAGCCTTCCGGGCACAACTCCAGGGAGTGTAAAATCTTTTTTAGATCGTAGGTTTTGCTGTGCGTTTCACTACTTTTAGTAAAAATCATGCTGCTTGCCTTGGCAAAGCTCTGCAATTGCGGATTCAATTCCTTCAGTAAAGTCTCATCCAGTTCGATGCGGACATATTCGGTGCTTGGCAGAGCGGCCTTACCGTTTATGACTTCACAGCCGGTAACTATGAACTCCGGAATACGGCTGCGACAGAATTCCCTTAGGATATCTTCCGGGCTGAAAGGGCAGTAAAAGGAGATGTCAAAGTACTCTGCCACGCTTTCCACGCCCACGGGCAGAGGTGGCGACAGGCTTACCTTCGGGTGTGGCGAAAAGCCCATGGTAAATACTGTGGGAAGCTCCAATACGGCGATGCGGCGAAAGAGCATCCGCATCCAATCCAAGTGAGAGATAAAGCGTAAGAGTCCGGTTTTGCGATAGAAGACCCGATAGCGGTATTGGATTTGGGGATTGTACTGAGGGCGTGGGGGAGTGGCTGATGGAAGCTCCAAGCTCTCTGATACACTGGCTTTCTGAGTGCATACTTCGTCGTTGCATACCCCGCACATAGCGCAGAATTCCCTGCAATCCGGGCTTAATTCTGCCTTTAGCGCTTTCTCGTATTCGTTGTATAGAAACTTCTTGCATACTCCGATGTCCACAAAGTCCCATGGTAAGGGGGCATTCGGATCCCTTGCCGCAGTAAAATCTTCAGATCGCAAGTCGTGCTGGGCAAAGGCATTCTGCCACCTCTGCCAATCCCAGGATTCGTTCCAACCGTCAAAGAGTGCGCCATTCTCCCAAGCGCTATATAATACCTTTGCCATGCGCAGATCGCCGCGGGTAAGGCAGGCTTCCAACACGGAATTTTCGATGGTGTGATACTTCAATTTGATATTGCGGTTTTTACTGAATGCGGCTTTCAGATATTGAGCGCGCTTCAGCAGTGTCTCACCGGGGGTCATTGCTGTCCACTGGAACGGTGTGAAAGGCTTTGGTGTAAAGGGGGACAGAGTCACGCTGATGTTCATGCGCTTGTTTGCGCGTAAGTTAATTGTGTGGATAAGCTCTTCAATTGCCCGGATGTCTTCATCGGTCTCGGTGGGCAAACCAATCATAAAATACAGCTTTATCTTTTGCCAGCCCAAGCTTTTGGCGATCTCCAGCCCCTGCAGGATTTCTGCTTCGCTGAGGTTTTTATTGATCACATCGCGCAAGCGTTGCGAACCGGCTTCCGGGGCGATGGTAAGTCCTTCGCGTCCCAAGGATTGCATCAGGCTAACCAAACGAGTATCCAAACTATCTACGCGCAAAGATGGCAACGCTATATGCGTCTTATCTGTATTTACGGCGTTCAGCAGGGCAAACAGCAATTCCCGGATGCAAGTGTAATCGCTGCTGGAAAGCGAGATCAATCCCGCTTCATCCCAACCGTCAGTATGAACTTCTTTGAGCAATTCATCCAGAATTTGCCGGGGATCACGCTCACGTACGGGACGGTAGAAGAATCCGGCATGACAAAAGCGGCAACCGCGGGAACAGCCGCGCATGATCTCAGATACATAACGGTTGTGTGTGGCCAATTGCCAGCTGAGTAATTGCGGGCTGTGCAGATCCTTACCCTTCGAGAAATCAGCATACTTCCGGCTGGGGATGGCTTCCGTGGGGATTCTGATGTCCCAGGGTGAATCACTGTTGTATTGGGGAACCCAGCAGCTTTTCAAAGTGGCCAAGTGCTGTAAACGCTCCGCGCGGGAAGCATTGTCCCGTAGGATTTCCGCTATCTCCACGATGCCTTCCTCAGCTTCACCAAAGAAAAACACGTCGATGAAGGGTGCGAGGGGCAAGGGATTGGTAGCGCAAGGCCCGCCCGCCATCACAATCGGATGCTCCTGGCTGCGATCCAGATTAAAAATGGGGATTTGTGAAGAAGCGATCAGTTCCAGCACGTTACTAAAGGTTAGCTCACTTTGCAGTGTGATACCCAGCAGGTCAAATTCATGAGCGGCTCTGCGGCTTTCCAGACCGAACAGGGGGAGCTGCTCTTGCTTCAGAAGCGCCAAGAGATCGCGTTGAGGCAGATAGAGCCGATCTGCCATTGCATAAGGTAAGCGGTTAACAATGCTGTATAAAATTTTTAGTCCCAGATGCGATACACCCAGTTCATAGAGTTCCGGAAATGCAAAAAGCATGCGCACAGAGTGGTCTGCAAAGCTTTTGCGGCAAGAATTGATCTCGTGATCGATATAACGGGAAGGCTTTTCTACCAGAGCTAATAAGTGTTCGATGTTGATCATGCTGTTTCCTGAGTTATTCATAGATTCAAGGTTAGAATAAGAGATGGATTTGGTCAAGTCTTTTCTCTGTGGGGCTTTTTCTGCAGATCATTTTCCTTGATCCTTAGAATTATTGATCGTGGAATGTACCGGGCAATCGAATCAGGTAGATTGGTTGCGATTTTTCATTACAGGTGGTGGGCGTCTTTTACTACATCCTGATTGTCGCAGATAGGTCTGGGCTTAGTTTTGCACATTGCCTCCTCTTCTTCAGAGAGTTGTCCCGTGCTAAAGCAGATATAATCCCGTTATCATCGAGTGAACACCCGATAATTAACCGATGATATCTACTTCGGCACGACTTGGAGGAGAAGGAGTTCTTAGTTCTTTGTTCTTAGTTCATTAGTTCTTAGTTCTTTGTTGATTAGTTCTAAAGTGCTGCGGTTCTGCAGTTTGAGGGCGCAAAGCGAGCACCGCTACAAATCTCTGTCGAATCTGTACTTTTTTCTGTTTAAATCTGCGTGATCTGCGTGAGACCAAACGAAAGCTGCAGTGCTGCTGTTGGATTTGTCACAACGACAAAACGTGAAAACGTCAAAACTAGCCATCAAAACGAACTTTGTGCTTGACAAAAAAAGACCCCCTAGTTGTGATGCTCACTACTGTGTGGCGAGATAGCTCAGCCGGTAGAGCAGAGGCCTGAAAAGCCTTGTGTCCCCAGTTCAATTCTGGGTCTCGCCACCATTTGTGTATCCGCATAGATGTGATTTACTTATGGTATGTACTCCATACTCCGAAGGATTTCATGGATGTTATTGAATTCATCAATTCAGCGATATCATGTGACACAAGTAATCTGATTAAAATGTCCCCTATGGGAGACAGAAGGCAATTAATAAGTGTATCGCAAAAGAAACAATCCTCACAATGAAAGCTATGCAAAATCCTCCCCTTCGAGTCTCCAGCGCATGCCGTAAGTGATAATAATACAATGAAATACACAACAGGAGAGTAAGTATTGAAGCCAAATCAGAGAATTGGCACGAATCTTGCATTGTACAT
>JALOBM010000185.1 GCA_023228285.1 Candidatus Cloacimonadota bacterium | reverse complement strand
ATAAACGTCATATTTTGAAACGTGTAATGGCGCTGTCCTCTGAATCAGCCTATCCAATGCGTGCCTTTGGATGTATACTGGTATGTTTATTCCAACATATTCGATTTCTGCCCATCGAAGATCGTGTTCACTTGGTATGCCGATGCCATAGCCCTGCCTATCACCATCATCAAAATTAAATGTTTTTTCTCGTACTTCTCTCGCTACACCTATAATTGGTGTCGGAAATGTTTTATCGTCATATCCATCTGGTTCTATGTAGCACAAAACATAAATGCCACCATCAAACGTGTTGTGCCTGATAAAATAATGTAGGATTTCTTTAGCGGCATCATTAATTGGTTTTGTTGCAGCATATTTGTCATATCTAGGCTTCAAGAACGCCCAAATTTTCCTCATATCAGCAAGTAGCTTTAAATCGATATGCTTGCCATCTTCTAGTTTTTTATTTTCCGATATTGCCAGAATTGATAATCCAGGATTTACAGCAGTCCAAAGCAATTGTGCGTTTTGCTCGTATCCATATAAATCGGACTGTACAGCATTTAATGTCTGTCTGGCCTTTAGAACGATCGATTCGTCTATGTCGTTGACGGCTTTTATCGTAATTGGTTTTCTATAACAATGCGTTCGCCGTAGCATTTTAGCGAACGTTCTGTGGAATGATCCCATAATACTAGAAGCTTCATCGTATGGAACATCATTGACTTTTAACTGATATTCTAGAAAGGATCTGAATATGGATGCATTATCGTATTGTTTGCGCCTATTAAATATGATAGGTTTTTTATTCTTCATCGCGATAGCATTTTAGCGTGATACAACAATTTTGTCAATATGATTTTGCTTTCGTTTTCTTATAGATCGTCTTCTTCCAATTTGTCGATCTTCTCCAAGATACCATCTATAATAATAGCAAGATCGCTATCATCTTCTACGTTTTCGCGATACTTGATTAAAAATTCATCTAAATGAGATTCATTAGCTATCAGCTGTGCTAACCTTGGGTCAATTGGCTCACCGCCATCGCCAGCTGGGATGTTATCCATCAATGGCCCTACTATCATTCTCGCGCCAGTTATCCCAGGTGCTATCCACATATCCATCTTTTCCACCCAAACAGCAATATCTCTCACTTGCGGTGGGAAATTTTCAACTTTATCAGACCCGATAAACGATAGCAACAATTCGACATATCCTTTTTCCGTTTCGATAAGAATTGGGATTGAATTGTGTGCGTCTACACCGTCTATTCTCATATTAGCCATTATTCATAGTCCTCTTCTCCGGCTACTGCTGGTGTATAACTTATCACCATTCCTTTAATATCATTATAATATTCAGCTTCGTTTGCATTCCCGTCATATCCATATTTGCGGGCTTCTTCCAGAAGTTTCTCTAATGTCCAGCCATTTATGTCGATGTCCTTTTCAATGACATATCCAGCGATATCTTCTATCCAGCTTGGCCACAAACCACTAGGGAATTTTAGATCCTCTTTATAATCAGTCCACAACAAATCGTCTTCATCGACGTAATCGCTGAGGAATTTTTCGTGTTGTTCTTCAAACCAAGCATTCTTTATGAGTTCATTGGCCTGACGTACAATAGGATGAAGCGGTTTAGCAAGCCGACGTTCCTCGATCTTGGCTTTCTCGACCCTCTGCTCTTCTGCGATAGCCAGTGCTATATTGTCTTCAAAAACCGCTATAGCATGCTCTTTCCACGGTGGGTTGGTGAGCTTTAATAGAAAACCATTATATCTCAATAGTTGAAAGGTGAGACCATCTGGTTTTTTGTTCCACTTGACTACAACACTGGCGTATTCTGGCTCTTCGGTACGCCTTGTCAACAATTTTTTCGTCATCACTGCATGATATTGCAGATAATATAAGACAATTCTTTCGTCTTTATCTGACATAACTGCCAAAGGCTGCAACCATGATCTTCGGCCTCGGCCTCTCATAGATCGCCAATCAATAAATGCCGAGTGATTATCTATATCTTGATTCACAAAGCATTCATGCAATTCATTCAACGCATATTCAGAGGCTTGCTGTCTTTCAGGATCTGTCAAATGCTCCTGCTGCCTTGCTCCAATCATCCATTCTTTCCACCGTGGATGACACCAAATTAATTGCCAACTTTCGTTGCGTTTATCGACAACAGACCATTCTTTAAACGACGTCCGGCGTACAAATGCTCCGCAATCAAGCTGCACAATGAATTTACAATCAGCCGTCGCCAACACAGACCCCATCTGTGTGTCGGCACATAGTTTCCATCTTTCTTCTTGAACAAAGATATTCTCGTGATTCTTAAATCTCAAAACCACATAACTGCGATCTGGGCGGTAGAAAATCGCAAGTGTTTGATCTTCTTTTAGTTTTTCAACAACTTGCTCGTGAACCTCAATCAATGATTCGTCATCTAAGAGGTTTCGCCGACCAAATTCAGCGACGATCATTCTCAATGCCTTCGCATCATCTGATGTTAACGCTCTGTGGACTCGCGTCTTGAACTTCCACCATTTGATCAAAGCATCGACATTTCTTTCGGCTCTTGC
>JALOBM010000063.1 GCA_023228285.1 Candidatus Cloacimonadota bacterium | reverse complement strand
GAAATGTTTTTTCTGTCTGAGGCATCAAGTTCTCTCCCTTTGTCTCTTTTTCAGAGTAATGAGAGATATTGTACAGAAATTTTGGAATTACACAACAAAAATATAATAAATCACTTTCTGCTTTCCTGCTCTAAAGAACTGGCTTCACCTTTTCCCTGTATCGAAATCGATCCTGTTGTGGTTTAAGTGCTGAATATTAAATAAATATTCTTTCCAAAAACACTTAAGGACCTGAAAAAAGAGCCACAGCGCTTCAAACTTCATACGCTGAACGGCTCTCTGATCACTTACTAAAAAATATTGTCTGTTCGGTGAACTTATTAATATAATCCAGTCATCTGACTACTGCTTAGACAGCATGATGTTGCTTTTGATAAACTCATAAGATTTCTGTATGTCCGGAGATATAGGCCTGTCGTTCTCGTACAGGGCAACTTTTTTGCGAAAAGCTTTCCATGCGATTTCTGTACCCTTGCCAAGCCTTATTCTGCTTTTTCTCATCCGCAGATCAATCGCCTGACATCCATGTATCATTTCCATACCATAAATGTATGCAAGATTGTCTGCCGCTTTTCGTAATTTCTGAACCACAAACGGAGTGTTGTTGGCGTGGTCCTCTATTCCTCCGGCAAGAGACATAAAATCTGCCGAACATGGATTTGAAAGGTGCCTGATCTCGGTATCCATAAGTGAATAAGATTTCTGGAAGGCACCGAAACAGTGAGAATCTCCACCGTCATGGCTCAGGAATCTTGCAAGTCCTGTCAGCACTGGGTTGCACAGCTTCAGCATCCTGTAGCACGACATACGTGAGACGTGGCTCAAAATGATACCGAGCATTTCCAATCCTGTCGCAAGCGAAGTGGTTTCAAAGTTTGATACGGATATCATACGCCTTTCTTCAACAAGAACACAGGGGTTATCGTCAGTGCTATTCATCTGGATATCCATAAACTCAGTGACATAGTCAAGCGCATCGCGAAGCGTACCGTTCACATGAACTGCTCCGCGGAAGCACAGCGGATCCTGGACTGGTTTCTCCGGATCCCTGTCATAAATGCTGCTTCCTTCAATAATTTTTCTGACTTTTTCCGCACTGACCTGCTGCCCTTTAAGCCTCCTCGGAGCTAGTCCTGAAGGCTCAAGGGGAGAGGTGTTTCCGTTGAGCCCTTCCAGTGACACTGAATAGACCATATCGCCAATGTCCGCGAGATCACGGAGTCTTCTTAGAACAAGGGCTCCCTGCCCTGCTGAAAAAGCACTGTTGCTCACTATTGCCAGTCCGTCTTTGGGCCCCAGAACAACCGGCACAAGACCAGTCATTCTGTGAGCCTCCATCGAGGGCATTCTTTCTCCTTTATAAAAAACATCGCCTTCTCCTATCATCGCCAATCCGATATGGGACATTACAGCAATGTCGCCCTCTCCAACTGAGCCTCTTTCAGGAACAGCAGGGTGTATGCCTTTATTTAAAAACTCAGCATAACGTCTTGCCACTGCAGGCTGAATGCCGGTATAACCCTGAAGCAGACAGTTCAGCCTTATAGCCATCATCGCCCTTACCTCCTCCTCAGAGGCATCAGGAGCAATTCCAAGCGAATGTGAATAGATCAGCTTGCGGTTAAAATCTTCAAAGAATTCCTTTGCGATGGTATGGTCTTTGTTCCAGCCTACTCCCGTGTTAAAACCATACACAGGGATATTTTCGTCAACAAGATCGTAGACGAGCTGCCTTGAAGCTTCGAGTTTCGCATCCGCCTCAGGGCTTATTTCTACTTCGGCGCCTTCGGCTGCGATAGACCAAACTTTTTCTATGGTCAGGTCATTGCCTGTAAGCAATATCTTCATTTTTAACCTCCATGATCAGAGCTGCGTATGCAGCGTGAAAATCGTTGCATACGCAGCATATATCGCATTTTATATTAACTAAGAGAAGATCCGCAGCTAAGCTATTCCGTAACTTTATCTATAAAGAATACCTTAATGAAAGCAATTACCTGTACGACAAATATAAACAGCACCACAAAGCCTGCTGCCGCTGCCAGGGACTTAACTCCGTCGACCCCCTGGGCTCCTCCGCCATATGCAGCCATTATAATGGCAACTACACCTATAGAAATTCCCCAGAGAGCCTTGATCTTTGCCGGGGGTTCTGTTCCGATCGGAACATCCCTTACGCACATAGAACCAATATTTGTCAGCGTCGCATCAGCGCAGGTAACAAAAGAGGCAAGAATAACAAGTATATTTATTGGTACGACTATAACACCAAGACCAAACGGAAGGTTTTTAAGGAATTCCCAAAGCGCCATTATCGCTCCGCCAGTATTCAGCGCTCCTACAAGATCGGCACCGCCCGTCATCTGCATGTGGATCGCGCTGCCTCCCCAGACTGAGAACCAGATAATGCCAAACACTGATGGCAGGATCCAGTTTACGATCATATATTCCCTTACCGTCCTTCCGTATGAGAGCATTGCAAGGAATATTCCTGTAACCGGAGCATAGCCGACCCAGAAAGCCCAGTCAAAGAGCGTCCATGAGCGAGTAAGTGCCGCTCCTCCTATGTCGATCGGATCCAGCCCCCACAGCCAGAAATTATGCATCCAGGAAGCAAGGCCGGCTGTTCCCATCCTCAATATGAAAAGGGTGGGTCCGGTTATAAGAAGGAGAGCCAGAAGTCCATAGTAGAACCAGGCATTCAGGCTTCCTACTATTTTCAGTCCTTTATCCAGTCCGACATAACTGGAGAACGTAAATGCAAAAATTATTACGGCTCCTATACCGATAAACAGAGGAAGGCTTTCCTGAATGCCATATGCACCTTTAAGCCCGGTTATCACAAGTGTTATGCACATTGTCAAACCTGTCGCCAAACCTATCGTCAGGGCAAGCATGGAAAGAGTGTCAATAACGGCTGATGACAGCGGTTTTGTTACGCTGTCACCAAAGAGAGGCTTCAGCGTTGCGGTAACAGTAAGACTGCCTTTTTTGTGATAGTAAATGTAGGAGACCAATAGTCCACAGAGAGCGTAAATAGCATAAGGAACAAATGTCCAGTTATAAAAACTTCTAGCCATCGCAAAAATAGCAGCCTGGTGTGTTTCCGCCTTTATTCCAAGTTGATCAAGTTCTCCCCAGACGTTGCCGTAATAGATGAGCGGTTCGTTGACTCCCCACGTAACTATACCGGTAGCTATCCCTCCGGTAAGCGTCATGGCAAACCATGTCCAGAAACTATACTTTGGTTTTGCCTCTTTGCCGCCTATTCGCATACTTCCCAGTTTTGAAAAAGTTACTACAGTTACGAGAACAACGCTTGCCATTATAGATATCTGGTAAAGCCACCCGAAACTGTCAAGGGACCAGAAGAAGAAAATGTTGCTGGCCTTTGTAAGGGCCGTCTTGTCTACTATACCGACTATCGCTGCAACAGCAACAACGATAAAGGCCGGAAGGAAAACTTCCCAACGAATTCCTTTCTTGATCTCAGATACAGTTTGTTTCTGTTCATTTTGCATTTCTGTTATCCTCCTTAATAAAGCGAATTTTTAGCATCTATAATATTTTTTAAAATTTTTAGATCATCATTTTCCCTGATCGTCAACAGCTTCCACTATCTTTGCAGGAGTAAGAGGAAGGTCAGTCAATGATGAACATAACGCCCTGTTTACTGCGTTTACAATTGCCGCAGACACCGGAACAGTTGAAATTTCCCCTATGCTCTTCGCGCCGAAAGGACCTCCCGGTTCACCGTCTTCAATAAGAATTATTTCTGAGTCCGGCATGTCGGGGGCATTTATCAGATGGTATTTGTCAAAATTACGCACTTTAGGAATACCGTTGCTATCAAATGGAAGTTCTTCGGTGAGGGCCATTCCTATTCCCATCTGAACACCTCCATATATCTGCCCTCTTACAAAACTCTCGTTTATTGCCTGGCCAATATCGTGAACAGCGAGGTATCTGTTGATCCTGACCAGGCCGGTCAGTTTATCTACAGTCACTTCCGCAAAGTGTGCCCCAAACGATGCCGGGTTCATTTCAGGCCTGTGTTCAAAATGAGCTTCAATGGAAACCCTGTTTTTTCCCATTATTTCTCTTATTGCCTCTCCAATACCAAGCTTATGTCCTTCGCAAATGAGCTGTCCATCAGAAAAACGCACAGGTTTGTCCAATAGCTTTGATGTTTCTTCGCGGAGCATTTTTACTGCTTCTTCAGAAACCAGTCTGGCACATTCGCCGCACACGTATATGACCCTGCTGGCCTGACATCCCGAGTCATATGAAGTGAATTGTGTGTCGGTCTCGGTAACCGTTATTTTTGAGACGTCTATTCCAGTGACCTCGCCCACTATCTGTGCAAGCGCTGTTGTTGCGCCGCTGCCAAGCTCATGGATTGAGGCCCGAAGTATCGCTGAGCCGTCTTCAAGTATCCTTAGGGACATGTTCGAAAAATCATGATACTTTGTTTTATAGTAACCATTGCCATGTGTGCAGCACGCAAAACCTGTTCCGGTGAAAAACCTTCCTCTGCTTACCTTCGGTGTTTTGCTCTTCTCCCATTCAAAAACTTCAGCCCCTTTTTTCAAACACTCGATCACTCTTGCCTTGCCTATATTGGCTCCGCCTGAGGGATCTTCTTCAAATTCTTTAAGAAGATTTTTCATCCTGAACTCGACGGGGTCAAAACCAAGCCTCCTGCAGAGAAGATCTGTATGTATCTCGGTAATTGTGTGTATCTGAGGAGAACCATACCCGCGGCACGCACCTGCCGGAGTCGTTGACGTCCTGACTACAGAACCTGTGTAGCTGAGAGCAGGTATCCTATATAACCTTGAAGCCTTTTTTCCCATGGCCATCATTACTTTCTTTGTGCCTGTAAGGTATGCTCCTGCGTCCACTGTCAGTTCAAAGCGCCTTCCAAGTATCAGACCCTCCGCATCCACAGCCGTTTCGACTTTGCCTTTTACCGCAGCTCTGGTACGGGTCGAAAGGATGGTCTCTTCTCTCGACGTGTTGATAAAAACAGGTCTTTTGAGTTTATTTGCCGCCCATGCACACAAAACCTCAAAAACTACTTCCTGTTTCCCCCCGAATGTCCCCCCCATGTTTACCTTAATCACTCTGATTTTTGATAAAGGCAGCTCCAGCACCTGCGCAACGGAATGCTGCACTCCGAATGTTATCTGGCAGGGCGTCCTTACTTCGATCACACCTCCGGGACGAGGTATTGCCAGTACGGAGTGAGTTTCCATAGCCGCATGATGGATCTTTGGGGTTATTACCGTGTCCGACTCTATGTAAGCTGCCCCGGAAAAAGCTTCATCAACATCTCCATAGGAAATGCTTCCGTCAAAGCTTCTCTGCCCGTCTTCGTGTAGCGTCCCTGCCATTTCAGCAGCCGTATTAAGCGAGGTAACAGCAGGCATTATTTCATATCCGACCCTGACAAGATCTCTGCTCCTTCTCGCTTTTTCTTCTGTCTCTGCCATGACCAGGGCTATGCGGTCACCTACGTGTCTTGCATGACCGGTGAGGATAGTCTCATCCGGAAAATCTTCCTGACCTGGGAACCACTCTCCGCTGTTGTACTTTACTGAAGGAACATCAAGATATGTAAGTATTTCAACACCTTCGATACTGATCGCTTCAGAAACATCGATCGACCTTACTATGGCATTGGAGTGGGGGCTCATAAGAATAACTCCGAACAATACGCCTGGAAAGGGCTCATCCGCCAGATAATGAAACCTGCCCTGCACCTTGTCAGCAGCATCGCACCTGATGATATTTTTACCGATATAATTGTATGATTTCTTATTCATGGCCCTTTTCCCCACTTTTTTCTGACGCCTTTCCTCTCTCCCCAAGCATTTCCAGAAGATCTTCTGCGAGCGCCCTTAGGGCTGACTTCTTATAAGGGAGGGTGCTCCTTCCGGGGATCATCTGTCCGGCAAATTCGCAAAGGGCACTTTTAAAACTTTGATCACGCAAAGAGGGATGTAGCGCAAGTGCCTTTTCTGCTCCAAGACACCTTATTGCGGCTCTTCCCAGCGTTCCTACAAATACTCTGGCGTCACTGAAAATACCGCCCTCATATTTTGCTGAAACTGCCATATTGACGCGCGCTATGCTTACTTCGCTCCTGCTTCCTACCTTTTTAAACGCTGATACATACCCTTTTCTGACCGGAGTACAAAATTCCGTTATGATCTCGCCATCGGATAATGTATTGGCATTGGGGCAGGAAGCAAGCACTTCTTCAATTGATAGATTTCTGCTGCCCGAAAGAGAAAAAACAGTTGCCGAAGCATCCAGAGCAGCCAATGCACAAGGGGTATCCGCAGCTGGCGAAGCATTTGCCAGATTGCCTCCGACCGTAGCTCTGTTTCGGATCTGCACCGACCCCATCGATAAAGCCGCATCTGTGAGCGCTGCAGCATACAGTTTGATCAGTGCACTGGAATGGATCGATGTCATCGTCTCCATTGCCCCTACCCTCAGATACGACTCTTTGATCTCTATGCCCCTGAGCTCCGTCATTTTTGACAGATCAAACAACACCGCCATTTCCGGGATACTTCTCCGGTTTTTTATAAGCCAGTCTGTCCCTCCTGCTATGAAGTGCTTTTCGAGTTCTCCGCTCACAGCAAGGAAATTTGAATATTCTTTTATGCTTCGCGGGGCAAAAAGGCTTGTCACTGGAGGTCCTCCCTTATCCGTTCAGCTGCTGTTTCAACTGCGTCTAGTATTTGGGTATAACCTGTGCACCTGCATATATTCCCGGCAAGCGCGGTCCTTATCTCATCTCTTGAGGGCAACGGATTTTTTAAGAGCAGTGCCTTGGCAGACATTATCATCCCTGGTGTACAGAACCCGCACTGGATCGCATCACAGTCTATAAAAGACTGCTGTATCACATCCAATTCTCCGTTTTCTTCGAGACCCTCTACTGTAAGGATATCGTGCCCTTCTGTCTGAAAAGCCGGAACCACACAAGAACAGACGGCTTCTCCATCCAGGAGGACCGTGCATGCACCGCACTCTCCTGCGCCGCATCCCTCTTTGACGCTGACAAGACCGAACTTCTGCCTAAGCACATCTATCAGCCTCTCAGATACCCCCACTTCAGCTCTCCTCAACTTGCCGTTGACCTTAAGTTCTATTTTCAGGCAAACCACCCCGACGATCATTATTGGTTCATTATTTCTGTTTGACCCTTCATTTCCACAATAAAGTCTATACTTGCCGCATAAGAGAAGCGTCAATAGGTATCACCGGATCTCTGTCTACTCTTTTACAGCCTATTTGACGTTTTATTGACGCTATTGGTGTAGATCAATCTAGACTGTATAAATATATTGATATAATTTAATATTGATGGAACACAAAGGCAGGGATCGCAAATGACCCTTTTTCTCCATTTTTTAGGAAACCCCTATATCGAAATTAACGGCAAAAAACTCTCTTTTTCGCTGAAAAAAGCAGAGTCAATAGTTGTATATCTGGCATTGAGCGGTCCTGCGACCAGAAATCAGCTTAAGGCGCTTTTCTGGTCAGACATGGAAAATCCTCAGGCATCCGCAAACCTCAGAAACGCGCTTTACATAATACGAAACACGATCCCAAGATATGTAGATATTGAAAGGAACACTGTCTCCCTTAAAGAATCCTCCAATGACATCTCCGCTCTTGAAAAAATAATTGACCCAGATTTTCCGATCCCTTGCCACATAACTGAGGAACCGCTTAGGAACTGCAGACTTGAAGGTTCCGAAGAATTTGATGAGTGGGCGGCAGTGACAAAGCAGTCTATAAGAAAGAATATCGTAGCAATACTGAGAAAGAGGATCTCAAACTGCTATGAAAAAAAGCTGTACGAAGAAATGAGCAATTCGCTTGAGGTCCTTCTGACAATTGATCCCTTTGATGAAGATTCCGTGCTTGAGCTGATGGAAATATACTGCAACATGGGACAGCCCACCAAAGCCCTGATTTTTTTTAAGGAATACTCATTTAAAATTGAAAATAACATGGGCATAGCGCCCTCAGAGAGAAGCAGAAAATACTTCAGAAAAATTATCAACAACTGGTCTGAACATGACGATCAGTCTGCAAAAGGGGAAAAGTTCTGGTGCAGGAAAAATGAACTAGCGCTCATGATAGGGGCCCTGACAGATTCTGGCGGCATGAACATGGCTGTTTACGTCCACGGTGAGGCCGGCATAGGCAAAACAGCATTGATCAACAAGGCTATATCGATACTCGACACAGGTGGCTGTCTGCTCCTCTCATCAAGAGCCTGCCCTGTAGGAGAAGGGTATCCCTACTCTTCATGGAACAGCATAATGGCACAGATAGGCAGGACTCTCGAGACTGAAAATGATTTTCCTGACATAAATACCCAATCCGTCCTTTCGGGCATTTTCCCCGGATTCCTAGGCGGCAAGGGGCTTAACTACAATGCAGACGTAGCTCTTATGACTGAAAGAAACCCTATTATCATCAGCGGGATGATAAACGATATTCTTAGGCGCATTGCATGCAAAAAGAAGATCATCATGATTTTTGAAGACATTCACTGGTTCGACACGCAGTCGATCCAGCTTCTGACCGCCTTTATGAGTTCTGTTGACCTTGATCTGAACATAATTCTGTCAGGCCGCCCCGAATCCTCAAGGATCACTCTGGCAATGCTTCAGAGCCTCAATCCTCCTTCAAAATGGAAGATCGTTCCCCTCAAACTGGACCCTCTGCGTAACGATGAGATCATAAACATATGCCGACACTCCCTTTCTGAATGGCTTCTAAATCAAAAAGGAGACGAATATTTTATTCGTGAGAGCGAAGGAATCCCCCTCCTTCTTTTTGAGATGCTTCGTGCAGCAGAGGAGAATCCTGATTCCGATCTTACAAACGGATTGGGGGGACTCATAATGGCAAGGATAGGAGATCTTTCAGAGCTGCAGCAAAATGTGCTTTCAGTGCTTTCGGTCTTTGCGGTGGGGGCAGCTCCTGAACAGATAGCGGAAGCCACCTGCAGGGAACACCATGAAGTGCTGTTGGCAGGCGAAACGCTTCTTTTTAAGGGATTGCTGAATGAAAGGGAAGAAGAGGGAAGGGTGATCTGGGATTTTACACACGCCAAAGTCAGGGAATGCATATATGAATCTATTTCCCTTTCTAAAAGACAGGAACTTCACAAGAAGGTCGCAGAAGTCCTGAACAACATATACTCACCGCAAAAATGGAATCCTGAGCTCAGCACGATGCTTTGTCATCATTACATGAGATCAGGCCAGCGTGCCATGGAGCTTAAACAGTATTTACGGGAGCTTATTTTTGACATAACACTTAACCATGACCTTTTCCCCGTCGTTTCAGATAAAGTGCTTCTCTCCTGCTCGACTCCCTTCAGCAGCAGAGAGGGGACTGAGCAGAAAATAACTCAGGCAATGGGGTTGCTGGATGAGATCCGTACCGATAAGAATGTCGATCGCGAAGAGCTTAAAAGGCTTGAGGCTTCATGCTTTGAGCTGGCAGGGGGATATCATATAAGCTGGGGTGAATATGACAAGGGTACTATATTCATAAACGAGGCAATTAATATTTCAAAAGAGTTTAGACTGACAGATACTCACATACACTGTCTTAAACACATATGCTATATGCATCTTCAGACCGAAAATCCTGCGCGTCTTCTTTCAGCGGCCGGGGAAATGATCCGGCTCTCCCATCCGGAAAATTACCGCCACTATATGGCCACAGCGGTAAGGTTTGCCGGAGTTTCAATGTTTTTATCAGGGGAATACGAGAAAGCTGAAAAAACATTCAGACACTCCATAAAACTTTTCGAAAACCTTAAGCTGACCGGCAAATGCTACACACTAAGCATATTGATCGCAAAATGTTATATAGGTGAGATACTCCAGATCAAAGGTGATCATAAGAACGCCCTAGCTTATTTTACATATGCAACCGACACCTGTGAAAACATCGGCCTTTACTGGGGGAGAAGTTATTTTCACACGCATGCAGCCAGCCTAGCTTTGGACATGAACAATATTACCCTTCTTTACCGACACATAGACAAAGCTGCCTCTCTTTTTGAGAGCTGCAGAGGCGGTCGCTGCGGATCGATGCTCTACAGCATAAAGGCAATAGCAGACGCTGAGAGGGTGGATTTCGTATCATCTGAAAAATCAATTGAGTCCGCAGAAATTTTTCTAAAACATGTTTCAAGAAAGCAATGGATAGCAACTCAATATTTAGCAAAAGCATGGCTTTTATCAAAATCATCAAAAAACAAAAAAACCCTGCAGAAAAAGAATAAAAAATTTGGGGGATCACCGGAGGCGCTTGCACTGGAATCAGCAGCCATGTATGAAGGGTGCGGTTTTAAGCAGAGAGCTGACTGGATAAAAAAACGGTTCAACTGTAAAGATCAGTAGCTCGTTACATACTCGAACCTCTCCCGGAATTCATCCGGAGACATGCGGGCGGCTACAGCAAGCTGCACAAATTCCAGCCCGGGCTCAAAATCTTTTTTTTCAAGCCTTATCATGTACTGCCTCGCGATCCTATACTGGATTGATTTTGTGTTGACCCTGCGAACACGTGTCTTGCCGGTTTCCGGATCTTTTATATCCTTAAAAGGTATCGGCACTATCATGTCGTTTTGTATGGAAATAAGCGAATTCGTACCTCCCTCTTTGAGGAACTCTATCGCTGCAAATCCCAGGTTTCTTGTATATTCTATATCGAAGGCGTTAGGAGGGGCACAGCGGACCTCGTACCCTATCTCCTTATTGGTTATGTCCATTTTTATTCCAAGCGAAGTCAGGTTTGCCTGGACTTCGCGCTTGAGGACGCTTGAAAAGCTGATCTCTGCATAGCGGACATGTCCGTGATCATCATGTTCGATGCAGCTGAGAGCCTCAAGATCTTCTTCCCTTATCCTCTCAAGCAATCCCTCCGCAACTACTGCAACTCCGTATTTCCTTTCTGAGGCAAGCCTTTTTATGATCGCTCCTGTAAGGATATCAACTATCAGCGACATGGGGATATGCTCCTTGCCCAAGAACTCTTCCGGTATGACAGTGACTGTTGCGCCGGCGCTCTTGCCGATGCCAAGCGCAAGATGTCCGGCCGTTCTGCCCATTGCTACTGCTATGAACCAGCGTCCGGTCGTCTTGGCATCTTCCATGAGGTTGGATACTAGCTGTGTGCCCAGTGACCTT
>JALOBM010000184.1 GCA_023228285.1 Candidatus Cloacimonadota bacterium | reverse complement strand
AAGTCCCGGTCTGACTTTTTCCAACTGAGAAAATCTTCATTTTCGAGCCGCTTTTCGAGAATATTCAAAATCACGGCTCTTATGTTGTCAAAATTTTGGAATTTGACTGGGTTTATTCCGCCCAATGCCTCTGCCAGCATGAAATCCCTAAGGCTGCTGTTGACCCATGATGCGAAGTCATTGTTGAATTCAGACTCTGAAATGTGGGGCCTCACCATACGTCCCCAGAAATGAAAGTAGATCGAGCTGTCCGGGACCTCTGTAAGGCCTGAATGAAGCTCACGAAGAGTTTGCGCCCTTATGCCCGTGGCAAGGGGCAATACTGCAGATTCCATAAATTTGAATGGTTTGATATTAGAACTAGTCATTTATCGTTTTCCTCCTTTAATTAATGCGCTCATCTCCCTCTAAATTTGGTGAATATCTATTCTAGTATAACATAAAGTCATCTAAACATAAAATTATGCTCAGTCTGTGATCTTTAATAATGTTAAGCCCATAATTTTCTGCTGGAAAGATACAGCCGCAGATCTGGCAGATATTGACCTGCGGCTGGTTTAAATTTATAAAGTATGCTCTGATATACTTGCGATCATAATTTTTCCTTATGATAATCAGTCGGACCTTTTTCATAACCTACCTCTTTCAGCCACCAGGATGGATAAAAGAGGGGCTGCCCGACCTCTTTTTCAGTGTTTAAATAACCGTCATTGTATTTGACGTAAAGACGTTCTGTGAGTTTGTGCCAGGCATTGAGGACTTCTGCCGTATTCTTTTCACTGTAATTGGTAAGTAATTTCTTAGCCTCTGCTGTTTTTCCGCTCTTACAAAGTGAAAGTGCGTTTGCCTCAACAAGCCCCTGCAGATCGAATGCAGTATTCTCTAATCTTGTCCTTTCTTCCCTTATATCCTTGATCATGTAGGAATATTTTATCGTACAGAAATTTGCGACAAAATTAAACGCGGACCAGACACTGTCCCTGCTGAGATCAAGTATATTTGCCTGCTGTACTTGTTTCGGAAGATCTGTTGCACCGGAGTAAAAAGGCATCAGCACATTTGTAGACGGTCTGTCCGGACCATACCATAATAGACCGCCTATTGTATCAGGCAGCCAACTTCTGGACTGTACAACATAAGAATATACGCAGCGGTAAATATCCAGCGGTCTTTCAAACTCTCCTATCAGTGGCGTGAGCTTTCCTTCAGAATCAGCAACTGATTCTGCATTTCCCTCGTACCTTGTGGGATTTCCAAAAGGTCCTGCTGCAAGTCCCACAGTCAGGTCAAATTCAGTCCCTTCATAGTTGTCCCTGTGTATTGAAGCTATGTCTTCTACAGATACTTTTTTATCCGGTTTGACTGCAAAGGGGTAATCTTTGGTCAATCCATCCTCGACCCAAGGGGAGAAGTTCATTGATGGAGCAAGCAGGGACATTGCCCGCCATACTCTGCGCAATGAATAATATGGATGGTGGAACTCTCCGTCTCCGAAGACCTTTGTGAAGTCAAGGAGACCCTCGGATGGTTTCCACCATCCATTCTTCTCAGCTATCTCGAAAATATTTTTAGAAAAGATCATATCCGGGCTTTTGGGGTCGATTTCCCTGATCCGGAACTGGTTGGCAGCTACAAATATCTTATCGTCCGGGACGCGCTGGGCTACCCAGACTCCTCCGGTGCCATTCAAGTCGTAACCGCACATCTCCATTACCCAGCCTTCATATGGGTCACCGACAAGCAAGGTTTCACCGGTTCCGTAATAACCATACTTATCGATCATCTCTCCCATAAGCATTACAGCTTCCCGGGCAGTCTCTGTTCTCTCTAGAGCAACTCTTGATAGTTCAGAAGAATAAAATATCCTTTTGCCAGGCTCAGGTTCCGGATGTATCTTCGCTTTGTCTGTGCACTCACCTATCGTCAGCTGATGTTCGTTGATGATCCCATAGTTCGCATCGAAATAGGCATAGGTATGGGAGATCTGGGGAATGAAACCAAGCGGAACACTTACAGGAAGTCCCTTCTTGTCATAGGCAGGCGCCCTGCCTTTTGTAATGATCCTGTGGGTCTGAGTTCCACCCCACTCAGGCTTGAACCCTATCGATTCGTGTGAATAAAAAACAGGCCGCATCGAACCCGGAGCATGATCCATAGCAGGAACATAGATAAGGCTGGCATCACTTAATCCGTCATCCGAATGCGATACCATTACAGATCCGTCGATCGTTGCGTCCTTCCCTGATATTGTTGTGGTACAAGAGAAAGCTGGGACCGTATTCGATGTAAAAAGAATAATCAATATTATAAAATAAAGTTTTTTCATTGAATATTGACCTCCCATCTTAATATATATGATATTTTACTACCATAAAGCAATAAATAGTTGATCCAAAAATCTAAAAAAACACACTCCATCTAGTAAAAGGGACACCCGGAAGATCAGGGATGTCCCAAATTTAGTCTAATTTTCTTTTTTTTTTTGAAGAAAGAATTTGTTAGCGCTGTTTCTTTGAAAGCATCTCTCCGCCAACTCCGATATTGTCTTTGCTCCTTTCGTTAAGAAGTACTATGCAAGCTGCTTC
>JALOBM010000183.1 GCA_023228285.1 Candidatus Cloacimonadota bacterium | reverse complement strand
TGATTGCGAAACACGGCGAGATAGAGCCACCGGCGCGGAGGTTTAGAGCCAGTCGCGCGCTCTAATAGAGCCAGCCTGCGCGCTGCATAGAGCCACCTTCCTAAAACTCCTGTAAGATGAAAATACTGCTGCATAGCAGAATTTATCTACAGGAGGTAGAAATATGACTGATTATTTGACAATAGTCAGGGCTGTATATGGCGGACTAAGTCAGCGCCAGGCAGCCACCACGTATCATGTGTCAAGAAATACTGTTTCACTGCTCATCCGGCATGCCAAGAACCAAGGATGGCTTACTGTTGAGGACCTCAGCAGAGCTGACGCCACAGCTTTTTCCCCTGCTTTGCTGAAGCCCGTTGACTCTGTCAGGGACACAACGTTCAGGATGCCGGATTTCGAACATGTCCATGCAGAACTGGCCAAACCCCACGTAACGTTGAAATTGCTCTGGGAAGAGTACGTAGAAAGTTGCCGTATCGGCGAAGAGCGATTTTACATGGAGACTCAATTTCGGCGTTATTATCACAAATTTGCGAGGATCCATAAGGCAACTATCCGGCTGGAACACAAACCGGCCTTGTCAATGGAAGTTGACTGGGCCGGTACAAAAATAGCTTTTTTCGACCCTGAAAGCGGAAAGATGGCTGAAGCTTCTTTGTTTGTATCGGTCCTTCCCTGTAGTCAGCTAATTTATGCGGAACCTTTCCGGGACGAGAAGCTCCACTCATGGATAGCGGGACACGTTAATGCCTTTAAGTATTTTGAAGGTGTTCCGAAAACACTTATACCGGATAACCTTAAATCAAGCGTTAAACGCCCAAATTTCTATGAGCCGGAGTTAAATAAAACCTATCTGGAGATGTCCGGTCATTACGGAAGTGTTGTATTGCCCGCCAGAGTCCGTAAACCCAAGGATAAATCGTCAGTCGAAAACAGTGTGCTCATAGCATCAAGGAAGATCCTGGCCAAACTGCGCAACGTCCAGATCTTATCATTTGCAGATCTGCAAAGTCTTATCCGTTCTGCTCTGAAACAGGTGAATGAAGCTCCGTTGACCGGGAAAAGCGGAAGCCGTTGGTCCACTTATCTTGCCGAAGAAAAGGAATACATGCTCCCGCTTCCCGAATTCCCTTATGAAATGGCTCAATGGGGAAAGGCCAAAGTCCAGCCAAATTGCCACATTGCCTTCCAACGCAAGTTCTACTCTGTCCCGTTTGAGTATTTGGGAGAAGAGGCAGATGTGCGCGCAACGCAGTTTACCGTAGAAATATTCTATCATCATCAGCGGATCGCGTCTCACAAAAGACTGTGGGGAAAAGCCGACTACTCAACCATACAGGAACATATGCCACCGGATAAACTTTTCTTTTCAGACTGGAACCGGTCCCGCTTCCTTTCATGGGCGGAGAAGACAGGGGATGCTGCCAGAAAGGTCGTTGAGGCGATTCTGGATCGTGCAGTCATTGAGCAGCAGGCTTATCGTTCCTGTTTCGGTCTCCTGAACCTGCAAAACAAATACGGACCCCAAAGGCTTGAACGTGCCTGCTGCCTTATTCTTACGAGGACTCTTTCCCCTACATACCAACAGATCAAAAATATCCTCGAGAAAAATATGGATGCTGCAGAACAACCAGGTACAAAGCGTAAAGAACATCCATCGGTTAAAAGGGGATTCCAGCGAGGAGCAACTTACTTCGGAGGCGATGCAAATGATTAGCCAGGAGACCCTTAACAAGCTTAAGCTAATGAAGCTTACAGGTATGGCGGAATCCCTTCACCAGCAAGAAACAGATCCCTCCTATCAGGAGATGAACTTCCAGGAGAGGATGGGGCTTCTGGTGGACTGGGAGTTCAGCAGACGCCAGCATACCCGGCTGCAGAGGCTTATTCATTCAGCCCAATTCCAGAACAGTACCGCCTGTGTGGAAAGCATTTGTTATGAGGATGACAGAAAGCTTGACCGCCAGCTCATCTTGGAACTGGCTTCCTGCAACTATATCCCACATGCCCGAAATATTATCATCATAGGTCCCACCGGAGCAGGAAAGTCTTATCTTGCTCAGGCGCTGGGACAATCCGCCTGCAGACGCCTTCTGCCCACTCGATACATACAATTGTCGGATTTGCTGGATGAACTAAAAATGGCAAGAGAAAAAAGCATGGAGACGTTCTATCGGGTGCGTAAGGCATTCACTAAGGTGCGTGTGCTGATAATCGACGAATGGCTATTGTTCCCCATCACCGAAGAAGATGCTCAGCTGCTGCTTTGGATCATCGACCGGCGTCACAGCCACCAGTCAACGATCATAGCATCCCAGTATGAACCTGCAGAATGGCTTGACCAGATACCCATACCAGTAGCTGCTGAGGCAATTACAGACAGACTTGCTGCTCAAGCGTACAAAATTATCATCAGAGGCAATACTTCCAAACGTTTAGTTGGTTAAATACAAAGAGCCGCCTTCTCCTCAACTCAGGTGGCTCTTTATATTTGTGTTTGCTTCGATGGCTCTCGGCCCCGCGCCGCTGGCTCTGATCTCCGCGCGCCAATGGCTCTCTGTACTGCGATCCGGTGGCTCTAAAAAAACGCGTTTCGCACGTGAATTTATACGGTTATTTA
>JALOBM010000062.1 GCA_023228285.1 Candidatus Cloacimonadota bacterium | reverse complement strand
AAAGTAGTATTGATCCCAATCAATGCACTGGAGTTCAAGCCACCTATGCTTATAGTGGATTAGGTTTTTAGCACCAATCTTGGCTCGGACAACACTTTCCATGCGGGGTAAACCCCAAACGAACATACTGGTAAGCGATCTCTTTCAGTTACACTGTTATCTCTTGGTTCTCTTCGCTTTGCTTATTCTCATAGTAGAGCCCTTTGCGCTCAAGCTGCACCAGCTCACAGGATTTTCTCTAAGAACACCAGGATAGCAGCATAATGATGTGGATGGATAGTGAACAGTCTCACTGAGGATGATTATCCAACAAGGAACGATTTATCTTGACGAAAAAAGTATAGCGGTAAATATAGGATAGATTTTATAAACGATTCCCAAAGCTATATGTATAGGTATATGGCATCTCTTTTTGCCAATCTACAGAAAATCACAAGCGAGGTTAGAGCAGTGAAAGACGTATTCCAAATCCTAAACCAGATCGATGGCGGCGTTGTATTGGATGCTGCAACTGGGCGGGGTGAATTTATCAATATTCTGAAGCAATACCTGAAAAGCTATACCCAGATAATCGGAGTGGACTACTCGGAGAAAAGCGCAGCCTATGCACAAAAACTATTTCCAGAAAACAATGTGGAAATCTACCGCATGAATCTGGAGAATCTACCCTATGAAGACGGCCATTTCGATACTGTGTGCACATCGAACTCGCTGCATCACTTTGAAAACCTCGATAATGTGCTAGCAGAGATGCTGCGGGTACTAAAGCCAGGCGGTACTTTCATACTTACAGAAATGTATGCCGGGGGAAATCAGAGTCAACCGCAGCTAACTCACGTTTTGATGCATCACTGGGTAGCAAAAGTAGATAGTCTGAGCGGAGTATATCACGACAGTACATACAGCAAAGAGGATCTCATCAGCATTGTAAAAAAGCTGAAACTGCAAAAGATCCATATAGAAGATTTTTATCCGGAAGTGGATGATCCCAAAGATCCCAAAGCAACTATAGTGTTGATAAAGAACTGCCAGGATACCATCAAGCGTCTGCAAGCGCTGGGCGATTATCCTGATCTGATACAAGAAGGCGAAGCGCTGATCGAACGCATAAACGAAATTGGATTTGCCTCAGCGTCGCGCATCCTGATTACGGCTCACAAACCAAAAGGAGATAAATAATGCTAATAGAAGATGATCTGTTTGCTATGACTCAAGCTCAGCTGACGAAGCTGGCCAAAAAAATATCAATTCCCGGAAACACTCAATATAAAGGCACTGAACTGATATTCAAGATACTGGAATTTCAGGCTGCTCAGGAAGGTTTGGCCTTCGTAACCGGCTGTCTGGAAATCATGGAAGATGGGTTTGGATTCTTGAGGTTTCCAAACAACAGCTATCTACCCGGCAAAGATGATGTGTATGTATCCCTCACGCAGATCCGCAGATTCAGCTTGAAGAATGGCCACATGGTCTCAGGGCCGGTGCGTTCGCCCAAAGAAGGAGAGAAATACTATGCCCTGTTGCGGGTGGAAGCTGTGAACTATATGTCTCCATCCGGATTACAGGATATGCGTACTTTCGATGAGCTAACACCCTACTACCCCACCGAGCGTTTGAACCTGGAATTTGATCCAGAAAACTACAGCACCAGGATCATCAACCTCTTTACTCCCGTGGGCAAAGGTCAACGCGGTTTGATCGTAGCTGCCCCCAGAACGGGGAAGACTACCCTATTGCAGGATATTGCCAATGCCATCCTCAGCAATCACCCGGAAGTATATCTGATCGTGCTGCTGGTGGATGAGCGCCCCGAAGAAGTAACCGAGATGAAAAAAGTGTTGAAACCAGGTAACAGCGAAGTGATATCCTCCACTTTCGATGAATCCCCCAAAAACCACACCAATGTAGCTGAAATCATTCTGGAAAAGTCCAAACGCATGATCGAACTTGGTCAGGATGTTGTGATAGTATTGGATAGTATCACCCGCTTGGCCAGAGCATACAACAACATTACTCCATCCAGCGGAAAAGTGCTATCCGGTGGTATCGATGCCAATGGCCTCATCAAGCCCAAAAAGTTCTTTGGTTCCGCCCGTAATACAGAAGAAGCCGGCAGCCTCACCATCATCGCCACGGCTCTTATCGACACAGGATCGAAAATGGATCAAGTGATCTTTGAGGAATTCAAGGGAACCGGTAATATGGAACTGGTGCTGGATCGCAGTATTTCGGATATGCGCCTCTATCCCGCTATCGATCTGGTAAAATCCGGTACTCGCAGGGAAGAATTGCTGCTTACCAAGAACGAGATCAACCGCATGTATGTTTTGCGCAAATACCTCAAGACAATCAGCCCGATCCAGGGTATCGAAACTTTGCGCAAACAAATGAAGGCTTCCAAGAGCAACGATGATCTCCTGAATTCAATGAGTAATTGATGGAATTAACTGCCCCAGGCGGAGACTTAAATAAGATCAAGTACGCCATCACCTATGGTGCGGACGCGGTATACTGCGGGTACAACCTCTTTGGATTACGCGCTACTGCAACCAATCTATCCAAAGACGAACTGAAGGAAGCCATCCACTTTGCACACGAACACAATGCCAAGCTCTACCTTACTCTGAACGCCTATCTGAAGAATTCCGAATACGCTCAACTGAAGGAATTCTTACTCTGGTTGAAAGATAGCGGGATCGATGCAGTGATTGTATCCGATCCCGGTGTGTTCAGTATGGTAAAGAGTCTTACCGGCATTCCCATTCATATCAGCACACAAGCTAATGTGTGCTCTGTAGCTTCTGCCCGTTTCTGGTACGAGCAAGGGGCAAAACGCATCGTAGCAGCTAGGGAAATGAGCTTCTCAGAGATATTGGAAACCAAAGCTGAGCTACCCGACCTGGAAATCGAATGCTTCATACACGGCGCAATGTGTGTGGCATATTCCGGACGCTGTTTGCTGAGTGCATACTTCAACCGGCGCAGTGCAAACAGCGGAAGCTGTACTCAGGTATGTCGCTGGAAATGGGCTCTTACGGAACAGGAGCGCCCCGGTGTGTACCTTCCGGTGGAAGAAGATCAATATGGCAGCTATATTCTAAGCTCGAAAGACCTTTGTATGCTGGACAGGATTCCCTTGCTAAAACAAGCGGGAATCGATGCCGGAAAGATCGAGGGACGCATGAAGAGCGAGTATTATGTGGCGCAAACCTGTCGCGTGTATCGCAAAGCAATGGACACATCCAGCCAGGATACCGCTACTTGGGAACATCTGCATGAAGAGCTGGAAAAGGTATCTCATCGCCCTTATTGGGAAGGCTTTTTCGACTTTCCAGATGGTGATGCGGGAATCATTGAAAAGAGCTTTCAAGGTTCTTACACCTCAAATAGCGAGTATTGTGGAAAAATAATTGCACATGAGAAAGGGAGAATGGTTCTCGACTGCCTGGGAAAGATATCCCTAAACGACACTATCGAACTGGTTTTCCCGGACATCAACCAGGATATCAGATTACGCGTGAGTAAGATATATGATGATGACAACCAAGAACTGGAATGCACAAGGCCAAATGCATACTTTAAAATCCCCCTGGCCGAGACAAATGTGGTAGGAGCATTGATTCGCCGATGCGTAGATTGATTGTATTTCTTATCCTGATCCTACTATGCGCTGTGGGGCTGAATGCACAGGTTCGCAAGGACTTCCAGAATCTGGAAACACTATTTGAAGAAGGCAAAACGGCCGACCTGCAGAAAGAGCTAAAGGACTTGAAGCCAAATAAGGATGAAGAGCGCGCTCTAGTGCTGTATCTGGAAGCAATGCTCTGCAAAAATATAGCGGATACTCAGACCCGCTTAAACTCATGTATCGAGAAGTATCCCAAGACACCGTATGGGCAAATGGCAATGCTAGAAGTTGCCAAGATCCACATTTTAGAGCGCGAGATGCAAAAAGCAGGAACTCTGTTGCGACGCATCAATTCGCCTGATATCGTGGATCGTTTCTATTGGATCGCAGTAGTATTTTACTGGCAGGATGACTATTCTTCGGCAATAGCAAATGCCGAAAACTACCTCCGATTGAGTCCCCAGGGAAAAGAAGCTGAATCCGCACACTACCTGATAGTGGATTCCTACGTAAGCCAACGAAAGTACCAAAGTGCTATCTCCAGCCTTGCTAACTTACAACATCTCAAAGAATTTGACCGTCAGTATTATTACTACAAGCTGGGCATGATCAATGAACTGAATTCCAACTTCAAAGAAGCGCTGAAGGCATTCCGGGAAGGTTATGAACTGGATAAATACTCCCAAGTTGCTTTCGACATAGAGGAACGCCTTTTCAATATGCGCAGTCGGACACCATCCTTGGATCTCAGCTTCTTGTATCCATATACACCTCTGGATATCCCAGTGGAACTGGCTTCGGATAGTCTTGATACTCAAGTGGGAAGCGTTCCTGAAGTATCGGAGAAACTTCCTCCTCTAAACCTGCCTCCCATCGACGAATATCTCCCCATCAAGTTGATTTCCAAACCGTTGAAGGGCTTCTTTTTGCAAGCCGGAAGATTCTCTGTGAAAACAAACGCTGAACGCTTGTGCCGCAGCATCAGAGATATGCAGATACCGGCATCATATTATGAGGACAAAGACCAAGGTAAAACTACCTGGGTTGTTCTGGCAGGTCCTTTCAGTAGTCGTGAACAGACAGACAGTGCCAGAGCCCGCCTTACTAGTAGCGAAATTAACAGCTTTATCGTTCAATATTAAATGGATAACACCAAGCTCACTCCTATGCTTCGCCAGTTCTATGAGGTGAAGAAAGCACATCCTGACAAGCTGGTACTCTTTCGGATGGGAGATTTTTACGAGACTTTCTTTGAGGATGCCGTAAGCGCATCCAAAATCCTGAACATCACACTTACAACGCGCAACAAAAGCGACGATAATCCCATTCCTCTGGCAGGTTTCCCCTATCATGCCCTGGACAATTATCTTGATAAATTGATCCGAAGCGGCCTGAAAGTAGCTATCTGCGAACAGACTGAAGATCCCAAAAAAGCAGTGGGACTGGTGAAACGGGAGGTTACTGAGATTATTACTCCCGGAGCAGTGCTGGATCAAAACCTCTTGGACAGCACAGCCAATGTGTTTCTAAGCACGCTTTACCGCAACGATAAGCATAAACTCTGCGGATTGGCGCATTTGGACCTCTCCACAGGCGAGTTCTTTTTCACAGAACTACCTGAAGAAGAGCTATACAACGAACTTCAACGCCTCAAACCCGCTGAGATCCTGGTCGATGACAGTGCCAATGAGGCATATGTGAAAGGCTTGAAGATAGAACACAATCCAGCCATCAGTATCTTTGACAATTGGCAGTTTCAACCTGTTGAAGCCAAAGCGCTTTTAATGAAGCATTTCGGCGTTAGCAGCCTGGAACCCTTCGGAGCCCACAACCGGCCTGCAGGAGCTACTGCGGCTGGAGCAACACTGGCATACGTGATGAGCCTCTATAAGGTACCTCTGGCCCATATTACAACTCTGAGATACTATTCATTATCTCAATACATGCAGCTGGATGAGATAAGCCGACGCAATCTTGAACTCGTCCGCAGCATCCGTTATGGAAACCGCCATGGCAGCTTGCTGAGCATAATCGATCAGAGCCAGACTCCCATGGGTAGCAGGTTGTTGCAACAGTGGCTGCTACACCCCTTGATTGAGCTGGATCAGATCCTTGCCCGTCAAGCCGTTATCTCCGCATTCATGAAGCAAAGTGCCTACCTGAAGGATATCCGGAAGTCTCTGAAAGAGATAGGAGACATCTCCCGGATCGTATCCCGCTTGGGATCTCTGCGCATAAACCCCCGTGAGTTGCTTGCCCTGCAGAGCTATTTGATCAGCGCAAAAGACCTGAAGCAGAAACTTAGCATCTTTGCAGAAGAGCTTTTTTCAGAATGGATCGCACTACTAGATACTTTTGACGATATTGACGCTATGATCTCCGCATCCATAGCGGAAAACCCTCCCAATACCATCACAGAAGGCGGTATATTCAAGAAAGGCTACCAGGATGATCTGGATGAGCTGATGGAACTGGTACACGACGGCAAGAGTTGGATAGCCAGATTGGAAGATGATGAAAAGCGCAAGACCGGTATTCCCAGCCTGAAAGTAGGCTACAACCGCGTGTTTGGCTATTACATCGAAGTTACCACTACACACAAAAGTAAAGTCCCGGATTACTATATTCCAAAGCAGACCTTGGTTAATTCTGAACGCTACATCTCACCCCGTCTGAAAGAATTCGAAGCTAAAGTGCTCTCCAGCGAAGAAAAGATAAAAAGTCTGGAGTATGAACTATACAAGGAACTACGTGCCAAACTGGCCTCTCACCTGCCCCGCTTGCAAAAACTCAGCGACGCCATTGGGGAGATTGATGTATTTAGCTCTCTTGCTTTTCTGGCCTGGCAAAACCACTATTGTCGCCCGATCTTCACGGAGAACCGGGATCTACAGATAGAAGCCGGAAGACACCCCGTTATCGAGAAGCTGATGGGTGAAGCGGAATTTATCCCAAATGACACTCATCTGGACTATCCCGATACATGCATTGCCTTGATTACTGGACCAAATATGGCAGGTAAATCCACCTATTTACGCCAAGTGGGACTCCTGGTGATCCTTGCTCAGATGGGTAGCTACGTTCCCGCCAAGTCCATCCGGATGCCGATATTTGACCGGGTATTTACCAGAGTGGGCGCTTCGGACAACCTCGCCCAGGGTCAGAGCACTTTTCTGGTTGAAATGATCGAAACTGCAAATATCCTGAATTCTGCTACTCCACAATCTCTGATCCTGCTAGACGAAATCGGTAGAGGAACCTCCACATTTGACGGACTCAGCCTGGCTTGGGCGATCATCGAACAGATTCAGAAGCAGATTAAAGCACTCACTCTCTTTGCTACTCATTATCACGAACTCACAGAGATGGAGAACATCTATCCTGACGTCAAAAACTATAATGTGGCAGTGAAGCTTTACAATGAACAGATGATTTTTATCCGTAAGATAGAGCGAGGGGGCGCAGATCAGAGCTATGGCATTCAGGTAGCTCGACTGGCAGGAATCCCCAACCGGGTGATCCGCAGAGCGCAGGAGATATTGAAGAATCTGGAGGAACACGAGATCAGCCCTCAAGGCCTTAGTAAAAGCCTGCGGAAAAGACTCTCAGGCAGCACTCCCCAATTGGAGATATTTGAAGTAATGATAGATAAAGCCAGTAAACACGATGGTATAATAAAACAATTACGCGAACTGGAGACCGAAGAATTGAGCCCAATTGCCGCATGGCAACTGCTTAGCGATCTCCAAAAGCAAATCTTGGGAGAATAATGAAACGCAATACAATCCTCGCCATAATAGCTCTGATGCTTTTTGCCTGTGCCGGTCCTCGGGAAGATACTGCTGGGATCATCAATTCCGAACGAATCTCTGCCACGGAGTTTATCAATACATACAGAAGCTTCACGGCCAACTTTCAGCTTGAAAACCAACGTATGCCTGTCAACGAAGAGAAGTTGGATATCTACAAGGAAACCTGGAACTACCTTACTCGTAAAGTTGTGCTGCAACAGAGCTTCAAGCATTACAAGATCCAAGTAAGCGAACAGGAAGTTCTAGACACTCTGCTTTCAAATATCCCACCTTTTATCCTGAACAATCCTACTCTGATGATCAACGGTAAATTTAGCCATGACCTCTATAACCAGTCATTGCGTTACGACAGTCCTTTGAATATGTCAGCCATCCGCAAATCTTACCTGGAGTCTTATGTACCTGCTCAGAAGCTGAAAGAGAAGATGATCGACGAAGATCTGGCAAACAAAAAAAAGAGCGGTCGAATAGCCGAAATAGCGGTTAGTAAAGCGGATTTTGATCTTGTGATCTTCGATCCCCTGGCCATGGAGCCAATACTGACAGACAGCGAGATCGAAGCATATTATCAGCGCGATCTGAAACGTTTTGCCATGGATCCCATCTATAGTATTAAATACTTGAGCTTGCCTGTAACTCCGCGTGATGAAGACAAATCCTTTACCGCTGCCATTGCGGACAGCATTTTTAATCAACTAAGCTCCGGCAAGAGCTTTGAGACTGTTATTCAAGAAAGACAGGAACAACTGCCTGGTTTGAGCTTACTGGATCCGGGTTTTGTGTTGATAGAGAATATTGATCCGAGGATCCTGCCTATACTGGAGATACTGCCGGATAACAAATATAGCAATCCATTGGCTATTGGACAAGGTTACGCAATCTACCAAAAGCTTCAGCGCAGTAAATCCATGCTAAGCTACCGGGCTCTGCAGATCCCCCCCATTCTATCTCCAAATACCATAAACGCCCAATACAGTCATGCCCTGGCAGCATTGAATCTTGCCAGGGAACTGGGCATGGAAACCACCGCAGATGAGTTGGGACTGACCCTTGATATCAAGGATAATCTCTCAGTTAAAGACCTCTGGTACGGCGATAAAGTAGTTGTTGAAAACGTAATCAGTAAACTGATGAATCACAAGAAAGGTGACTATCTGGATCCCATTTACTCCACCATCACCGGAAACTGGTTGGTGATTCAGCTCACTGAAAACCAAGTTAACCGAGTGTATCCTTTGGAGAAAGTGAAGCACATCATTGTTCCTGAACTGACGGAGATGAGGCAACAAAGTATGGCGCGGCAGAAAGCCGAGAATTGGTTAAAGGAAAACCCCGACCTGCGCGTAGTAAGCGGTAGAGACAGGGTACAGCAATACCAGAAGAGCGGTATAGATAGCCAATACGCAGGCAAATCCTTGAAACTCGTGTACCTCAGGGCTATTGATCGGCATCTGAGTAAAAAGAAACCTGAAGTAGATAGTATCGGTGATCTCTCTGTGATACTAATCCCAAGGCAATATTATCCTGCAAACGGTGTCAGCCCGGATCGAGATTCTCTTAGAGATCTGTACACCAAACAAAAGGACCCCAATTGGTTTGAAAAATGGCTGCATAATCAGATCAATAAAGCCAATATCCGGGTTTTTGTAAATCCATGAACGATGATTACTTCATGAAGATAGCCCTGGAAGAAGCAGAGATAGCCGCAGGAGAAGATGAGATTCCCGTAGGAGCATGCCTGGTAAAGGATCAACACGTGATCCTGAGAGATCATAACCGTACCAGGCAAAACAACAACCCTATGGCCCACGCTGAAAAAATGATCCTAGACCAAGCTCAAAACATGGATTATAAGTATCTGCAAGATTGCACTTTGTACATTACTCTTGAACCCTGCCTGATGTGCAGTGGCATGATTATCCTAAGCCGAATAGGAAAAGTGGTATTTGGTTGCTACGATCCCAAATCCGGTGCTGCAGGATCCATATACAACACACTTTGGGATAATAGCTTCAATCACCGTCCCGAGATGATACGGGGTGTGCTGGCTCCAGAATGTGCTTTGGTCTTGACAGATTTCTTCAAGAAAAAACGTTGAACATAGTTGTGGAGAGTTGCCGGAGCGGTTGAACGGGACGGTCTCGAAAACCGTTGTATCCTTTCGGGTACCCAGGGTTCGAATCCCTGACTCTCCGCCATTAGTTTCTGGAGTACAGATGCAGATTATCCCCAGTAAGATTGTACACAAAGCCTCACTGCTCTTCGGTTTGGAATCCTCTGCTCATTTCTATGCCCGCAGTCATCTCCATTCCAGCGCTAATGTATTCCGGAGTAACAACACTGCGCTCAAAATCTGCCTGCAAAGCACTGCGGATCAGGTCTCTGACCTTCGTGAACGGATCGGTTTTGCCCACCATCTGCAGAGTTCCGGTATACACACTCAGTGCTTTCTGTCATCCATAAACTCAAATCACACAGAAACTCTCGAAGACAACGATAACACCTACTATTGTTATGCCTGGACTTGGATTCAGGGAAGCACTATGAACGACATACACCCAAAAGATTTGGCGCTGTATTATGCAGATTGGGGCAGGCTTGCTGCAGAATGTCATAAAGCTGCCCAGGGATTCAACGGTAATAGTACACTCAGTTGGTATGATGAATGGCAGGATTAATACGATCGGTTGTTATATCCTGATGTCCAAGCTTGCTTCAAGGATATGAAGACGAAGCTGGAGCATTATCCGGTCACAAGAGCAAACTTCGGCTTTATCCACAACGATATACACCCCAAGAATATCCTGCTCAGCCCATCTGCCATGCATCTTATAGATTTTGATCGCAGTTGCCGCCATTTCTTCGTGCAAGATATTGCCAATGCTATATATAGCGAGTACTCACGCATTGGATTTCATTCAAAACACAAGGCGGCCTTAGCGGATATGCTTAAGCTTTTTGTGAAGCCTTTCATAGAATCCTACATCGAAACTTATCCTACACTTGCAGAAGACCTTATCGCTTTGGAGCAGTTCATTATGTATAGGCGAATTGTGATGTTTGCTATCTTCCACGATGAAGTAAAAGCTGCAGCTCCAGCTTATTTGGAAGAGTTCAGGCAGGGTATCGTACAGAATACCAAATTCCTTCCTTTCGATACTTCAGATCTATTATGAGATTTATGTTTCCGAATGCTTTATTTACGACCGAAGATGGATATACCTATACATCCGGAGATAATTAACCATAAATATGGGAGAGACAATGACAATACCATTATCGCCCTGCGGCATCGATTGCCAAATCTGCGATGCCTTCAAAGCTACTAATACAAACGACCAAGACTTGTTTAAAAAGCTGCAAGATAACTACAAGCAGCAGTTTAACAAGGACATCGCCATAGAAGATCTTGCTTGTGACGGTTGCTCCTCTGTAGGCATACACATAAGCTTCTGCGCTGTGTGCGAAATTCGCGTTTGTGCCATCTCTAAAGGCTACGCTACTTGTGCCGAATGTTCAGATTTTCCTTGCACAAAAGGTAGTTTTATCTGGACTAGCAACTCCGTATCGAAGGCCAATCTAGAAGCATTGCGCAAGGATTAGGATATACTCTTAACACGTCTACATTCCCGGTGACATCATAACAAATCCTGATCATTTTCCAATAAACAGGAAGAACCTCAGCATAGAGGGCATTTACAGGCTCACCTATTCTGATTAGCAATTTCCTGTATCTCGCTCTGCGTCATCCCTGCCTTAGCAAGTATCTTGCAGATGAACGCGTCTCACCCATTCTCGGACCATATATACTTCGTCGATCCCAAATTGTATACATGCTGAGACAATACTTGTGCCTTCAGATACTATGCTATTCACTACCATACTCTTATAAGATTTAGAGTAGCTAACTGCTTTCCTGACTGTGCGTTTCATTATTCATCCTCACTATTTGTGTTGGAGAGTCACCCTTTTAAGTATACAGGCAAGTCCGTTGAAGATAGTACAGAGGAGAACGATGGATAAGTTATTGTCATACAGAACGATGGTTAATCCAGCCTATGGGATAAAGGAGGTGGAGTTT
>JALOBM010000182.1 GCA_023228285.1 Candidatus Cloacimonadota bacterium | reverse complement strand
GAGCATAAAAAGAGATTTCAAAGTATCTGTAAAAGCGGTCTGTTTCCGAAGCTAGAAGAAAGCTACGGATATGCAGCCGCTATTTTTTTACTCTCTGCAGATGCGTTTGTTTGGAGTAAGACAAAAAGTTGTGTTGACAGTCAACTTATTCATTTTGAAGCTATCCGTATTCATGGTGTGGATTTAGATGGATATGCCATCTTTCATATGGCAAAGGAACTTTACTCCGGCAAGTCTCACATTTCAGTTTCTGAACTAAGTGATCCGGAGCTGATAAACGATAAGCTACTACGACTTATCGTCAATGCCTTTTTGGTGAGGCGATATGGAGTCAATGTTTTAAAAGGAGGACGATAGTAATGGAAAAACAAGAACTGCAAACACTGCGACTCTGGAATCCCCTGTTTTCAAAGATTTATCGTAAAAACGAATGGGGTGATACCGAATATGAACCAGAGGATATGGATGCTAATGAAATAGTGGAATATCAAGAGGAAATCCTAGCAGCTATTGAACGAGAGAAGCTCCCAAATGAAGGTGAGCGTGGTTTGGCTGTTTACCTTGATAATGATGCCCTAAAGGAAAAAGTACATAGCACTAATCCATCAGTTGAGGAATGGGATGGTAAGCTGTGGGGTGTTACAGAAGTACAGTCGTATGGCAAACTGACACAGGCTGAACTTGACGAGGTTATTTCAGAGCTGACAGGGCAGTTTTCAGACGGTTGGGGTGAGGGCTTCGAGCAGCGACCAATTGATACTCCCGATGGAGAATTGTATCTTAGCTTTTGGGATGCAGGAAATGGATTTTTTATTAAACCAGAAGAACAACTGAAAATCCAACAGTCACAAGGCTTTGGTATGACAATGACATAATAGCTTGTTGCTTTTAAGGGAGGTGATGCAATATCAATAGTTTTATCAGTTGGGTGGGAGGTAAAAAAGCCCTCCGAAAAATCATTTATAAGCTGTTCCCAAAAGACTTCGGAAGATACATTGAAGTCTTCGGCGGCGGAGGCTGGGTGTTGTTTGGCAGACCGCCTGATCCAAAGGCAATGGAGGTATACAACGATTTTAACTCCAACCTTGCCAACATGTTCTATTGTGTAAAGAACCGCACATGGGAGTTTTTAAGACATCTCGGTTTTCTGCCTATTAACTCAAGGGATGAATTTATAGTCATCCGCAAATTCATGGAAAAGGAGGAATTCGACACCGAGTATCTGAAACAGGAATTGGAGCTTGCACAGCATAATCTGCCGCCTCCTGAGTTTGAGGACATAAAGGAGATTATGCAGGAGAATGCAAAAACCAGTGATGTGCGCAGGGCAGCAGCATTTTTCAAGCTCATCCGCTACAGCTACGGAAGCGGCTGTACTTCTTATGCCTGCCAGCCATTCGATGTGCGTAAAGCATTCTTTATCATTTGGGAAGCATCACGCAGGCTTGCGAATACGGTGGTAGAAAATAAAGATTTTGAGGCATTGATCCGGCAGTATGACCGTGACAATGCCTTTTTTTATTGTGATCCGCCGTATTACGAAACCGAGGGTCACTACGCTGTGGTTTTCCGAAAGGAAGATCATGCACGGCTTCGGGATACTTTGGCATCCAGCAAAGGTAAATGGATGGTTTCTTACAATGACTGTGAATATATCCGGGAGTTGTACAAAGACTTCCATATTTTATCTTTTACCCGTATCAATAACCTAGCCCAGCGGTATGACGGAGGCTGTGAGTATCCGGAGGTTATTATAACCAACTATGATCCAACAGAGCGTCAGCAGGCAGAATCAAGACAGATGAACCTTTTTGATTATGAAAATGAAGGAGAGGAAGAAGATGAATTCTATCGAACAAATGAGATGGGCTAAAGAGCTTATCTCAGAAAAGACAAACGGTTTTATGGAGCTATCAGTCGGTAATATACATGATGATTTATTTATCAGGGCTTCTGATAAAGCAATGGTTGGATTGTATCTATCTGTGCTGCCAAACATGAAAACACAGAAATATGACTGCATTTTCAAGGGTTACACGCGATGCGCCGGAGGATATAACGACAGCAAGAAAATGCAGAAGCTCACAGAGGAATATCAAAGTGTGACCGATGTCCTAAAACAGCTTGAAAAAGCTAAAATTTCTCTGACTGAAGATGAACTTCAATCTTTTGTAACAGAACTGAAATCAGCAGAAGAACAAACAATGACCCAAACGATGGGAATATAGGAGGAAACGTATATGTATCATACAAAAAATGCAGATATCCATGAGCTTGATGAGCTTGTAATTCCAAACTGTTTACTGGAAGCCGCAGGGCTTTCTGAAAACAGTGATTTGGATATTCAGTGTGTTACGGGTGCAATTATTATCGGAGGAATAGATCCTATATCTATCGTACCTCCTGCATTAATGGAGCTATTTGACGATTTGGGAATCAGCCATGCGGCAATCCGCAAGGTTTTAATGGAGGGAGGAATTTAGATGAATGGAAAGCCCGTTTATAAATTAATGGATGGAAAAGGCCGTGTGCTGATACCAAAGGAAATGCGTGCAGCTACAGGTATGGATTATGGGGATATCGTTAGACTTGGAATGGCGAACGGTAACGTTTGTGTCCAGAAGGTGGATATTATCGAGGTTGGTGACCAATCTCCGGAAGCGGTAGAAGCTTA
>JALOBM010000181.1 GCA_023228285.1 Candidatus Cloacimonadota bacterium | reverse complement strand
TCGACATTTATTAATCTTGGTTCGTATGTATCTATAGCCGACAGTATATTAGCCTGCAAATTCGATATTACACTGCTCGTCATCGGCTCAAATACCGTAGATCGCAATAGTGTTCCAAAATCAGGTCTTTGGACGCGCTCTCCTGGGACAGTAAGCAATAATTGCAATAAATCATTCTTTACAAGACGCATATCTACTTGTCGTGGTAGTATTCCGCGATATTTATTTGGTTCTGTGTTGTATTGATTGGTGTTAGATATAGTATCTATAGTGCTCAAGAAGGGTGGATTGAAGCCATAGTATGTCGCTTTGGTCGTACTTGCCATAATTATCTTACCATTTGTGCTACGGCCAAGATTTGGCTTTCTAAATCTGATGCAATACTTGCTTGTTCATTTGCTGCAGCGATTAGTATGTTCGCTTGTGCGACAAATTCTGCCAATTTTATCTTGAGTGAATCTAGTACACTCTGCAACGAGCTATCATATGCGACTAGCTGTACTAGTGCGTCGATTGCTTTTTGCGTCTCGTTTTGATTTTTTTGATTCTCTGATATAGCCACTTCAGTATCTATACGCTCTTGTCTGACGATGTTCAACTCATCGTTCAAAGTAGTAAATTGTGTGTCTGCTGAATTATTGATGGCTGTTATATCAGATTCTGAAACACCTAATGAAGATAGATCTAATATATTGGTGTTGTGTTGGATTTCTAATGTATCGGCAACAAGCATTGGCTGTAATGCTGATTCCTCAGATGTAACAAATTCAAGCACTTGCCCTACTTCATACTGTTTTTTTGCCGACCCAATAGATGATGCATTTGATAGGGTATTAGTATATATCCGCTGACCGTTAGGCTTAGTGGTATCTATCGCAGATCGTTGTCTCCTCTCTATCGCTGCTGGTAGCTGAACTTCTGTCAGAGTACCATTTGGCGGATCTGACATACTAACAGTATATGTAATATTACCAGAATCCGACGCAACTTGCGGGATTATTGACAAATACGACGCTGTTGGATACTTTATAATCACTTAGTATCTTTGTTGCTACAAGTCTATGTCTGTTCGAGACCCTCATTATATCTCTCACCACGATTGGTCGGTTTTAGTTGTGGTGTTTTTGTGGCAGTTATAATGTCAACTGGAGATATTGGCTGGTATGGCTCATATCCTTTCCAAGCCAAAACCTTATTAATCTTGATATAGTTTGAATCTATTTCCAATAAACCGCTACCACCCATCAATGTTAATTTATCATTACCACGAACAGCCACGCTACCACCAGCGTAGACTTTTACGTCTTGCTTAGCCACTACCTCAACATCACCAGAGCAAGCTATTTGGATTTTACCGCTGCTCTCGGCATTACTAATAATAATTTCTTTCCGCTGCTCATCGAACCACCAGCAAATCTTTATAGCATTGCCCGACGCTTGCCTTGCGCGACATACTGTTAACTTCTCTTTTCCAGAAAACCATAATCCACGATCATCTAGATCAACCAATTCAGTCCAAGGATCATCGCCCTTACTTCCATCCCTACATTCTAATCCCTGCTGAATTCCTTGACGTGCTGGTGGGTTGACTATATTTCCCCATGGCATACTGCTAGAATTACCGCCCGCAGTCTTAAATCTTATATATTCATTGTGGAAATCCAACTTCATGTGGTGCGAGCTAAGTTCTGCATTATCAGCTGATAATATACTATCAAGGAATTCGTTGTCTTTTATACCTTTCCATGGCATTGAGTAATCGCTTTTCGCGCACACCATATAATATTGTAATTTATCGCTAATTTGTGCTGTTATTCCTAATGGGCTACCCCATGTGGTTTGGTTTAGTTGGTCTTTTTCATTAAATTCCCAATAGAATCCTCTAGGATCACCATCAACTTTAGTACCTTGTGCGCCAGGAGTGCGACGTCCTTTTAATAATGCACCATATCCACGAGGATTTTCTTCAGTATCTGCATTCTTTTTATCAGAACCACGATCATCTAGTACGATTTTAAAACCATATCTAGTTATCCATCTCATCCAACGTGCATCACCCGTCCAATATTCATCTTCTTTTTCTGTTTTGGTGCCTATCTCGTCTAATAGCTTACGTTTAACGAATGTATCTTCTTCAGCATCAAAACCAATATCTGACATCTGAAATAACATACCACCCTTAGTACGCACTTTAATCCAACGCTGATCATCAGTACTATCTGATATAGTTCGTGGTTCTCCATACTCGTCTTTGCGTGTTTTATTCCATCCAACATCACGCATTTCGAATTTATGGCCATATCTAGATAGCGACATCATACGTCGCTGATCTATGCCATTAGTAGCATCTTCATTAATAAGCTTTTGCAAATATTTCCAACGCGCAATTTCCCATTCTTCATCCTTTTCAACATCGCCATAAAATTCACCAGTCGAAGAACCCGAACCATCTGGCTTTTGCCAGTGATATCCTTGATCACCCATAAGCATAATATGGCCGTATTTGCTTATACGAGCCATAAACTTTCCGTCTGGATTATTCATCTCTGGCGGAAGGCTGGTCTGTTTATATGGCGTTACACTACCGCCGCTACTTGTGCTAGTTTGTGATTGTAATGGATCGTTGTCCGGGCTTGGTGGAGCGGCTTTGTGCTCTACTGGGAAAAAACCAATAGCACTTGATAAATCT
>JALOBM010000061.1 GCA_023228285.1 Candidatus Cloacimonadota bacterium | reverse complement strand
GGGTAGTTGTAAGCAGTGTCAAAATCTTTGGTTACGCCGCCCTGTATTAGGACTGCAAAGCGGTCTTTAGTCACCACGGCTTTCAGTGAGGGATCATAGAAACTTTCCGGATCCCCGTGTCGGTATACGAGGTCAGGGGGAGGAGATCGGTAGAGTTCTTCACGGCTTATATCCACCCATGGGGCCGTTCCTTCATATCTGAAGTAAATATCTCTTTCGGGTGTCAGCCCTGTAAAATGGTCAACGTGACTGCTTACGGTCCTGAGGGGGATCATCTTTCCGTCCCTGACGAGACCGGTCTCTGCAACATCTACCCTGATATCAAAAGGTATGTCCTCAGGACGTACACCATCACGTTCTATTCTGCCGATAACGTAAAAGTCCCTTCCTGATTCAAGAACCTGCTCATCTGCAGAAGGAGCAAGGATCGAGATGACCACAGCCTCTGCGTTCATAGCAGAGGAGTATACAAGGAGGCATGCAGATCCAGCGATAGCGATGATCTTTAAATATTTTTTCATTCCGCCGCCCCTCTCCTCTGTGATCATAATTCCTGTCAGCGCTCTCTCTAAAGCAAAAATAGTACGCTTCTGCTAATCATACATCAAAGAGAAAACCCTGTTTATTATAAAAAAATATTCCGGGTAAGAAGACCACCTGCTAAAATGCTAAAAACTCCTTGAGGGTATTTAATTATTTTTTGAGTTAATCAAAAATAAGGATACCAGGCTTACCGATGAAGAACAAGAAATGATAAAACATAATTCTGTAATCAAGGGTGAAATACTGGAGAACATTACCGTGATTAGCGAAAGGAGAAAGTAATAAGATGGAAAATTACCATGAAAATCAAGAATAGTGCATAATTTACTGGTTGCATATCTTATCGTACCCAAGTATTATTAATCATTATTTGTGATTGAAGAAGAATTCTATGTTGAATAATGCGGGGAGCGTTATATTAAATGATGCAGATAAAGGACGAAAACGTAGTATATGATATTTTGCTGTATCTTAAAGAAAGAGGGGTGCCGGAAGGAGCTGGTTCTGTGCAGCGACATCTCAATGAAAAAGGATACAACATGGCAGAGGCTACGGTTGGAAGACTGCTGCGGGAGATGGACTGCCGGGGGTTTACCGAGAAACAGAGCAATCAGGGCCGTACCCTCTCGGAGGCCGGAATTAGTCGCCTGCGAGAACTTGAGGAATGGAAATGGCAGGATAAGTGGACCGAAGGTTTCATGGATGTATTTGATAAAACCGAAAGGAGTCGGCTCCTTGATCTTTTGACCGCTCGCCGACCCGTTGAAATTGAAGTTGCCAGACTTGCTGCTAAGAACGCAACAGATGAAGATATCGCTAAGCTGAGATATATAGTTGAAGAACAGGAATCTCTTGCACAAAGCAGAAAACCAGTTTCTCATTTAGACACAGAATTTCATAGGCTTCTTGCAAAAGCTAGTAGCAATCAGATACTTGAAGCAATCGTTGAACTGCTTAGGAAAAAACAGGAATATGCTAAAGAATTTGAAGTCATTAGGCGTAAAGCTGGACATATATACAATACAGAGCACAGAAAAATTTTTGAAGCAATAGAACAAAGAGACAGCGAACTTGCAGAACTGACAATGAAACGCCATCTTGATAATCTTGTACAGAGTGTAGAAGACACAGAAGCATAGAACAAATATTTATTACAAGCTCGAAAAAACATCAGGAATTTTCGGGGAATATCATAGCGATTCCCAAGAAAAACCATCACCTCCTTGCAGCAATCTAACACATCAGGACATGTGTGAGTTTGCTCTGTCCTTCGAAGGTAAACAGATGTCCGAAATGGATCAAGTGATCTGTCATGGCGGCATACGGTTGTTTATGCGTGAATATTCCTCCCCATTTTGAAAATTCAAGGTTTGCAGTAAGGATAAGGTTTTTGCTTCCATAACTGTCTGCTATGACAAGGAATAATAGCAGTTAGCTTTCTTGTCTGACGATACACATTCCTCCACTTATCGAGTATGAATAGATCGAGCTTCAGCTAGTCGCGCACTATGCGTTTGAACTTGCCTGAGCGATGTGCCTCTCTTAGTTTGAGCAACAGTTTGGTGACGGAATAAATATACTTACGTTCATTCCCATTTCGCAGACGTTGACATCAAATGCGATAGCAAAACAATATGTGTCTTGCCTATATCTATCAGACCGTAAAGAACAAGGTTTTTCTTCTCGCTGAGAAACAGCAGCAGAGCAGATTTTCCGGTAACAAGGAGAGTGGGAAGCGAATGTCGTGTCCCTCAAAGCCTTTAAGTAAGTACGGGGAAACAGATGCAGTTCAGCTGTAGTATCGGTCGGCTCTAGTGTCTACATGGATCTCCTGCACAAGTACATGGGTAAGAAAGTATTCTGTTTCGGAGTTGCTTCTTTTGCATATGGCTCAACTATATGCCGTGAGAGTATAAGCAGCTTGGAATTCCGTATCAAAAGTATTGTTAAGTTCATCAAAACAATATTCAACCATCAATAATGATCAATACAAGAATTATTATAAAACTGATGCTATCTCTTGTCATACATGTTCAAAATGTTTTTACTGTGGCTTATATATAGCTATTGCAACATAAATTTCCTTTAATCATTTAATTTTTTGTTCGTATGGACAGCAGTTGTTTTTTATAAAAATCAAGATATCCTTTGACAATTTTGATGGAAGTATTGACAATTATCAGAAAACACCAGATAATGATTCATCATAGATGATGAATCGGCTTTGGCATGTTGAATTTTCTAAAAAAGACAGAATTTGCCTTATTAAGGAGGAATTGCTTCGGATAATTATAGCATACCTAAAGTATCTACTCTCTATCAGAGAGTTTGAGTACTTTATTAAAAATTTCCTTAAGAAGAACAGATAAAAATTTAACGTAGCCATATTAAATTTCTTGCTTTTTGTAAAGATTTATTGCTGTTAGATTAAGCAAATCTCTTAATTAATTGCCTTCTAAAAAAATTCTTTTGTTTGTGAAAACAGTATTTTCAGCGAGAGTCAATCTGTCTGTTCCTAAAGACTAGGGTTTTATAAAGTTGATAGTCTAATAGAAATATTGTCCTTAAATTTTTTATAGAAATGGATCTATGAAAAATTCTTTTATGATCATATTTACTGGATTTTTCCACTGGCATTCCGGCATGGTTATTAAGGAATGAACAGGACATCTTTGATGCAGGGTCGATAGAAATATTACAAGATCACCAACAACAGGCATATTTTTAGTAAATTAATAATATTAGTTGAATAATATATAACAAAAAAGGAGAGTGCTAAATTTGTCAGAAACAGTATATGTAAAAGATGTTGTTAAAGCCTTGGATGTAATTACAGGCGGACGTGTAGTTAAAACATTTGCAGATATTACTGGAGGCAATCATTTTGTTACGATGAAAACATCCAACATCCCCGGTAAATCAGTTATGGAGCTTCCCGGACTCGTATGGGGATGTATGGAAGCGGAAGTCAAATGCCTTGCTGTCCTGATGATGACTTTGACTGAAAATGCGATAGAACTTGCTGCCGCTACCGGGGTAGATGCCTTGGTGGTCCATCATCCTATAGCGGAAGGAGCTAATTCAGGAGGAGTTACATTAAAAAATTACCTTGGTCTTTATAATCTTTCTGTGTTTGAGCTGCATGAAGCCTTCCATGGGCTACATCCAGGTATTGCATGGCTTCATGGAAGCATTGCGCACAAAGCTAATATTGCTTTTGGAGGTACTCCTGGAAAAATAGTATGGTATGGAGAAGCAATGCCCGAAGTTCCTACACTTGGCGCGATGATCAATCGAATTGAGGACATTATGGGAACATATATGGAAGAAGATATGCTGGAAAAAGAAAAGAGTGTACGGTGTTGTAACAGTCTTTGTGAGACAACACTTTCAGCTAGGGCAAAAATATTCCTTGGAAAACCGGAAAGCCCACTCGGAAAGACTATAACAATATTCCCGCATACGGGATTTGGACCGGAAGATCTTGAAGCAGCATATAAGGAATACCCTGCAGACACTCTTGTGGCAAATATCAGCCGTCCGCTGCCAGATAGCCAGCTTGTTCAGAAAGCAAGAGAACTGGGGATGAACCTTGTTGCAGGTAGTTCACATGCAATGGAGATCTTTGAAAATGGAGTTCCCCTGGCTTATGCAATAAAATACCAGCTGCCCGATCTGGATGTACATATCTTTAGGGAGCGAATGGTAAACATTCCTTTGGAATCAGTAGGTACGGATGCACTTAAAGAATATGGTAAACGAATGGCAAAAGGATACCTTCCGCGACCCAAAGTAGAGTAATAGAAAACATAAAGAGCGTTTATTAAAATCAGTTTTATTGTTAGAAGGAGGAATAATTATGGAGAGCAAAAAACAAGAACAAAGAAAGATCTCAAAGATTGAAGCTGTTGGTATGGTTCTCGTTATTTTTTCAATGGCGATGCTTTTTATCAATGCGGGCGCAGTTGGAAACCTTTTTAATGCGATGTTTAAGCGTGCATATAATGTTGTAGTACCTGTTTATATAACAGGAAGCATTGGCTGTGCCATCATAATTAGTGTTACTATGGGACGAATTCTTGAGCGTCTGGGTTTCACAGATGCACTGATGAGGATTTTTGTTCCGCTTATGAAATTAGTAGGAGTAAATGCATGTGTGGCTATTCCTGTTATCTATAATATCCTTGGTGATATTAATGCAGCAGGCCGCATTGCAAGCCCGATTTTTAAAAAAGCCGGGGCTACAAGAGATGAACAGAAAATTGGCATTGCGACATTGATGCAGGCTCCTTGCTCCTTCTCAATTCTTATTTTTGGGATTATTGCGATGACAGTTGTAGATGTAAAGGTTTTTTCAGTTCTTATTTTCAGCTATTTTCTTCCAGTTCTTCTTGTTCCTCTCATACTTCGCCTTACAATCTGGCGTGACTGCAAACCGGTTCCTCTGACAGATATGCCTATCTTCACTCCAACAACGGGTTTTCTGCCTACAATTTTCGGGGCAGCAAAAGAAGGGGCAGAGCTTCTGTTCACACTTATTATCCCATCAAGTGCAATAGTTTTTGCGGGAATCGGAGCTCTTGAATTTTTTGGTGTTTGGGGACCATTTGAACAAATGCTCAGCAGTATGCTTACGGCGATGAATATTGAACCCAAAAGCGGTGTAGTTTCGATACTTGCAGGAGGGTCGCTTGCATTGGCGCAGCTTAAAGATATTGCAGGACAGTATGCCCCTCAGTTGATAGTAGGTTCGTTCGTTCTTGCTTCGTCAGGTTTCCCGCTTCAGATAATATTTGGACAGGTTCCCATTATCTGGGCTTCTTCCACTGATCTTACACACAGGGAGTGTATGTTTGCTGCATTAATAGGCGCGATTTTACGTCTTTTGACCGCCGCGCTTTTTGCTTCATTTCTGGGGTTCCTTTACATCAAATAGCAGTTTTAGTTTATTAACAGGTGGATCAATTTCTGGCTGACAAACACAGCCGCCACGGATAAAACATCTAAACGATCAAATACCTGACTCATCAAGCCTGATTTTTGTCATACAGCCTCGAATTGACGAAAATCAGGCCTATTATTTATCGAGACAAAAAGACACTGAGTAATTTCAGCAGCTTTTTTAGATTGAAGCAGCAGAATGTTGTCAGGGCGTTTATTTCATCCCCGATTTTGCCATTCAGATAGCTCCTTTCTATACCATGGACTCCTTTTAGATTCCTATTACCGACTTAATAATAAAAGACTATCTCTAAGACAAGCGCCCGTCTGGAAATACGCCGCCAGCATGGCGCTATGGCACACTTCTCGGAAAACAGGCTCAAATGGACTGGGAGATGGTGCATTACATAGACGAAAAAGGAATAGTACATAATACGCCTGGATTTGCGATGATCCTTCCGGGAGGACTTAACAGACGCGGAAGGATCTCTATCGTCAGGCAACAAGGCGGTGTGAAAACAATGAAAAAATACGGCATTATAGGAGAGATGTTTCTTGAGAGCTTTATGAACGAGCCCTTTCTGTTGTTTCCAGCTAAAGAAACAAGAGATAAGTACTGTTGGGAGAACAGAAAAATCATGAGTAACGTATTCATAAGTTTTGACGGATCCAGATATGGGATTCCTTGGTAATGCCGAGGTTGCAAACGTATAGTGAGGATATTCGGAAAATATTTTGAAGCTTATGAAGGGAATGTCCGTATCATAAAGCACAAAGTCGGAAATGCCTTAGACAGGATAGCATGGCTAATAAAAATATGAACATAATTCAAGAATTGGAGGAGCATCAGTAGCGATGCTCCTCCAATTAAATGTTAACAGATTTTCTCATCAAAAAATTTAGTCAGCCCTAGTTTTTCAACTTTGGCAGCAATCTCGTTGGCATTGATGAGATACAGCCCCAAATCCTTCATCCGCTCGAAGTAAACGGAACCAGAGAAAGTATATTTTGTCCCGCGGCATTCGTCTTTTTTCATTTCATCAATAACGTGGTTTACAAAATCCCCTACTGCAAGCTCGTTAGCTAACTTAACAAGAGGAAGACCTTTTGCCTGACGAACAGCATTGTGACCGGCAAGTGAGCCTGTTACTACTGCTTCTGTATGTCCAACCATTGCGCCTGCGCGCTCCCCTGCGCAAAAAAGGTTGTCAACAATTCCTTGTGCCTGCAAAGCATAATTGCAGTTTGCAAATTGGAAGTAGCGCATGGAGTTTCCATTGCCGCCTGCAAGGGGGTCTTCATAACGAGCTTTTTCAAAACCAGGGATCATTCTAAGTTTTTCAAGAGGGAAGTATGGTGTCATTAACTTTGCAGGGCCGGTATCAAGTAAAATTATATTTTCGGCAAATTCTTTCAGTGCATATTGTTGACATGCCTTCATTCCGAGTTTTTCGTTCATATTTGCCTCTGCAGGAATGGGAACTACACAGACTCCTTTTTCATCAAGCTCTTTATTTATCTCGGGAGAAAGAGATTCTTTAAATAATTTACATGAACCGCTCATTGCACCAAGAGAGCCATCTTTTTTATGCCCGTTCCATTCTTCAATTCCAGCCAGTGTAGTGAGACTGATACGAGGAGAAAAACTGTGACAGCGAAGTATGCACATTGCGCACCCGTTACCGTATTTGACGCAGTTCCCGGGAACAGCAGAGGTTCCAGATGCATCAACAAACGCATCTGCCTCATAAATTTTGCCTTCACGTGTTGTTATGGAAAAAATTTTCCCGTCTTTTTTCTCAATTTTAACTGCTGGGGATTTCATTAATACTTCTATTCCCATAGTCATGAGATATTCCTTAACGGCCGGTTCGATTTTATAAACATCGTATAAACTTGAATGTGCATGTCCTGGGAATACAATGTTTTTATGACGGGCACAATCATCCATTATCTTGAAGAGGTCACCACATCCTAGCGCAGTAAGTTCTTCCGCTGCTGTCTGACGACCGTTGTTACGGTAAATCCCGCCGACAAGGCCTGTTCCAAGAAGCATGTCGGTTCGTTCGAGAAGGATTACTTCTGCTCCTGCTTTCTTTGCTGCGATTGCTGCAGAACAACCACCCCAACCGCCACCACTAACTATAATTCTTATTTTACTCAAAGAGATACCCCCCGTATGTATTAATCATCATTGAAGATCTATTGTTCTGTTATTATAATTGTAAGAATATTTCATGTCAAATAATTATATGGACCGAGAATAGCTGATTATATCAGCAATATGTGCAAAATATCCTCAAAAAATAGATTGACCTTTGTAGATTAATTTGGTATCTTTATATAGCTACATCAATCATTAATGATGAATTAAATTTCTCGTAATTTGAAGGGAGAAACACTGCATGAACGCCAGCAGAGCAATTTTCGAAATTTTTAAAGGATATAAAGTGAAGGATATTTTTGGTCTTCCAGGAGAGACGACATTGAGTCTATATCGTGCATGGAAGGATTATCCTGAGATAAAATATCATATGTGCCGTGATGAGCGCAGCTCCGTTTTTATGGCTGATGCATATGCAAAAGCATCGGGTCGTGTGGGTATATGTGAAGGTCCAAGCGTTGGATGTACACACATGATTCCCGGTGTTGCAGAGGCATTCCAGTCGTGTATACCGCTTATCTGTATCACTTCGGACGTACCGCTTAAATACAACACTAAAAACATGCTTACAAGCTGCGACCAGACAGCGTTGTTTAAGAGTATTACTAAGGATAGTTATACTGTTAATAAACCTGAAGAGTTACCACATTTATTTCGACGTGCATTTAGAACGGCGACAACGGGAAAACCTGGTCCAGTGCACATAAGAATACCAAGTGACATTTTTGACGGTGAGGTCCCGGACTGTGAGATTTATACACAGCCTCGCTATGCAAACTTTCCAGGCTGTCGCAATGCTGCAGCAAAAGAAGACATTATGGATGCAGCAGAACACATAGCTGCTGCAGAACGTCCAGTTATGATATGCGGCCAGGGTGTAGTGCATTCCGGTGCGTGGCGCGAAGTTCAGGAGATCGCCGAAAAACAGAATATGCCTATGGGCAGCAGCATTAATGCAAAGGGAGCAATCCCGGAGAATCATCATCTAGCTCTGGGTGTGATTGGTGCACGCGGCGGCCGCAAATGGGGAAACGAGATGATTATGAAGGCGGACCTGGTTCTTTTCGTTGGATCGAGTACAGATTCAGCCAGTACGGATAGCTGGAAAATACCGGATCCGAGATCAGGTCAGACGTTTATCCAGATAGACGCATCGGAGCGTGAGCTTGGTAATAATTATAACGCACTGCCGCTCTTCGGTGATGCACGTGAAACGCTTAGGGCGCTTATCACAGCGCTTAAAGATATAAAAACACCGAATCGAAGGAATTGGGCCGCAAAAGTCGGAGAAGGAAGAGCTGTCCATGAAGAAAAACTCCAGGCTCTTATTGCGAAAGAAGGAGATAATATACATCCGCTCTCACTTGTTCGCGCAATAGAAAAAGTTGTTCCGGACAATACATTTTTTGCCGTTGATCCGGGAATTTCTGCCGTTTATTCTGCTGGTTTCATGCGTCTTGATAAAGCAGGACGCCGTACGGCGTATAACTTTTCAATGGGAGCGCTGGGTTATGCGATACCGGCTGCGATCGGTGCAAGATTCGGAGTTCCAGAAGATTCTCCTGTAATTGGTCTTGTTGGCGATGGTAGTTTTGGGTTTTGTGCAGGAGAGCTTGAAACATCTGTGCGTCTTGGCCTGAAAATCATTTATGTCCTATTCAATAACCAAGCATTTGGCTGGATAAGAGGAACGGAGCATGTTGAGACAGGCAGGAAAGTTGAGCCTTGGTATTCACAGTTTACAGATTTTTCTAAAGTTGATTATGTGAAATTTGCAGAATCTCTTGGACTTAAAAGTTTTCGTGCAGAAAAAATCTCAGAATTTGAGAAGCTCCTTAAGCTTTGTCTGCTGGAAGAGGGTCCATGCTTTATAGATGTACCTGTTATGACTGAGGATAGACAACTGCCTCCTGTACCGGGCTGGGAAGCCGCAAACATAGCAAGACCGGATGAAATGATTTACTGAAGCTTGCTGTTTTAAAAGGTCGGCTGGAAAAATACAGTCGTCTCTCGGCAGCGAATTTTCTTTATTAATCAGAACAGTAAGAGCAGGTTTGCCCTTTGTGATCATAAACCTGGTCAGGTTTCATTCAAGCAAAGATAATATGTGTCTGCCAATCATACATAAAGGAGAAAACCCTGTTCAATATAAAAAATATGCCGTGTGGGTGGCAGATAATAAAAACAGGCGGCCTTCCAACAAGGAGAAGACAGCCTGTAAAAAACTAGGGACTCAAAATTTACTGATATATCCTCAGTTATTTTTTATCTTTAATTTCAGGCGCAACCTTCAAAAGGGCCAGAACAGTGCTTGCTAGCTTTCCTTTAGTAAGGGGCTTGTCGCCTGTCAGGCCATCTATTACCCCCTGGTATCTTTTTATGTCTTTTTTGAAAAGTATTTCAAGCCATGAGGAAAACTCACTGACCGTGACAAGCGCCTGAAGGTTCTTATCCGGGAATTTTTGTATCCCCATAGCCCTTCTAAGGGCATCCCTTACTTCTACCCAGTGCATTTCGTCGTATACACCGAAAAATTTCTCCGTCAAAGGGTCCATGTAGCCGTAAAGCATTGCTGCTTCGACCCCTTCCCATGATGCGGAGTAATTGGGAGCATCCTCAAAATCAAATAGGGAAAGCCTGCTCCTCGATCTCCAAAGCTCTGTCTGGACATCAAGGGGGCGCAGCTTTCGAGGTTGTACTTTCTGGATGACGGATACTGCTGCGATCGCTCCAGCAGCCTGCCCTGTCAGCATCGTAACGGGCTGGAGCCTTGTTGAGCCATTTACCACCCTTGAAACGGAGATATTTTTCTCCGCTGCCAGAAGTCCCTCTAGCTTCTCCGGGACAAAGACCTCAAAGGGTATTTGGAATAGCCCGCCATCCCCGTTCCAGTCATTCGGGATCTTTTCCTTCGTCTCTCCCAGGTCCGCTTCAAGGTATATGCTGTCGTTTTTTCCGTGAATATCTATGGGATATTCTCCCAAGGCCAGACTGTGCGGTTTTGAAGTGAGCGTCCTGCCCAGTTTTTCATCCCTTAGGATGTCATCGACCGTCATGGTCTGTATGCCAACCAGCCTCCTGCTTTCCCTGACATAAGGAAAAGGGGGGAAGAGAGAGAGGATCGGACGGTATTTTTCGGGAAATTCCGCCCAGTCAGTCCAGTCAGTGCTGAACCAGCCTCCATAACCCTGTCTGTTGTCAACAGACCAGTCTGACATGCCGAGTTCGGTCTGCATATAGTAAAGGAATGCGAGGGTCTTCAACATTGCCTCCCTAGTTGCGAGGGCCCTGAAGTTTGGGCTTTCAAGAAAATCAACAGACAGATTGGGAGAACTGCCATTTTGGCCGGGATAATCATTTGCCCAGTTTATAACAGTCTTTGTGATACTTGTCCATGTTTCCGGCTTGCCTCCGTCGATAATGGCGTTATTCGAGGGATCCGGGATAGCACGGTAGGCATTATGCACGACAGGGCTGAACGGGTAATCCCCCGGCCATGTGCTTCCATTTTTTCTTATCGTCATCCTGAATTTGAAAAGATGATCGGTGTATCCCGGAGGCGCCCCCTGGACTTTTAGTTCTGGCGGCAGTCCCCCTTTGTACTGTTTTATGACGACAGGGTATGTTATGTCCTGAATTATCGCATTTTTGTCGATTACAGGAGAGATCGCGTTTCCGGAACGGTAACGGGCACCGGACAAAGCAATAAAATCTCCGTACTCAGTTGCATCGATGAATACTTTTGCTGAAAGTAGAACTTCCTTTCCATCCACCTTTACAACAGCCGAACGGACCCTGTTTTCAGTTACTTTTACCGATATCGGTCTGGCTTTAAGAATTATGTCAACGAGGCCTGCCTCACTGAGCATTTCCTTAAGGATCATCTGCCCGACCCAAGGTTCGAATGCGATGGTGTCGCTTCCCCAGTAGCAAATGTTAACGCTTGTATTCCTGGCCGAATAGTATTCCCTGATCTTAGTTATGAACTCAAGATATATACCTGTGCGGGTCTTTGTCTTGTCATCCATCGTCGAGACGGCAGCCCCTGTCATCTGCCCGCCTATCCAGTCGGATTCCTCAATAAGGGCAACGGACATTCCCATCCTAGCCGCCTGTATGGCTGCTGAGCATCCGCCCGAACCGGCTCCTATTACCGC
>JALOBM010000180.1 GCA_023228285.1 Candidatus Cloacimonadota bacterium | reverse complement strand
CTAGTAGTGCTAGAAAGAACAGCATCCAATTAGCAGATTATGGTTTTTATACTGGCCAAGCATCGAAACCAACGTTAAACAAAGCCTTGGTTGACTATTTGCAACCTGATGGTGGATATAAGATTTATAGCCACAGATTATTAAAACAACTAAACATCTATGTAAGAAAAAAGGATCGCGCCGGTCGAGACACAGATAAAACAGAAGCTGAGGATGGTCCTGGCAATCACGACGACTTAGTTATTAGTCTCGGTTTGGCGTGCATCGGGATCAATGATGCTGCTACGCAAATAGTTGGTGGATTAATTCCGTTTCAAGAGTCTATGCAAACTGAATTGGGTATTCAAGATAATGACAAAATTAAATTAGATCCATCAATATTAGCACCTATGTCTGGGTTTTCTGAAATGTCTATAGACGCTAGTATATCCGGTGAAATAATCAGATTCGCTGAGCAGCTTGGTGCTTTACCAATCGAAACTCAAAATCTACCGCCAACAGCGAATAAGAAATATACGCTTATTAAATGACAGCACCAAAGATAATTTGGGTGTCATCATGCAAAATCTCAAATTACCTCCATTTTCTGTAAATAGAGCGACCTCAGATTCTATGAATTGGGGGCTGATGTGTGAAGGTATTCCAGATCTGTGGAAAACAACCAAAGGCCAAAATGTTAAGGTTGCAATACTTGACACTGGAATAGCCCAGAGACATCAAGATTTGTCTGATGCTATATTCTTAAGTGCTGATTTTACAGGAAGCAGTCATGGTGCCGAAGATATTATAGGTCACGGTTCGCATTGTGCCGGAATAATAGGTGCTAGATCTAATAATTTCGGTGTTGTTGGAATTGCGCCTGAATGTAAGTTATTAGCTTGTAAAGTAGTTGCTGATAATAATTCATGCTATGATCAAGCTGTCATAAACGGACTCAAATGGGCGATATGGCAAGGAGCAGACATCATATCTATGAGTATAGGTTCTCCAATCTCTACAAGTATACTGCATGACGCTATTATCGCAGCAGCACAAAAATCAGTAATAATATGTGCTGCTGGAAATCGTGGCCCTGCGTTAGATTCTGTAAATTATCCAGCTAAATATGTTGAAGTAATTGGTGTTGGTGCGATAGACCGTAATAAGCACATTGCCAATTATTCATCACGAGGAGATCGCGTTGATATTGTGGCACCAGGTGACCAAATAGTCTCGTGTTGGCCACCAAATAATATAGCTATGTTAAGTGGTACTAGTATGGCATGTCCATTTGTTGCTGGTGTTGTTGCTCTTATGATATCAGATAGAAAGAAAGATGGCAGAAGACAACTTACTAAAGATGAAATAGTTAATCTATTATCAAAATCATCAATCGACATAAAACAAGTTGGTAGTGGCTTTGGTTTGATAAATCCTGCTACTTTATTGTGTGAATCTGAAGAACTTTATCCATCGTAAATAATATATCGCTAGCTGAGTCTAAATTGGTATAGTTGCATTAAAAAATATTATGGTGAAAAACTGTTTTGTAAGATACCTGTGAGAATACTATGCCAGCAAATTGGTTAGTTTGGGATCGCATTAGAGAATTTACCCGCGCTAATCGCATATATCAGCAAGAAAGAATCTTACAAGATCAATCTTCTATAGATAAGCTCGCTGTTGGTGGAGATTTCCTAGACTTTTCTAGCCAAAATGCAATTCTTCAGCAGACAAACCTACAAATTAATCGTTTAGAGAGATATAAAGACTATGAGCAGATGGACCAGACTGGAGAGATTAGTTTAGCATTAGATCTATATGCTGATGAATGTTCACTAATCGATCCAGAATATAAACATGGTTTAATAATTAGGGCCGCAAATAGGCGAATTAAGCAAGATCTTGAGGAATTGTTTTTTGACACACTTCTTATTGATAGATGGCTTAGGCCAGCCGCGAGATATTTATGTAAATTTGGTGATGCTGCTTTCGAGGTTGTCACCGATAGAAACCGCACTGGTGTGTCGTCGCTGCGGTTTATGAACATTTACAATTTTACTCGTATTGAGACGAGATTCGGTGATTTGGTTGGGTTCTTTTATCAAGATGAGATGTATCCAGAGCCAGTCTTTATGCATCCTTGGTCATGTATGCATATGAGGCTTACGAATTTTGAATCAGTCTACGCACCATATGGTCGTGCTGTAATAGATGGTTCCCGTAAACCTTTTAAGCAGCTAAGGCTTATGGAAGATGCTTCGCTAATTTATCGTATTACCAGAGGACCAGAAAAACGAAAATATAAAATTCCTGTTGGTATGATACCTCCAAAGGAGGTCCCAGAATATTTGATGAATATTGCTAGGATGTTCAAACGGCAGCGATTTTATAATCCTACTACCGGGACATTCGATGAACGATTTTCGCCAATTGTTCAAGAAGATGATTTCTTCTTGCCTATGCGCCCAGATGGCACTGGGCCAGATATTGAGGTTCTCCCAGGTGGTGAGAACATGGATAAAATATCTGACATTGAATATTTCAAAAAGAAAATGGTATCACCTCTTAAGATACCATTTGCTCGTGTTGGTATTGGCGAAGGTGCTGGCGAGCCAAATGAAAAATCGCTATCACAAACAGACGCAGAATTTGCTAAGGCTGTTCAATGGATACAGTCCGAAATGGCGTTAAGCTTGCAAAAGATTGGAATT
>JALOBM010000012.1 GCA_023228285.1 Candidatus Cloacimonadota bacterium | reverse complement strand
CTGTTCATGGCCGGGAATAAGTTTTCGTATTGTAGCATTTCGATGCTATGTCTCCTTGATTTCCGGAGGAACGGAATCCTCCGTAGGCCGAAGGCCGTTCAATAGTGAAACGAAGTGGAGCATTCAACTGGTGCCCAGCACTGCAACACTGCAGAACCAAGAAGAAGAACATGACCGGGTTCTTTCCTTATATCCCGAATGTAACTCTTTCACGGCATCAACAAAGTGGATTGCAGAATTGGCTTGACAATTTATTGGGCTATTATTGGCTAATACTGAGGAGAAAATAATGATAGAAGTTCTCGTTGAAAAATGTATTGGTTGTGGTGCATGTCTCAAAGCTTGCGCTTACGACGCCATCAAGATAAACTCCAAAGTTGCAGAAATCGATATCGACAAGTGTGTGCTGTGCGGAGCCTGCGTGCAGGCTTGTCCTTTTGACGCTATATTGATCCGTAAAAAGAGCGTGGAGCATGTGGATAAAGCTCAATACTCCGGTGTATGGGTGTTTGCGGAACAGCGTGAGGGTGTGATTGCCGGAGTGTCTCACGAACTTTTGGGCAAGGGCAGAGAATTGGCCGATCAGTTATCCTGCGATTTGACTGCGATCCTGCTGGGCTACCAGCTCAACGGTCTGGCCGAAGAATTGATAGCCTACGGAGCGGATCAGGTTATTAGCATCGATGATCCTGCCCTGGAGCATTTCAGGGATGAGAAATACAGTGAAGCTATGATATTCTTGGCCGAGAAGTATTATCCTGAGATCATTCTGGCAGGCGCTACAGTGACCGGCAGAAGCTTCATCCCCAGAGTGGCAATCAAGCTGAATACAGGCTTAACTGCAGATTGCACCGGATTGGCCATCGACGAGGAAAGCGGCAATCTCTTGCAGACCCGCCCTGCTTTTGGTGGCAACATCATGGCTACCATCATTACGGCAAACAGCCGTCCGCAAATGGCTACAGTACGGCACAAAGTAATGAATCCCCTGCCGCGGGACGATTCTCGCAGCGGTGTTATTATCCGTGAAGAATACAGCTTTGATCTCGAAGAAGATAGATGTAAATACATATCATTTGAAAAAGAGAAGACAAATCTGATCAATATCACAGACGCAAACGTGATCGTCTCTGGGGGAAGAGGAATCAAGGATTCCAAGAATTTCGCTATGATCGAAGAGCTTGCAGAGGCTTTGGATGGAGCGGTTGGAGCATCTCGTGCGGCTGTTGATTCTGAATGGATTGCCTATTCTCACCAGGTGGGACAGACGGGTAAGACCGTGAAGCCCGGAATCTATATAGCTATAGGAATCTCGGGGGCCATTCAGCATTTGGCAGGGATGAGCTCTGCGGATTATATCGTGGCAATCAATAAGGACCCCGATGCCCCGATCTTTAAGGTTGCGGATTTGGGAATAGTGGGAGATCTGTTTGAGGTGGTGCCAAAACTGATAAAGAGGATAAAAGAAGTACGAGCATGAAAATCTTACCTGGCCTCAGCGTAATCTCAAGCGAGGATGTGCGCGAAGGTGTGGTGCTGAATCTGGGAACTGATGAAACTCAAGATGCAGTGCTGGATATCCCCAAAAGCATTGCTTATATTCCACTTATCAATTCTCACGATCACTTGGTAGGCAATTGGGTGCCCAAAGCCGGGGATAATCGCCCCTATCCCAATTCCCATATCTGGGTGGAAGACATGAAGAACTCTTTCAGTTTCCACGAGCGCAACAAATTCTGGCTAAATGACGGCTCTTTTCAGCTTCTCGACCCTGCAGCCCTGGCTGTGGCGAGGTTGGGGGCCTACAAGAACCTCTTTTCCGGCTGTAGTGTAGTGCAAGACCATGGCCCTCTGCAGGATGATCAGTATTATAACTCAATGCCCATAGTGGTATCCCGAAAGTATCGTCAGTGTCACTCCCTCACCCTAGGAAATTGGTGGGGCGGGGAATCCGCTGCCCGGGAGATGGAACTGAGTAAATCTGTGATGCCCTTTATCATTCATCTGGGCGAGGGTACGGACAAGATTTCCAAGGGGGAATTCCCGGAGCTGGAACGGCAGAAACTGCTGCAGGAAAACACCATGATAATACATGGCATAGCATTCACGGAAGATGAGATTATTAGGATAGCAAAGGCAAAAGCCAGTGTATGCTGGTGTCCCACATCGAACTACTATCTGATAGGCGAAACCTTCGATATCGAAGCGGCTCTGAAGCACAATGTGAATGTGGTGATTGGTACGGATTCCACGATGAGCGGAGCAGTGAATCTGATCGCTGAATTGGGGACCATCAGGGAGCATTTTCCGAATTTGGAAACAAAGCAACTATATAGGATGATCACCGAAAACGCTGTGAAAGCGCTGTATCTGGATGCATCATACGGCAAGCTGAATCCCAGCAATACCCGCAATCTGCTGCTCACCGATCAGCTGGAAAAAGATCCCTTCGAGAACCTGATAGGCTTGGATATGGCAGATATCATTTTGCTGATTGTGGACGGTATTCTGCGATATGGAGATAGCAGGTATCTGGATGAATTGCCCTGTGCTGAAGGGGATTATACCATCTTCAGGACGGCAGGCAAAGAGAAATTTGTATATGGAGATCCCCTGGAGATTAATGACCAGATAGACGAAGCTTTGGGTTATCACAAAGACTTTCCTTTTTTACCTTTTTAGAACAAGATGAAGTACTTGGACATCTGCGAGATATTCTACAGTCTACAGGGAGAATCCAGCTACATGGGACGTCCCTGTGTGTTTATCCGCCTGGCTGGATGCAACTTGAATTGCAGCTATTGCGACACCGTATATTCACATGCCAAAGGTACGAAAATGAGCTTCGAGCAGATCTTGAAAAGTGTATCCCGGTATCCGGTGAAACTGGTGGAATTAACCGGGGGTGAACCACTGATTCAGGAGGAGAGCACGGCTCTGATGCAAACCTTGTTGGAGAGCGGGTATACTGTGCTGTTGGAGACAAACGGGACTATCTATCTGGATGAGGTTCCCCTGGATGTAATCAAGATTGTAGATATCAAATGCCCTGGGAGTGGTGAGGGTCTCAGCTTCCAATTTGCCAACCTGAAACTGCTGGCTGCGCACGACGAGATCAAGTTTGTAATAAGCAATTATCCAGATTACTGCTTCGCGCGGGAGATAATCGAGAAGTATCAGCTTGCGGGCAGAATCCTGCATTTCTCTCCGGTTACGGAGCTGTTGCCTGCGGAGCTTTTGGCAGAATGGTTACTTGCAGATGGATTGCCGGTAAAGTTGGGCTTGCAATTACATAAGCTGCTCAACCTCCGCTGATGAGGTGGATAATCTTTACTTCAGCTCCCACAGGAATCTCGGTGCTGTCATAATCGCTTTTTGGGACGAGCTTGCCGTTTATTCTGATGACCAGCATGGGGAAAGTATAATTCATCACCTTTAATGCGTCACGCACAGTCATACCCTCCTGCCAGTCCACAATGTTTCCGTTTATCTTGATGCTGGTATTCATCATTTATCCTTTGTCAATAATTCCAAGCACAGATTGGCCTGCATAGCTGCCACAATCATCACTCGCGGAGCAATGGGTGCAATGCCCTCAGTCGGCTGGGTATGCATATCTCCAATTACATAGAGATTCTGGTCTTGTATAGTCCTGATTTCCTCATTCCTGCCGTATCCGGCCAGTCCTGACGCACAGATGACCGGCTTTTGCGGAAATGTCTGCAGCCAGGTTTCAATGAGCATAGCTTTTTCCTCTGCATTGTCCAGAGCTTCGATCATGATCTCTGCTTCAGCAAAGATGATGGGGAGGTTTTCGGGAATCAGGCGGAGATGGTGCATTTGAAGCTCTATGAAGGGATTAACACGGAGGATATTGTGTTGTAGGGCCGTCACCTTGTGCATGCCTACCTGAGATAGGTCAAATGCCTGACGATTCAGGTTTGAGATTGATACTGTGTCATAGTCTGCTACGATCAATGTGCCGATACCCGCCCGGGCGAGCATTAAGGCAATATTGGAGCCCAATCCTCCCGCTCCAGCGATACCCACTACAGCTTTTTGCCAAAAGGGAAAGGCCTGTGGATCGCGCTCACAGAAGTACTGATCTCTGTTCATGTGCGGATATTTATCTGAATCTCCTGATTGGGGGCAATGTCGCGTAGATTATTCACAATAGCCATGATGCTATCCTTTAGAATATCCTGCACAAAGGGAACAATAAGCACATCCTTACCCCCTACTTTCAGGCTGATCCTGCTGGTGCCGTCCAACACACATTCACTGCGCTTCCGGCGGCCTTGAACGATGTCTCCCGCCATCTGCAAACATGTTCCGCCGCATCTTTGGCAGCATTCCGGATCAGCAGCGGGAAGAATCTCAAAACTATGTGCCAAAACCGTATCACAAAGTGCGGAGACATCCTGAGGTATCCTGAACACATCAAGCTTGTCGTGCTTGAAGTCGCTATTTGTGATGATGTCGCTTATGCCGATGCAGGTGTCGTCAATCAATTCGGTCAATTGGGCTTCGCTGTCGGCACATACTATCTTTGCCATCGGCGCAGCTTTCATACCTTCTATCACCAAGAAGTCTGCGGCAATATGGGGCATGATCTCGTTTAGGGGCAATGATCTGGGAAAGATAAGCGCTGTATCGTAAATCCCGCGGGCAACCGTCAGTTTGCTGCCTGCTTTGATGTGTAATGCGCTGTTCTTTCCAGGAGTATCAGCGCGGAATTTTTCGCTATGGATATCTTTGATGGTGGCAACCGTGTGTCCGCGGCTACAGAGCTCCCGCACCAGATTTACGACAGTGCTTGTCTTTCCGGTGTGATGATATCCAATTACCGCAATAGCTTTCATGATGTCGGCATTACCAGGATCACTACGGTGGCGCTCATCCCCTCTCCGAAACCGGAGATGCCCAATCCCTCTTCAGTAGTTGCTTTTATAGAGATGCAATCGGGATCGCAATCCAGATCGTGAGCGATGTTTTGCCGCATTTCATCCACATAGGGGCTCAGCTTTGGGGCTGCAGCACATATTGTGGCATCCAGGTTTGCGATTTTGTAGTGTCGGGACAGGATCATGTCATAACAGCGTCTTAGGAGGATTCTGGAGTCGATGTCTTTGAAAGTAGGATCGCTATCGGCAAAATGCTGCCCAATATCACCCATGGCCAAGGCTCCCAATAAACCGTCACAGATGCTGTGAATCAAGACATCTGCATCGGAATGGCCCAAAAGCCCGGTATGATGGGGAATGTGTACGCCTCCAAGGATCAGCTTGCGCCCTTCCACAAGGCGGTGAACGTCGTAACCCAATCCAATTCTCATTATTCTAATCCACCGTTATCGATTTTGATACATTCTTGGGTACATCGGGATGCACTCCGTGGTCTTTCACTCCCAACAGATCCAGTTTCTTCATCTTGCGGATGCTCATCCGCAGGGCCAGTAGTTGCAACACAATAGTGGCAGAGAAGCATGTCATCAGGCTATCTCCGGTCTTGGGCAGCATTATGTAGCCCCAACCGTAATATGCACCTTCTCTGGGATTCTGAGAGGCATTCTTCAGCAGATTTTCATTCTCTTCGGCAATCACGTAGGTATCGGCACCACGGATCTTGTGAGTATTGATCTGTGAAATAGTGAGGTTCACATCCCGGGAATCCGGGCCGGTTACATAGATGAGAGGGTAGTTTCGATATAGAGATTCAAAGAAATCTTGATCTCGGATGGCCTCTTTGAAGATTATAGTGCCTTCAGCGGAGAGGTTGAAGGGCATATTGTGCGTGAAAACAAAGTCTGCCAAGGCTTTCAACAGATCCTTGCGTTCACTCTGAGCGATGTGTTTTACCTCTGCTTTTTCGTCGATACTGTCGACCATATTGCAAAAAGCACGGACAAAGCTTCGCACATGCTTCACTCCGAACACGGTATTTTTACCCAGGATGGTATTGGGACCATGCTTGAATTCACTGGCTTCGCGGCCCTCTGCGTGATTCAATACAGTCTCTCTGATCTTCAGCGCTCCCTCCATTGCCACGCCGCTGATCTTTGTAGCCAGGATGTGCAGCGAGGGCTCCATGTATATCTTACCCGCCATGGTATCGATCATATCATCGGTTTTATCTACAGTCTCTTTGAGCAATAAGGGAATGTCATTCAGGGACTTATAACGTCTCTGCAGATCAGCTTTGCGCTTTTCAAACTCTTCTTTGGGGAGATCATTTTCCAGATCATTCAGCTTCATATCTGCGGCTCTGATGGCCAGATAGTAGAACAGAGTGATCTGATTCATGAAGCTTTTGGTGGCAGGGACTGCTATTTCCGGTCCACACAGGATCGGGATGGCCACATCGCTCTTTTCCTGACCCAAAGTGCTGTTCATATTGTTTACCAATACCACTTTGCGCACGTTCAGATCTGTGGAATCGATGTCGTTGAAGATGTCTATAAGGTCTTTGGTTTCACCGCTTTGGGATACGCCGATTATCAGGTCGTTATCTTTGATGCAGTTCGAGTATTCGCCGCGAAAATCCCCGGGAAGGATGGGTATCATCTCGATACGGGCAATCTCATTAAAGAAGAGAGCAGCTATCTTGGTAGCATGAAAGGAGGTTCCACAGGCGATTGAGTAGGCATTGCGGTTGCATTGAATAGTGTTCTTAACAAGATCCAGAAAGTCCTGCACACTATGCTCAAACTCCGTAACGGAGATCTGCTCCGAGATGCTGTCGAGAGCTTTGCCCACCACCAGTCGTTTCCGGTCGAATTCATTGCCCAGAAGCTCTATAAAGACATTCTTCTCGTTCGAAAAGAAGTATTTCTTGTCAAAGTCCTCTTTCACTGCCACATCGAAGATTTCTTTATAGCTTCGTTGGGCATGCTCCAGGAACCTTGCCACTTCTTCAGAGCTGCAAAGCTTGTCAAAAAGCGCTTGTTTTTCTTCCATATGCGCTGTGCCCACGATCTCCAGCATGGCATTGCTCAGATAGTCTTTCACTCCGGCTTGAGTGATGGCTTCCAGCATATACTTACCGCTGTTTGAACCACCGCTAAAGAGCTTGATCAGTTTGCCGGTAGATTCGCTTTGAGCGTAGATCTCTTGCTCCATAAAGTATTCAAAATCGGGCAAAAGTTCCACATCCTCTGCTCTCAGTTTGGAGTAAACCGGCTTTATCATGATCTTGTCGCCGGTGTTATACAGTTCATCGGGCTGCCCCAAACGCTTGATACGGAGTTTTTTCTGAGCGTATACCTGATAGTATGAGCTGGTATATTCTATGAATTCACCCTCTCTTAGGTTTACTAGCATCTTGGTGAAGCGTAAGACTGCGGTGAGATCGGAAGAAGCTAGAGCAAAAGGCATGTCATCCACTTCACCAACCCCAAAGTAGAGGCTGGATCCGGCTTTGATAGCCCAGGATGTATCGGTTTCGGGATCTACAATCACAGCTGCGTAGGAGCCGACCATCTTCTCTGCGGTATGAATGATGGCTCGGCGCATGCAGGATTTACGCGCTTCGGCGTCAGTGGGGTTTTGCGCTTTGTTCATTTCGATATCGAAGTAATGCTCCACACTATGCACCAGCATCTCGCCGTCGTTGTCGGAAAGCACAGTATGTCCCTCTTTCGTGAGAAAGACCTTTAGTTCGCGTGTGTTTGTGATATTGCCGTTATGAGCGCCAAAGATGTGCTTCTTGCAGCACACTTCATGAGGTTGGGCATTTGTTTTGTCCACAGAACCGAATGTGGCCCAGCGCACCTGACCGCAAAACACTTTTCCCGCCTGCTTTTCGATACCCAGGGTTTTTACCAGGGTAGAGGGAGCGCCCACATCCTTGAGCAGAGTTATGGCCTTGTTGGAGTCCAGAAAAGCCGCCCCTGTGCTGTCGTATCCTCTATATTCAAGAGCTCTCAGCAGTTGTGAAGCATATTTACCCAAGTTTATCGATACTATGGGCAGTGCCATTCCCAGTACTCCGCAGCCCAATCCCGGAATGGGAATGGGGAATCGCAGCTCAAAGTTACTAAGTTTGTTCAAAACCTTCAGTAGCATAGTATTCTCTTTATATTATGATGTTTTTCTCTATGATCAAATGTGCCAATGTGAGATCCCACTCATCGGTTATCTTGATGTTCAGATCTCCGGTAAGGTGGTATCGCACCTTGGCGCCAAAGTGTTCTGCCAATGCAGCATCATCAGTACTTATATATCCATCGTTGTAGGCTTTGATATAGCTATCTAGGATCAGCTTGTAATCGAAGACCTGAGGAGTAAATACTTGCACCAGCCGATCTCGTACCAGCGTGTGTTCCAGATAGTCCCCGGAAACCTGTTTGATAGTGTTTTTCAATCTTGCAGCGGGCACCACGGCCTTTTCTTTGAGGGCAAGATCATACAGCTCCTCGATCAGTTCAATACTGATAAAGGGCCGCACCGCATCGTGGATAAATACCAGAGCTGTATCTTGGGGACACTGCTGAAGGGCACCAAACACACTGTCCTGCCTCTCCATCCCGCCTGCTATTACCAGAAAAGGTTTTGGAGCAGGATCAAAGTATTGATGGATAATGTTCTCGCAATACTCTGTATCTTCCTCAGGAGCGGTTACGATGATGTTTGAGATCAGAGACGAACTGAAGAACGGCTCTAAAGTGCGGATCAGAATGGGAATTCCATCCAACATGCGATACTGTTTTTTTACCTCTCCGCCCATTCTCAATCCTGCTCCGGCGCCGGTAATGATTGCCGTGCTGGAAATCAGGCTATCCATTTGTAAAACACTCCCCGTGTCTTGCGCTCGCTATGCAGTTTACCATGGCTGTTCAATTCCCGCAACACTTTGGATATCTCGTTGATGTGAACGTTCAACATTGCCGCCAAATCCTCTGCGGTAGATGGTCTCCGGCCGATTGTTCCCCGGATGAGATCCACGAGTTCTGCATCCAGGCTTTGCATACCAGTTTGGTACTTGATTTTAGCGATAATCTCCACTTGCATCGGCAAGTACTTACGGAAGTAGTTGCGAATCTCTATAAGTCTTTTGGGATCGGCTGTTTCCACCCAGTCCTCTGCTCCGGGGCGATCCAGAGAGTTCAATTGTACCAGATCAGGAGAGATGCGCAGGATGGCATCACGCAGCAAAGCTAATTCTTCTTCTGTATCCGTGATACCCTGAATCACAAAAACTTCCAGCCATATCTCGCCTGTATAGGCCTTTCTCAACCGCACCAAGCCTTCTATGAGGTCTTCCACCTTCAGATCGGGATGCGGGCGATTCACCTTCTGATACACTTCCGGGCTTGCTGCGTCCAGTGATGGCAGGATCACATCGCAGGGGATAATCTCCTGCAGGATCTCGTCGTTATTAAACAGCGTTCCGTTGGTAAGCAATGCCAGTTTGTATTGGGGATATTGATCCTTTATGTAGCGGATGATTTCATTGATGGAGCTATTTAGGGTCGGCTCTCCGGCACCGGAGAAAGTAATGTAGTCCAGATGCGGCTCCGAGGCCAGAAAGCTATCCAATTCATCCAATATTTCACGAGGGGTGAAGAAAGCCTGGCGCTGAGTAACCAGATGTGTCGTATTCTGAATCTCGCAATACACACAATTGAGGGGGCAGTATTTGTAGGGAACCAAATCCACTCCCAATGATATCCCCAATCTGCGCGAGCTAACAGGACCGAACAAGTGCTTGTATTTCATGCTAGAATGTGGTTCCAAACTGCAGATGCGGCTCCCAATTGCGGCTGTCTACACCGTAGGCATAGTCAAATCCGATGAGGCCAAAGGGACTTCTGATGCGGATGCCGGCACCCAGCCCTTTCTTCAGGTTCATGAAGTTAAAGTCTCGCAGATGATTATAGCTTTCTCCCGCATCGAAGAAGGTAACTGCGATGATCTGATCACCGGCAATGGGGTAGCCCACTTCTGTGGAGAAGATAATTGCTCTGGTGCCTCCGCCGACCGGCCCAACCGAGCGATCGGGGTAACCCCGGATGCCATCCACACCTGTACCTCCCAGATAAAACTTCTCATCCGGCGGAGCATCTTCGGATTCTCCATAGGGAGTGATGTATGAAAAGCGCCATTTTGAGCGCAGAGTAAGCTTCTTCCATGCTTCAGAATACCAGTTCACCTGTGCGATCTGTTTGAAATAGTCAAAATCGCCCATCATCAAACCACCAGCTAATTCTGAGTATAGTGTGATTTGAGAACCTTTGGTGGGGAAGAACACATTGTCCCTGGTGTCTCTACTCAGGCTGAGGTTCACTGCGGAAGTATAACGCCATCCCAATTGGTTCAATTCTATTAAGGTGGAGTTTGCAGTGCTGTCCGCCATGATGGAATTCATATTTGTGATGTTGTATTTCTTGCTATAGAAAGAATATCCCACAGATGCTCTGGTTCGATCCACCCAGGGGATAGGCTGTCCTATTCTGATAGCGCCGCCGCGAGTGTATATCTCATAATAGAAAGAGGTCCAGCTTCTGCGTGTATAATACAGGTTTGTACCCAGGAGGATATCGGTATCGTAGAGATTGGGATTGGTAAAGTCAAATTCAAAGTTTTGGGTGTTTCCACCAAAATCCCATGTAAGCCCCGCACTCCAATTGTTTCCAAAGAGGTTGTTTTGAGAGAGTGAGAGCTGTCCTACGATTTTGTCCAAAGAGTTGTAGCCCACACCGCCATTTGCCACACCGCTGGATTTATCCATCACGTCTATTTGCAGATCGATATCGCCATTGTTGTTGATCCGTTCATAGTCCAACTTGATATCCGGCTCAAAGTAGCCCAGGTTATAGATGTTCTGCTGGCTTCGAATCACCTGAGTTTGCCGGTAATAATCTCCGGGGGCTATTTCCAGTTGGCGCCGCAGAACCTTCTCTTTGGTTCGTTCGTTGCCGGTAATGTGGATTTGGCGAATCTTGGCTCTGGTGTTTTCCACTATTTTCAGTTCCACATTCAGTGTATCGAGCTGGCGCTGGTAATCGTTGCGGATATCTGCGTAGATAAAGCCTTCGTCAAAATACATGGAATATACCTTTGCCATCTGTGTATCAAACTTCTCCTGATCGAAGGTATCTCCAGTTCTCATACTGAAGTTTCGCAATATGCTATCGTTGTCGAAGTGCTCATTGCCCTGGATGTTGATCTTACCAAAGTGATACTGGTTACCTTCGCTGAGAGAGATCACCAGTTCATGATGGCGATCAGAAATTGGCTGTAGCTCATAGGGTCCCACGCTTACATCGATATAGCCGTTTTTCTTATAGAAACTGGCCAGAGCCACTATGTCCTTATCAAATTTCTCCTGATCGAAGCGGCCGGAACGCAAGAAGCCCTTGGGTTTGGTTTTCATGCGCTTGATCAGTTCCTTGTCTTCAAAACTGTCGTTGCCAATGAAAGTGATTTGTTTCAGCACTATCCTGCCACCTTCATTCACTATCAGGGTGACGGCAACCTTGTGTTCGGGAAGTTCTTGCTCCAGGATCTCTATCTTTGCGTTACCAAAGCCTTTACCAGTATATTCAGCCTGGAGTTTCTGTAAAAGCTCGGTTTTCAGGTTTCCGCTCCAATAAGAGCCTACGCGCAGATTTACCAGTTCTTCTACTTTCTCTTTCTTTACGACCTTGAATCCCTGATAGTTGATGGAACTCACGGCAGGATTCTCCACCACTTGTACTACCAAGTTGATGCCAGTGCGATATGGTTCGGAGTGGATCTGGATGTCGGAAAACACTCCCATGCGATACAGGTTGCGAATGGAGCGCGCAATGGATTCCTGATCCAAGGGATCTCCCACCCGAATACTCATGGCAGATGTAACTAGTTCCGGTGATATGTTGTGAGTTCCTTCCACCCGGATTTCATATATGGTCTCTCCTTGGCCCCAAAGGCATGCAAAGAGCATAAGTAACACTATTATGAGCAAGTTATGCCTGAATGGCTTAAGCATTTTACCTCCACTTATACAGTATCTTACTAAATGTTTGAAAGCTGTATTTTAGTAAAGTCTTTTTTTCGTTTGGGAGTAAAACGCTCCCAGAGGAAGGATTGCTTTTTTTTTCTGCCTCGAAGACAATTGGATGTGTCGAGATTCAGAAAGTGACGTTATTTACCTTGCAAAACCTTAGGATATTGGATGTCAAGATTGTTGTAACGCTCAATATACCAATCGTCCAGGTATTTCTCTTGCGCTTCTTTCAAAGCGTCGCTGAGCAGCTCTTCTTTCTGAATCTGCCAAGCTCGCTCGTTGCGGATACTGCGATTTTCCACCCAAGCCAGATAGAAAAAGCCGTTGTGCTCTATCAGAGGCGAATAGGATTGCTCCGGACTACCCATAATAGTCCTGTTCAAAATCTCGACCTTGCCGATTCCTTCGATGCTTCCATCCAGACTGATATCTTTGGCATCCACGATGGTATAGCCATCTCTTTGGGCTGCATTCAAATACTGGTTGTATTCGTTTTGCCGGATGAACTGATGGACTATCTCTTTTAGTGCGTCTTTGCGCTTCTGTTGTCTGGCCTGATGCATCAGTACATCATACTCCATTTCAAAGGGAATGTAATACTCTTCGGCTTCGGATTTTACCTGAATCACATAGTAATCCCCAAAGGGATTTTTGTATATAGGCAGCACATCTCCCGGCTTGGCGGCGAAGACCATAGCCACCAGTTCATTATCTTTCCCAATCCCGCGGATGATGTCGTCTCCAGCCGAAAAGAACGGGGTTTCGTGCACTTCGTAGGCTTTCTCGGAAGCAGCGGCAAGCAAACCTTTTGCCAGTGCTGCGTTTTGCAATATCCTGCTCTGTTGCTCGATCTCTTCCATGCGTCCCGAATTCGCTCTGGAACTCTCTCCTGTCAACGATACATAGAGTAGGTTGCGTCCCTTCGTACGCTTGTAATTATCCTTGTTTTGTTCATAGAGTAGGCGGGCATCAGTGCTGTCTGCAGTGATGTGATCCAATTTATTGTAATCGAAACAGATGATCTTTGCATCTACTTTGCTTCCCTGCTGCATCCATTTGATGCGGACTTCCTGAGTGTCGATGGTGGCTTTACTGCGCAGACTGTTCAACAGCTTTTTGTAGGCAAATACTTCCCTGCTGAAGTTCATTACTGATGCTTTGAAGGCGGGGTTTTGCTTTAGAGCCTGCTGGTATTTCTCTTTGTCGAAAGCTCCATTGCTTTGAAAATCTGCAATGCTCAGCATTCCCTGGGGAGGATTGGTAAGTATCTCCTGTTCCAATTCTTCTTCACTTACCTGAACCATGCCTTCAGCAATGGCGGTATCGTAGATGTACATCCCGATCAATTCATCGAAATAATGGGCAAAAAGAGACAGCGAGTCCCTGGAACTAATGTGTCCCGGATTCAGATAGGTGAGGTAGGCCTCAAAGCCCTCCCGCAATTCTTCATCATCAAAATGTCTGTTGCCGATGCGGACGCCTTGATCCGCGTATGAAAGCACTGTCAATAACAGCATCATGGTGATCAGGATATATTTGTTCATTATATGTTTCCTTAGTTTTTCTAGTCTTTCTTACTTGGCAAAACATATAATCCTGCAGAATATGTCAAGCACAAAGACCGGTTTGGTGTTCACTGTTTTCTAGATAACCTGATTCTTTTCTGCCATCGATTCCTCCCTGTGAGGATTCGACACGTTGCCTTCGCTGTTGAAGGGTGCTACAGTGTTGCAGTGTTGCAGTGCTACAGTGTTGCAGTGCTGCAGTTCTGCAGTTGGTGGCGCTACGGAGAATTATCGTATCGTAGCATTCCGATGCGATGTCTTTATCTTTCGGAGCGGCAGAAAGCTCCGATACGCTTTGTGGCTCTTGCCTCTGGCACGTTCCCGTTATTGCACCTCTCCTGAGGTGTCAAAGTGCAGAGAACAATGTCACTCCTTCAGGTTTCCCGGCTATCCAAAACAGCGAGGATTCAACATTATTCTAACAAAACATCTCGTAGATCAGTTCAATCTGTATAATCTGCGACTATTCCTCCTCCCTGCTTCAAGCAGTGCCGAAGCAGATATAAAGCCGTTATCATCCAGTGGTCACTCGATGATCACTCGATGATATCTGGTTCAGATCAGGTTAATCCGTTGGGTGTAGTTAGTGGATATAGGTATTGTTAACCGTAAAAAAACGCCCGCTTTTGAGGGCGGGCGGTTCAATTGTTCTGGTTACCAGCTTAACCTTTACGATGGCAAAACCACCAATCAAAGCATTCCATCTCGCCTGCTTTGGCCTTGGCTTTGCGTTCGTTTGCACCGTCGACACTTTTGGGTGGGGGCACAATTACGTGATCCTGGATGATGCCGTTATTTGGCCAATCGGCCGGCATAGCGCATTTGTTTTGATCGCTGTATTGCATTCCCTTCACGGCACGCAGGATTTCTTGCATATTGCGTCCCAATTCTTGGGGATAGTACAGGATAATACGGATCATACCCTTATCGTCCACGATAAATACCGCTCTCACGGTGTTCGTATCTTTACCGGGGTGGATTAAACCAAGACGGTTTGCAACGGCTCCGGTATCGGCGATAAGGGGAAATTCGATCTCTACACCGAGTTTATCTTTTATCCACTCTTCCCATTTGATGTGAGAGAACACTTGATCCACACTCATTCCGATCAGTTCGCAATTGAGGGAGCGGAAATCCTTGTATAGATTTTGAAAAGCGACAAATTCAGTTGTGCAGACAGGAGTAAAATCAGCCGGATGACTGAACAATACAAACCATTTTCCTGCCAAGTCATTCGGCAGAGTCATAATCCCGCGGGTAGTTAGCACTTTCAATTCAGGGAATCTATCTCCCAGTAAAGGCATTCCTTGTTGTTCCATATTGTTTCTCCTACTTCTACTTTTACTATTAGATAGTATAATGCTTATGAATTTGATAGCAAACAAATAAAGCCCCGAAAGACGTATCCTTTGCAGAGGCCAATCTTTCGGGGCTATTATGCTTATCTATTTGTGACTTTCAGTTTTGTGCTACTTAAAGACCCTTGTTTTTTATTCCATTTGCGGATTTCAAATCCATGGTCTTTTCCGGAGTCATAATCACGCTTAGTTTGTTCTCTTCGTAATTCAGGTAGTCCCTTGCTGTTTTGCTGATCAGCTTTTTGCTTACTTTGTCATAGAGCTTGGGGTAATTGAGGAACGAATCTGCTTTTTGGTTTTCCATGGAGCTTTCCATCATGCGATTCAACCAGTAGCGATTGTTGGACAAGTTTTCTTCGAAAAGCTTTTGAAGCCCTGCTTTTGTGCTGTGTACATATGAATCATCGAACAGGCCGGAACGCAGGCTGTCTATGGTGGCGAAAATAGCGTCATTCAGTTCATCAACCCGTGCGGGATCGCAACTCATATATATGGTTACGGTATACTCTTCTTTGGGAAAATCACGGTAATCCTGCCATGCCTGGATGGCATAAACGCCGCTGAGGTTTTCGCGGATGTTTTCTCTCAGCTTCTCATTCAATACCATCAATGTGGCAGACATAGCGACCCGGTTGGCATCATTTAGCTTCATTCTTCCGTTTATGGTGTGAGCTACATGGGCACTTTCGCTGCTACCTTTTTGGAAACGGATCTCCTTGTTTCCGCTGGAGTAACGCAATCCCGCATCTACCTTTTTATCTTTCCTGCGTGCCTTTGGCAGACTGGCCAGATAGGTACTTACGTAGTTTTCCAGCTCCTTGCTGTCGTAGTTACCCACTATGAAGAACACAAAATCCGAGAAGTCTGCAAACCGGTCCAGATGGACATTGTGCAATTGTTCCAGCGACAGGTTGTCAAAGTACTTGGCCTTGAACATATCCACCATGGGGTGGTGATTTGTGTTTAAGGCATTCAGAGAGTCAAAGAAAGCATATTCGGGATTATCGGCTTGGTTTTCCAACATCGGCTTTGTACGGTTTACAAATGAGTTGAGGCTGATGGGATCAAAACGGGGATTTCTACCCATTAAATAGATGATCTGGAACAAGGTTTCCAGGTCTTTGGGCGATGCTTGACCTTCAAAGCCTTCAGTGTACATGCCCATGGTCATGTTCGCTTTAGCGATTTTCCCCGCCATGATGCGGGAGAGATCCATGGCGTCAAATTCTCCCAAACCGCCTTCTTCCAGATAGGAGCTAAGAATCTGAGCGGCTCGGACTTCGTCCATCTCATAACGGGAATAGCCACCAATGCTCTTTGCGCTAAGCAGAATCTCGTCTTTCTTGAAGTCTGTCTTTTTGGTGTACACTTTGATGCCGTTGGAAAGAGTCCATTCTTCGATACCGCTTTTTTCAAAGGTTTTGCGTTTGTTGATTTTACCGGGTTGAGGGATCTGGGCCATCAAAGGCTCGTTGATGTCTTTGTCTATGTAGGGACTGATTTCAGATTCCATTACTTCATCATATACTGCCAATAGTTCGGCCTCGGTGGGATGTACCATTCCTTCTTTATCTATGGAAGTGTAGCTGATAGTAAGGTTTTCCGTAGTGATGAGTTCATCGATCACCTGATTTACCGAACTTATGTCGATTCCCGGTAAAAGCTGGGCAGCAAGCTCCATTTCCTGAGCTGCGCTCATATTGGCGTTGCCGTAGATCAAAGGACCAAAGAGAGACCATACAATCGTGCCGGAATCTCGCGTTTGGCTTTGTTCTACGCTGCGTTCCATACTGCGCATTATCCTCACTTTAGCGCGGTCCAGTTCAGATTGTTGGAAGCCATGGCGACGGATGCGTTCTGCTTCACTAAGTAAAGTGCGCAAAGCTTCCCGATTTCTTCCAGTAGCGGTGATTGCCATAATTTCCGTACTGGAAAGCCCCTTGAGCATCGATCCGCTATAGGTGTAAGCACGGCTAAAAGGCGGATCTTCCATATTCGTAAGCTCCGTTAAGCGTTCATTGAACATATCGAAGAATAGCTGTTCTTTCAGGTTCTCAAAATAGTCTCCCACAGTCCGCATTTCGTGATGATCACGAGCCCAGGATGCACCGATCGAAGAATAAGGGTATTCCGGATCTGTGGCTACTACTGCGCGTGCATCGGGGTATGTGGGTACGCGGAAGACTTCACGGGGACGGGGATTTTCCTTTGCCGGGATGCTTCCGAAATACCTCTCTACCAATTCCAGAGCGTCTTCGTTGGGTAGATCGCCAATCACCACTACACTTTGCAGATCGGGTCGATACCAGTCTTCATAAAAGCGCAGTATGTCCTCGCGCTGAAAACTGGTGAGCACCTCATAAGTGCCTATCGGACTGCGTTCTGCATAGCGACTGCCGGCAAAGCGTACCTTTGATACGGCATCTGAGACTCTGCTTTGAGCACCCTGACCCATGCGCCATTCCTCGATAATCACGCCACGTTCACGTTCTAATTCATCGGCACTGAAACTCACTTGGTGAGCCATGTCCGAAAGGATCTGAAAGCCCTTTTCCAATTGCTCGCTGTTGTCTGTGGGTATTTTGAGCTCATACATAGTAAAATCGTAGCTGGTCATGGCATTCAGGCCATTGTGATAGCCCATACCGATACTGGTCAAATAATCCACAACCTCATTTTTAGCGAAGTTCTGCGTTCCGTTGAAAGCCATGTGTTCAGTAAAATGTGCCAGCCCCTTTTGGTCGTCATCTTCCATGATGCTGCCAGCATCCACAAACAGGCGCAGCTCTGCCCGGTTGGCGGGTTTGGGATTTTGCATAATATAGTAGGTGATTCCATTTTCCAGTTTGCCGGAAAGAATGTCGGGATCGCTGGGAAGGGGAATCCCCGCTATCTGTTCCGGTAACTGAGCAAAGGCTAAACTAAGGCTAAGGCACAGTATTGAAATCCAAAATATCTTCATTTCGTGTCTCCATCTATTATGTCTGGGGTAATAGTAACTACCATCTGATCATCAACTCCCAATAAACTATCATGGTTCGAAAATACATAAGGTACAGTATCACTTTCGTTTATATATACATCCAATTGAAAATAGAAAGGGTCGTTGTTGGGGCTTTGTACAACAGGGGGTACCCGGAGCCAGGATGTATCTCCCGGCAGAATGTCGAAAAGGTTGGCAATGGGACTATTATGATAGTAATTCAACATTTTTTGAACTACTTCCACTTTGTAAATGGGGATATCCAGCAAATTAACGACTTTTATGCCGGCACGGTTGGGATCTGCATAAGCATTCAAAGTCTTGCCGACTTCAAACTCGACTATGGTTGAATCGCTCTGAGGTTTGTTGACTTCCTTTACAAGACTGAAGGTTTCTCCATACAAGAGAACTTGGACTCTCTTCTTCACGGTACCGGTTAGAAAACTCTGCGTGTCGGTATCTACTTTGATGACACGTTCAGTTCCTCCTGGAACAGTAATCAATTCAGAGTCGCCCAAAGAGGTGTAAATCGGATGAGATGTACGATTTATCACTCTGAACTTGGCTCCAGATTCACAAGCGCCAAGCAAGAGCAGTATCGCTGGTAAGAGACATATTACAATCTTACGCATGATCCACCTCTCCTTATCATAATTTCATCCAATATTCTGGAGTATAGGTCTATGTCAAGGAAAACCTCAAAGAATGAGCTTCCCTGCTCCGGATAAACCATTTAGTTCAGCTCCGGATGACCATTGGGAACTCGCGATAGTGTGGGTAAGGGATTAATAATACTTAATCCACACAGATCCGGATGCTTTTGGCAATGCGCCGGTCCAAAACATAACGGGCATCACCTACCGAAATAATGATGTTTGGTTCATCAGCTTCATTGCGGAATATCTGGATCTTTGCGCCAATGTAGATTCCTCGCTCAATAGTCCTGATATCGTTGTTGCAGGATACAGTTCCGGATATCCCCTCGCCCAGCTCGCTCATGGGAAGGCAGTCTCCCCTTTGACAGTGACAATGCCGTTTGCCAGCTAATAATCTGGCGCCCCAACCTCTCAATCTACGCCGTGTGTTCATGCTTCTTTCCTATTTGTTTCAAATTAAAGTATATCAAGATTGCTATTCCCAGTCCCGTTGCCAGCCAGTATGGAGATGCGGCACTAAAGGCCGCTGCCTGATAGAACATCATGGCCACAAGCCAAGCTAAGAGATTCAGGTATAGAAAGGTAAAAAAAGTCCATTTGCTGCCGTGTTCTTTGAAGAGCATCGTCAGTGCGGCTATACACGGGGAATATAGCACTACAAACAGAAGGTAAGCCAAGGCCGCAGCCCAAGAGCCAAATCTGGCCTGAAGATTATCGGACAAGACCTCGGAGGGTTCCTCTTCCTCGCTCATTTCCATGCTTAGTTCTCCACCACTGTAAAGGCTTTGCATAGTCCCCACGATTGCTTCTTTGGCAAAGAGTCCGGTTATTACTGCCACAGAAGCTGCCCAATTACTGCTCTGGATGCCGATAGGCTGCAGAATGGGAGTGATAGCATGTCCTCCCAATTGCAGGATGCTCACTTTCTCCCGGTCGGGGCTAAAGAAGTTTGGCACAGTGATTACACTGAGGATGTTTATGATCATGATCACGATCAGGATGGTTTTGGCGGCACGCAGGATGAAATCCTTCAGGCGGAACCATGTGTGAAGCATAATTCCATTAAAAGTCGGTACATGATAGGGGGGCAGTTCCATCACGAAATTGCCCGGTTCGGATTTGAAGACAGTTTTCTTTAGCAATAATCCGGTCAACATTGCCATCACGATACCGAAGAAATAGAGACCGAAGATAACGATGGATGCCCTGTGGGGAAAGAAGATCATTGCCAGAAAAGTATAGACAGGCAGCTTAGCTCCACAGCTCATGAAAGGAGTGAGAAGCGAGGCAAAAAGCCGGTCACGCGGATTTTCCAAAGTGCGCGTGGCCATGATGGCGGGAACTGTGCAGCCAAAGCCAACCAAGAGCGGAATGAAGGCCTTGCCCGGCAGACCGATCTTGCGCATAAATTTATCTGCGATAAAAGCAGCCCGGGCCATGTAGCCGCTGTCCTCTAGAATGGATAAGCTTATGTAGATGAAAAAAATGGGCGGTATGAACGTACCGATGGTTACTATACCGCTTCCTAAGGCATCAGAAAGCAGGTAATTTAGCCAGCTAGGAGCATGGAGCATCTGTAATAAGGCTCCCAGACCGTCAAAAAACAACCAGGATAGCCCACTCTCCATAAGCGCAATTACCGGTTCGCTGGCCTTGACCGCAATCAGGAAAACCAAATACATCACCACAAAGAAAAACGGCAAACCAAAGAATCCCGATAGCAGTACCTTGTCTACACTGTCCGAAAAAGTATGATTGCCCGGCCTCCGCCGCTTTACTACATCCTTTACCAAACCTCGTATGAATCCGTAGCGATCGTCCGCAATAACTGCCGAAGAAGCTTGACCACGATGCTTTTCGATGGCCTTTACTTCCTTCTCCACGGCTATTCTTTCCTCTTCATCAATCTGCATCAAGTATTCTGGATCGCCTTCGATCAGCTTTACTGCCTGCCAGCGGGTTTTTTGCACTGCCCAGTAAATATCCTGGGGCAGAGGTTTGTCCTTGGTGGAGTCGTTCAACCTCTCATGTATCAGGATGTCGTTCCATATCTTTTCCAGGTGCTGCTCCACGATGGAGTCGTAGAAAATCTGGGTAGGTATGGGTGGTTTTGCCAATGATGCGTCGATTTCCCGCATCAACTCTTCCAGAGGGAATCTTTTGTTTAAAGCCAGGGACATCACTTTGAAACCAAGGTGATCGCTGAGATGATCCAGGTCTATCTTCAGTCCGTTGCGTTCAGCAATATCCGGCATGGAAAGGCACATCAGGATGGGAGCTCCCAGTTCCATGAGTTGCACCGTGAGATAGAGGTTTCGCTCCAGATTTGAGGCATCCACGATGTTGATAATCAAATCCGGTTTTTCGTTCAGGATAAAGTTTCGCGCCACCAGTTCATCGGGAGTTCCTCCTGATAGAGAGTAGATACCGGGGAGATCGACAATTTCGTATTTTTGGTGATTGTGAGTAATGCTTCCGCTTTTATGCTCAACTGTAACTCCAGGCCAATTGCCCACGGTTTGCCTGGAGCCTGTAAGTGCATTGAAGAGAGTAGTTTTGCCTACATTCGGATTGCCGGCAAGTGCGATAACGGGGTTTTTATTGAGACTCATTATCATTGCTCCGGCACTTCCAGCAAAGTCCTGTTACATTGATGGTTACCTGATCCATATCGAATTTTATGCCCTTGGCCTCTTTCTGCAAATAAGGCAATAGAGCGGCAAGGTCAGTTTCTGTGACTGTTTTGCATTTGTGACAGATCCAATGGACATGTTTGGGGTGACCCAGGATATGCTCAAAACGCTCTCTTCCCTCGCTGCGAACCGCCAATTGGATTAGACCTGCGTTCACCAACAGCGGAAGGGTGCGATAGACAGTGGCTAAAGAGACATTTGCCCCGCGGATCATGTGATGCAGGGTCTCGGCGTCGAAGTGATCATGTACCTTGAAAGCCGCATCCAGAATCAAGCTTCTACTGTGGGTCAGCTTTTGTCCGGAATTTTCAAGGTACTTACGGAATAGAACTTCATGTTCTTGCATAATCTAATCCTTATTGAGAATCATTTGCAACAAACATTCGGCATGGGGGAAAACTGTCAAGTACAAAATGAGGAATTTTACCGCGACAGGTCTAATCTATTCCAGACCATCATTTTACTCAACCTTGATATCATAGTAAATACCAGGTGGCAGTAAATGGGTATATATATCCGCTACTGGGCTTCAGACACAAAGCTGTAGCAGATTGTCCGGATAAGGATAGAAAATTTGAGCGTCAGGCTTCTTTGAGTGCTTCCCAGCTGATGAAATCTTTGGCTAGACGTGTAAAACCGGTTTTTATATAAACCTTGGAAGTAAGCGGATTATCTGAAAAAAGGTATAGATGATTTTGGCTGATTCCCTTGTGATACAAGACAAGATTGTGGATCATGGTTGCTGCGTAACCTTTGCCACGGAACTTTTCGCGGGTGAATACATCGGATACACGGCTATATCCAGCGTGGATGCTCACGGAAGCAAGCGCTGCCAATTCTCCATCGTGAAATCCTCCTAACAGATGATAGGAGGGATGCTGTAAGTGGCGTTCAACCACCCGGATAGTCCAGTCGCCTCCATATTCCAGGGCGATGGTTTCCATAATGTCGATATCCAGCTCCTGGATGCGCTCAATATCCAATCCCTCTACGGGTTTTACGCTGCTTTCATGATCATGCAGAAAGTACACATGGTCTTTGATTTCCATCTTGAATCCGTGCTGAGACAAGGGAGCGGATACTTTCTCCAGTTCGTTATTTTGTAGCGAACTGAAGATACAAGGGTGGATACCTTTGGCTTTGTAAAAGGACTCAATGTTGCGCAAGCTGCTCTCGATGCCGAAGAGATCAGTGATCACGGCATGGTTACTCTCCCGGGATGACTTGTTGCCTTCGTTCCAAAAGAGCAGTCCATAGTCCTTTTGCATCATACTGGCAAAACGTTGTGGGTAATGCAATTCCGTTTCTTTCATACGGTTCATGTTGAAGGGTATCGACATATCTCTACTCCTTGCAATTTATTCTGCATTTACATAAATGATAGTCAGAATAGAACTTTAGTCAAGAATTTAATGTCGGTTAATGCCGAGTCATTCCCTCAATCTTCGTATAGGCTTTATACAGCAATCGTCCACCGATGAAACCGAGAAGAGCCTGCAGCAGATTGGGTGGCAAGTCCGCAAAGGCGGCTGCTTTACCAAAGCTGGGCATGAACCAGGTGCCCACAAAATACACTGTCACCATCAAGATTCCCCCCACAATGGGCCAAATAAAACGGACCCGGTTATGGGCATCTTTTCCCAGGCCAGCAAAGAAACCCAGACTACCTTTGGCAACCAGGGTGATCGGGGCGAATAGCGGGAAGCCGATGATATCTGCCAGAGCAGAACCTATCGCCCCGGCGATCAATCCGGAGCGCCTGCCAGCATACAAACCACAGAACACTATCACGACATCGCCAAAATTGAAGTATCCCCCTCCGGGAACAGGTATTCTGATCAAGAGTGTACTGGCCATCACCAATACCGTGAAACCAACCGTAATGTACCATTTCATCTTTCCTCCTCATGGCAAGTGGCGATCAGATTGTCGATGCGCTCTCCTTTATATTTGGCCTCAGCCAGGATGTACAGGACCAAGGCCAAAGTAGCGCTCAGACCTCTTTGAAAGCGCTCTTTGATACCTGTGGCTTTTCTGGCGTGCATACCAGGAGTCATCTCTTGCCATTGTTTTAGCTGATGATAGGAGTTTGTAGCCGCTTCATATAGGATCTTGCCCAAGATAATGTATTTAAGCCGGTGGATACTGGCGTCGGAATCCAAAATGCTATCAACCGAGACCAAGGCAAAACAGAGCCGAAAAGCCAAAACAGCGTTCACCAAGAGCAAAGCGCGGGGCAATCCGTAATTCATCCAGTATTGAAAAGCTCCCTTCCCTTCTGGATCTATTCCCAAAAGAATAAAGATTGCATACACTACAATGAGCATACTTACGAAGGGAGCTAAGATCCGAAGCTCTTTGAAAAGCTTCCTGCTACCCAAAATGCTCAGGGTCAGCACGATTAGTGCAAGCAAGCATATCCCTTGTAAGACAAGGTTTTGAAACCATATTACAGCAAAGGCAAGGCACCATAATCCAAATAGCAGAGTGGCATATATCAATGAGCGCATAAAGCATCCTCTGCTAATAGTCTCAGTTCCGATTCATCTGGGGATATCGGCTTGAATTCCAATACGTTATCTGCTTGTATCTGATAGTTGTGCGAACTGTAAATAAGGCAAACAGGATGCGTAAGTCCTTCCGGGATACGGATGTTGTGCGCTTCATCGGCTACCACAAACACAGGTTTGTCGTCCTTGAGAGCGGTAAGATCATCCCACAGCAGTTCCCACACATCGGTTTCGTTCGCCACAATCCTGCCTGGATAATAGATTGCCGCCCACGCTCTTAAAGCATACAATTGCAGGTGCATTTGCTGTTGTAGTACGATCAGATGCAGGTCTGTCCGTTCTCTCATGATTGGCAGGAATACTTGATTTATAAAGCTGCTTTTACCACTGCCGTTGCTTCCCTTCAGATAGTAGCTGCCGGGACACAGCAGATTGATCTCATCGATGATGTTCAGGCAGAAATGAGGCCAGATTTGCAGTCTGGAGTGTGGAAAAGTAATCATGAGTCTTCTTCTACCAATATCTCTTTGTCACTGCCATCGATCAGGGTTTTCAGGGCATTCGCTTTTGATGCATCAAGATAACGGTTGAGGTTGATGAAGTGTATGCGCCGCGCCGGTGAGTAGATAGCCAAGATCGCCATCAGGATCACTTTCTGACCGCCGGAGAGCTCCTGTAAGGCACTGGCTACATCCAATCCCTTATCGCAGATGAGCTTGAACTGCTCAAAGACTTTGGGATAATCCTGTGCCTGTATATTGTACAGCAGAAGCTCATCCCGCACCTTGTCCGTGCAGACGAGGGGATGTAGAGCATCGGCAATCAGATATCTGTTTTCTCTGTCCATATCGTGCAATGCTGTCCTGAGCTCTCATTCTGTCAAGAAAATGTGTTGTCACGGTGGATGATGCATCTATTCCGATTGCTTCGTTCAAAGGCCGGGCAAGTCTATAACCTAAAGGGTATCTCCCGGTTCTCTACTTCACTACGTAGAATCTGAGTGTCATATCAGGGGTATTATCTCTGCTTATCCTGGCAAAGTAGATACCTGATGCGTGTTTGCCGAAAGGTTGTGTCCACTGATACAGCGTTTCATTGGTATGGAATGATTGCACTTTCTGACCACGTATATTGAATATCTCTATTTTCATGGGAGGACATACTGAGATCATATCTGCTTTTCATGATCAGATTACCGGCATCATAGCTGATGATGTAGTTTTCTGGTCGGAATGTATACGTTTCAGGCTTGTATGTAGTATGGAACGTGAATGTATCGCCTTTGGCGAAGTACGGAATGGTGAAACCGGTATCCAGATGCTCGAAATGCAAGTTCTTGATATCATAGTCAGAATCATTTTTCAACACTACCTTATAGATGCCGTCACTCACTTCCTTGTAGGACATTAGTCTCACTTGTTCGATAGCCAGCATACGGTCAAAAATATTCTCCAGAGTATCTATCCACAATCCCCGATGCTGTCTGTAGTAGTCCAGCATCAATAGCATATCGTCCACTTCGTCTTTGATCTCATATTCTCCGTTTTCATTTACGTCAAAGAATGCTCCGATATAGGAATTACTATGCACACTAAAGTGGGTGTAACTGATATGTAAGCCTCTGTCTTCGATTAACTTATCCAGATTATCGGCAGACATCATATACTTAAAAGAGAGTGGTTCCAAAAAATTGGTATAGTCCCAGAATTCCATCCTTGTACGCCCAAAAAAATAAATCGGGCGTGTAAATCCCTTGGCTTCATACAGCAGGTGTGGCAATCGCCATGCTTCATCATAGGCGTTGAAGGGATTTGTATATGGAGTGTCTCCCGGCCAGATGTAATCTATCCCGGATGCGTTGATGACATCTACCATGTAGCTATCGCTTCCGGGAATCAAGCCCAGGTAACCTAAATCCTCTGGGTTGCTGGGGACTGCGTGATCGATCCAGAGCCGAATGTCATAATCCACAAGATCGGTTAGCAGCGCTTGTTGATTACTGCCTACGGGATCTGCTCCGGAAGAGTAGGTGTGGTAGCCAATCGTATTGCCATGGTCTTTTATCCTATGCCACATCTCACCCAAAGTTGCTTGTTTATCGCCGAAAATAGTACTGGATACAGGGATGTTGCGGGCAAAGAAGCCCTGATTGTAAAACTTTGGATTTTCAGGATTGTTGCTGCCTTCGTAAACGGCTTGCAAGCTGTTAATATTCTCTCCGTCCGCATCGTTTGTAATGCATAAAGCAGCTCTATTTACACCTGGCCAACGGTTGATATTCAGTAAAAGTGGTTTTTCCGCAAAGAGCAAAAAAGCCCAATCATGCGAACCACCGGCTGGCTTGTACATGGTGTCCATAGAAACCTCCCAAGTACCGCCCTGCACATATCTGCGGAAAAAATGGTTTTTATGATCATAAAGCATTATTTGGTTTGCGCTTAGCCCTTCGATTTCCCCACATTCATCATATCCGGATGCCACAATCCATAGTTTGCCGTTGGGATGAGCGTATTCTACTGCCTTATCCCTGAATGGGATGATGTTTACATTGTCTTTAAAATCACCGGAGTTTATCGCTTCAATACCCTTCAAATCTGCAATAATAGGCGCATCTACCGGATCCATAGCGAGATACACATCGTGCAAATATAGTTCCTCTTTGCAGGATGCATTCACGGACACTAACCATGCCGCAGCTTCATACTGATCCCGGGGATAAAAGCTCAATCTTACATCCATCTGCGGGGAGCTGTAGATGATGTTCGTGATTCCGTCGTCAGTGCTGGCCGAAGTATCGAAGTTCAGAGCTACCACGCTGCTACCCCCAATCCTTGCCGTCGCATACAGGTTCAAATCGAAAGAAATATCGCCAATCTGTACCCGGTTTTCATCATGCACGCTTAATGCCATAATTTGGCACGAGAACAATGCAATCAACAACGTAATTACTATGTGGTATCTCATCCGAAATCTACCTCCCATATATATGGATATTGTCCGTTTTCTGCAAATATAACGATGCAATGAAAGAGATTTCAAAATCAGGAATCTGTCAAGCCCAATCTCATACGTTTTCATGAGCATCCCGCGGAAGTATAAAACTGTTCCTACTGTATTCAACCCGATTCTTTGTAAAAGAACGCACATGATGGGAAGCACAAACCGGTATGGTAGATATCCGTACAATTGCAGCGGAAAAGCATTGACAAAATCCCATGTTATCATATTATGGAATATTAGAAAGATATATTGGAGAACCAGATGGATTTTCGCATCTATGAGTATCTTAGCGTATTCATAATGTCATGGCTCTTTGTTTATGGCCTCACGCCATTCATAATAAAGCTGGCTAGAAAGATAAATTTCGTGGACAAACCGGAAGCACGCAAGATCCACCTAAAAAGCGTACCCCTGATGGGGGGGCTTAGTGTGGCCTTGGGTTTCATTCTGTTATGTGTTTACGATGTAACCATTTCCCCCGGCAGGTATTTTGATCGTCCCATGATCGGATATCTGGCAGGCTCAGTCATAATCGTTCTTATTGGCCTTATAGACGACCGTCGCGGGATGCATCCACTGGTGAAGATGTCTGGACAGATTCTTGTAGCACTTATCTTTATCCTTACGAACTTCACTTTTGATGAGCTTAGCATGATGTTTGGCAGCGTTTATATTACTCTTCCGCTCATGCTTTTATGGATGGTTGGGCTGATGAATGCGCTTAATTTCCTGGACAATATGGATGGCATCATCAGCGGTATGGCAGGCATTCTGGGGCTAGGGTTTTTTGCCTTTGCACTTACCAATACTACCAGTTCCAATCAGGAAGCCATGGCCTTGATCGCACTTATCTCGCTTAGCTTTGCCGGGTCTTCCTTTGGTTTTTTACCCTTCAATTTCAATCCTGCCAGGATCTTTTTGGGAGATGCGGGCAGCATGTTTATCGGGTACTTCTTGTCATCAATGGGCATCCTGATGGCGCGTTATGCGGGCATCAAATACAATGACAAGCTGTTCTATCTGCTTCCTGTGCTGCTACTTAGTTATGCCATCTTCGACATCTCGCTGGTCAGTTATACCCGTCGCCGCGATGGCAGACATGTGATGCAGGGTGGCAAAGATCACTCCACGCACCGTATTAACAATGTTTTGGGCTCAGTAAAGGTTACGGCAGCTGTGATTTACGCGATCAATGTATTGATTGTGCTCACTTCCATCATCATCTTCAAGATTGGCTCCCGGGAGTTATTGCTAATCAGCACATTGCTTTTCGGAGCGTTTTTCCTGGCAGTTGGCCGCAAGTTGGATCAGGTACCCATCGTGATTCCGGCAAATCAGAAGAAAGAGAAGTAATGGAAATTCGCATATTGGGAGCGGGTTCCGGCATGCCTGCAAAGGATCTGAACTCTTCATCTGTATTGGTGCATTCAGAGGGACAGAGCTTTTTGCTGGATGGCGGAGACGGCTGTGCTCAGAGCCTGGTGAAACTAGGTTTAGAGCCGGATATGCTTAGTGCAGTGATCATAACACACTACCATCCCGACCATGTCGGGGGCGTGCTGTTACTTATTCAGATGTTGTATCTTAGAGGTCGTAAGAGGGTCTTGCCTCTTTATCTGCCGGAGCGGGAAGGGGAGTTCGCCGATTTCTTGTGCATGTTTTACACTTTTCCCCAGAAGTTCGATTTTGAACTGCAGCTAAAACCCATGACTTCCCTTTCAGAAGACTTTCCCAAGCTACGATATATCTTGAACGACCACTTACAAGGATATGGCGAGATAATCCGGAAAAATGCCTTCAAAAACCTGCAACGAGCGTTTTCCATCAGGATCAATTCTGCTGCAGGAGATTTTGTGTATAGTTCGGATATCTCAACCACAGATAGCATATCAGGTTTCGTAGAGGGTGCGCATACACTTCTCTTGGACGCATGTCATCCTTCTGCAGGCCAAGTATTGAAAATGGGCACCAAGGGTCTGAAAAGAATCCTGCTTACGCACAATCCGAGCGAGGGAGTAAGGCAAGCTCTGATAAATACACCCAATGAACTGTTTGAAGAAGCCCGGGAGGGCAGAATATACAGGATATGAAGATCCTGAAGATATTACGGGGAACATATATGTATAAACCACACACAGTTGCAATATTGAGAGCGGCAACACTGTTGTTGATCCCATTATTGCTACTTCTTTCCGCCTGTGAGATCAACCGCTTGCGCAGTGCGGAAGACCTATATAACAAAGGCCTTTATGTGGGAGCCATCAATGAACTGGACGCCCTTATCGAAACGGGAGTAAACGGAGCAATCGTTACCCGGGCTGAATTGATGCGCAGCAACAGCTATCTGGAATTGGGCAAAACTGCCGTGGAAAGAGACAATCGGCCTTTGGCAGTGCGCTTTCTGAAACTGGCCAATTCTGAAGCGGCAGATCTGGAACTGGCAAAGTTATACTACAAAATGGGTGATGAAGCCTATCAAACAAACGATAAAGTACTTTCTCTAAAATACATGAACGACATCATGCGCGAGATTCCGCAATCTCCCTTGATTCCCCAAGTTTTACTACGCCGGATGAGTATCAGTCTGAACGAATATCAGGATCGCGAAAAGAGTTGGGAGGATTATAAATTTCTGTACAACAACTATCCGGATAATCCCTACGAGATTCAAGCACGCTATATCGTGATGCAGTTTATTGATACTAAAGTGGATTATGCCCAGCGTTTGTTGGAGCAGGAGTATTATACTGATGCGCTGAAGGAGTTGTTTGAACTCTCTCTATACCCCGTGGTTGAAGGATCCCGGATCAATGCTTTGATATCCGATGTATATCAAGCACAGGCAGAAGAGTATATCGATGCCCAGGACTATATGGCAGCCGACCGCCTGTTCCGCATTGCGGTGCAATATAATCCCGCAAAGCAAGCCGAAGTCGATGCGCGTCTGGAAGGTATTACCAGACTATATGTTCAGAAAGGCGATGCTCTTGTTCAAGAGCGCGATTTTGAACATGCATTGCTGCATTACACCAAAACTTTCGAGATCATCCCGGATTATGCCCCAGCTTTATCCGCCATTGCCAGGATGAGAGAGATTCAGAAAGACATCGCCCAAGCCAAAGATATCTACAACGAAGGTCTGAAAGCAGAAGGCGCTCAGAAACACGCCGAAGCCCTGAGGCTTTACAACCAGGCTATTCAACTGGATCCCCTACCGGAATATCGCGCACGGTCTCAGTCCATGCAAAACCTGGTAGAAGCAGAACGTGATCCTGTTGGCTTTGCCCGCAGAATCCTGCAGGAATATCGTAACGGACTCTTGATAAACCGCATCGCTGCAAAGCGTAATGAGGTACTTAAAACCCACAATCCCAACGAAATACGGGATAGTGGATGGAAGATATTGCTTTCCACTGGACAATACAAATATGAAGCCCGCTACGATTTGCTTACTCCCACGGATACTTTCCTCTATGTGTGGCAGATCAATCTGAGAGATCGCTCTATGGTCCCTTTAAACAAGATTTCAGAAGCTCTGATGCAATAGGCGGGTAAAATGAAAGATATGAGAATTAATTTGAAATACATAATCCTGATAGTATTGCTGTTTGGGATCACGCTGTGCAATGCTCAAAGCTTCGATTTACAAGCCTTTGCAGACAGTACGAAATACGGTTGGAAGGACTACCTGGATAGAGCAGAGTATCGCAAAGATCTAACCTACAGACAGAATAAATTGCAACTCTACGAATTGGAGGCAGTGCCCTTTGGCGGCAATGTGTTAAAAAGCGCAGTGATCCCCGGGTGGGGTCAGTTTGCTACAAAACACAATAGTAAAGCCACAGTAATACTTAGCGCCGAATTGATTTCAGTGATCAGTGCCCTCTATTTCTACAATCAGGCCAGCACAAATTATGATCGCTATCAAAACGCAACTCAGGTTGACGAGATCAATGATTACTGGAGCAAAGCCGAAATTCCCTATCACTATTCCCTGCTGATGGTGGGTTTGGCAGGAGTGATCTGGTTGTACAATATGTACGATGTTGTAATGAGTACAAACGAGTATAACGAGAACTTGTGGCAGGACATCATGAATAGGGACAGTTCTCCGTTGAAACTGAGTCCAACTGGTTTGGAATTGAGGTTTTAGCTTATGAAACACATACATCTGTTTATTACTCTTGCAATCCTGCTCTTTGTTGCCGGCTGCGGCATCAAGCGCGACAATCCCCTGGATCCTCATTCCAGTTCCGTGATTGAGCCTGCTTATGTGACGGGAGTCCAGTTAAGTTCAGAGGGTACCGGATCTGCTCCAAGAATTGTTCGAGTATCATGGAACAGCAATAGCAGCTCAAACACTGATGGATACTTTGTTTACCGCAGCAAGGGGCATAGCAATGCTTACGCAGTTATCGATACTGTGATGCATGTGGCAAGTGCAGATCATCAGCAATATATCCACAGCAGCGAAAACGATTCCAGTGTTACTCCAGGCGAGTACTGGTATAGAGTCTCCGCCTACAAAGACTATCCAGCGGGAAGGCTTGAAGGCCGCCTTAGCGAACCCAAGCCAATAATAGTAAGAACTTGATGATAGATTACCATCAAGATCTGAACGAAGCTCAACGCGAAGTAGTTGAGGATGTAGATCATCCCATTCTGGTACTGGCAGGTGCCGGTAGCGGAAAGACACGCTGCATCATTTATCGTGCCGCCTATCTGATTCACGAGCGGAAAGTAGCGCCCTGGAAGCTATTGATCGTTACATTTACAAATAAAGCTGCACGCGAATTGCAGGATCGTTTGGAGAGCCTACTTAGCATTCCTATGCACTCGCTTTGGGTGGGCACTTTCCACTCCATCTGCCTTAGGATTCTGCGCTATGAATCCGCTTCTTTGCCCTATAATGCAAATTTTAGCATTTATGCAGACGATGAGCAGAAATCGGTACTAAAAAAGATCTATAAAGAACATGGCTACGATCTGCAAAAGTATCCATTCAACAAAGTACTGGCCAGGATCGGACGCTACAAAAACCGACTGATGTTGCCCGAAGATATCGACGTCTCCGAAACGAAGCACAATCCTTTCCTCGGAGGCTTTCTACATATCTACCAGCATTATCAGCAAGCTCTTCTGATGAATCAAGCTATGGATTTCGACGACATTCTGCTCTACACTGCACGCCTGCTACGCAATAACAGCGCTGTACGACACAAGTACCAGGATATCTTTCAATATGTTATGATCGATGAATATCAGGATACAAACCAAGCTCAGTTTGAGATTATCCATCAATTGGCCTTGGAGCATCAGAGAGTATGCGTGGTGGGGGACGACGATCAGGCCATATACAGCTTTCGCGGGGCAACTCTGCGTAATATACTGGAATTTGAAAGGGACTATCACGAAGTTCGCACTATCCGTCTGGAGCAGAATTACCGCAGCACAACCGCGATCCTGGATTTGGCAAACAAGGTAATCAAGCAGAACAAACAGCGACATCCCAAAGAACTATATAGCGATTTAGGCGAAGGCTTGAAACCGGTCTTGAACGTGTATCCCGATGCCAATGTGGAAGCCGAACAGATTGCTCAGAACATCTCCAGGCAGTGGAATGATGGCAAAAGCCTACGGAATATTGCCATTCTATACAGGACAAATGCGCAGTCCCGCCTCTTTGAAAATGCTCTGATGCAGAGAAAGATCCCCTACAGTATCGTGGGAAGCCTGAACTTTTACCAGCGTAAAGAGATCAAAGACCTCCTGGCATACTTGAATTGCCTTGGCAATCCCGCAGATAACGAAAGCCTGTTACGAATAATCAACGAACCCCCTCGCGGTATCGGACAGACCACTGTGAACCGCTTGCTGGGATTTGCCGCCAAGACCCGGATCAGCTTGTTTAGTGCTATTCAAAACCAAAGTGCCATCACAGAAATGAATGCCGGAGCTCACAAGAGGGTAGCGGAGTTTTGCACTATCATCGAGCAATGGCGGCAGATGTCCCTTAAGCTTCCTGTGGTTGATCTGGTAAAAGAGATCGTGGAAGAACTGGGTCTGGTGAGTTTATACCGCAAAAGCAGCGATCCCAAGGACATTGCCCGGGCGGAAAACCTGATCGAATTTGTGGCTTCGGTCAACGAATTTGCCGAGCGTTTTAGCAGGGACAACGACAGAGCGGCAGTCCTGGAGGATTATTTGCCCTATGTAGCCCTGCAGACTGATCTGGACAAAGTATCCGAGGAACTTGACAGCGTGAGGCTGATGACTCTGCACAACGCCAAAGGACTGGAGTTTGAGGTAGTATATCTTGCTGGATTGGAGGATGAGCTTCTACCTCACCGGATGAGCATGGATACCATAGAGGAGATCGAGGAGGAACGGCGGCTCTTTTATGTGGGTATCACTCGCGCAAAACGGGAATTGATCCTTAGCCTGGCGGAAGCTCGCAGGTTGTACGACACCTATAGTTTTACGCAACCCAGCATGTTTCTGGACAATCTTGAGGATGTATTGGACTTTCCGGGGCACATAGCGGCTCCGGTGCAAAGCTCATATCGCAAACCGAAGAACAAGATTAGGGAAAGTCAGAAACACTTCAAGATCGGGCAACGTGTATGGCACAAAGAGTATAAACAGGGCGTCGTATTATCTGTTGATGGTATGGGCACGGATGCAGTGGTTACGGTGTCTTTCAAAAACGGGAAACTAGTCAAGATAGTAGGCAGCTATTTACAGACAGAATCAAGCAAATAGTTCATACAGGATTCTTACCTCTTAATTCCCTGCACTTTATCCTTAGAATGCAATACATTTGACCTTACATTTATCAAAATTCGACAACTACAAACATTGGAAAAGGACTACATTGTATGTTCATTGCTTGATATCAATGGTTCTTCTAATCGATCGCGATAGTTCCCTGTGACAAATAATTGATAAAGACTACTTTTGCTTGACACAAACCAGGCTAACATGGTATGTGTTTCTAACGATAAAGGAGAAGAACAATATGCCAAATCACCTTTGGAGCATCGACGTAGAGAAGAAGTACTTCCGAAAATCAATGGAGCTGTCCCTTACAAAAAAACAATTGTTTTATGAATATGACAATAATTTCTATGCATACATACCTAAAGGAGTGAAATCCCAGGGGCAAACCTTGCAAGGTCGTAATTCTTCCATAGGTCATTATACAGAAAAATGGTGTAATGACTTACTCTCGCCAATAGCTAAAAAGTTAGGGTTATACGCTGTTAATGAAGTTGTATGTGATGAATTAGCTCTATCGACCAATTCACCAGCTGATTTGGCGTTCTGTACTACAGATAGCAAGAATCAAACAGCTAATGGCATCAGACTTATATTCGAAGTCAAGATGAGTATAGTAAACAATTATATGTATTCATCAGCACATGGGATTGAATTAATTGGTGATTATAAGTCACACACAGGAAATCCATCGTTACTCCGGTCGGATTCAATGCTCAAAGCTATTGGTAAATCACTCAATATACGGGTTTCAAGTAAAGCAGGAAACAAAATCCCCATCATAGTCCTTGGAAATAGTCCAATAACTAATCATTATCTACCTAAGGTGGATTTACTAAAAGAGTCTGGAGTGGTTCAAGGTTTTTGGTCATTATACCCAAATCCTTGTAAAGATCATTACAACCAAAAATCACCTAAGGGGGGATTTTGTACAATTAACAGGATTAGTGAGCTAAATGAGCTATGCAAGAAGCTCATAAACGATAATCTGATATACTTTTCATCAATGCTACCCATCCCAAAAATTGGGGAGATTATTCGTAAAGCTAGTCTTGAAGCTACCAACGAATTAAGAGCAAACAAGTTCCTGCAACTACTACGCGAGATAAACCAATGAAGAAGGAAGCTGGAACATCAACTAGTTCATTTGGAACCAGTGGTAGATTCAACCATGATTCCTCCAAATTCTACAATTCTAGGCTATATTCAGAAATGGATAATGTGAAACTACGTGATTATAGTGAAAATCAGATTCCTAGTGAATATTTGAATCACATTATTCTCGGATCAGCAGAAAACATGAAAGAATTGCCTGACAATTCAGTGCATTTGATGATAACATCTCCCCCTTATAATGTTAGTAAGGAATATGATGATGATCTATCGCTCCAAGAATACCTGGTGCTACTCAAGAATGCATTAATTGAAACGTATCGTGTGCTGGTAAATGGTGGTAGAGCTTGCATAAACGTTGCCAATTTAGGACGAAAACCTTATATTCCTCTCTCCGACTATATATCAACCATGATGATTGAGATTGGCTTTAATATGCGTGGAGAGATAATTTGGAACAAAGCAGCCAGTGCAAGTACATCAACAGCATGGGGAAGCTGGAAAAGTGCTGCAAATCCTACCTTGCGTGACGTTCATGAATACATATTGATATTTTCTAAAGGCGATTACTCTCGTAAGAAGAAAGACAAAGAAAACACCATTACTAAAGAAGATTTCATGACTTGGACAAAGTCTCTTTGGACTATGAATGCTGAATCTGCAAAACGTATCGGACACCCCGCTCCTTTCCCAATAGAGTTACCATATAGATTGATAAACCTATATTCATTTAAGGGTGATATAGTCTTGGATCCATTTATGGGTAGCGGTACAACTGCCATTGCAGCTATCCAAACAAAACGAATATACATAGGATACGAGATTAACACAGAATATGTATCACTATGTGAAAGAAGAATAAAGACACATATAGATCAGCTGGAGATTCCAATTCTCTAGCCATTTATCAATCTCTGATTAGGCTATCATGATGGCTGGTAAGCCAGTGCATTATCTGTGGTTCAACGATTGTTCAAGCTGATATCATCCCGTTATCATCGAGTGGTCACTGCTTTATAACGCCTTTATATCTGCATCGGCACAGCTTGGACATCTGGGGAGAGTTACATGATTTAGCGGATGAGTGTGAGCATGCCAAAGAAATGGCATACACTTCCGGCAAGTACAAAGAGATGCCATACAGCGTGATGATATGGCATCTTTTTGGCAACGTAAAATATCACTCCAAAGGTATATGCAAAGCCTCCCAAGAGCATCCAGGTGAGGAACATCGGGGGAACACTTTCCATGAGCGGCTTGATGGCTATCACGATGATCCAGCCCATCAGAAGATACACCACGAGCGAAACCAACTTCAGCTTTTTCATGGCAAATATCTTCAGGACTATGCCCAAAAGAGTGAGACCCCAGATCACGCCAAACAGAGCCCAACCCCAGCCTCCGCGCATGGTGCCGATCGTTACGGGAGTGTAGGTCCCGGCTATCAACAGAAAGATAGAAGAGTGATCCAGGATGCGAAAGAAACGTTTTACATAGGGTTGTGGAAAAGAATGGTAGAGAGTGGAGGACAGAAACAGAATAATCATTGTGGTGCCGTAGATGCTGAAAGATACCACTTTCCATGTATCGTTGATGCGAGCGGCAAACACAACCAATACTACCAGAGCGGCTATCGCAAGTCCCACTCCAATGCCATGAGTGATTGCATTTGCCACCTCTTCCGGCCTGCTTTGCGGAGCGCTGAGAGGGATGCGATCCAGAAACCGTTCTTTAGACTTTTCCATCAACTATATAGCTTGAGGATTTTCTCTTCCAGCTGAGAGGGGACAAGATCGTGAATGCTGTCTCCATGTGCAATCCTGGCCCGGATTTCGGAGGACGATATGGGGCACAGACGCATATCCAGAATAGTATGTTTGATCTGCGACAATACATCGCAGGGCATGGTGCTTTCAGGACGGGGCAGGATGATAAAATGCAAGTTTTGCTTCAACCACTCAAAGTCATGCCATTCTGGGAGTTGTATCAAATTGTCGGCACCAATGATGAAGGCAAATGACTGGTCTGGGTACAATGAGAGGAGTTTCTTCACCAAGTCGCTGGTGTAACCGCTTTCACCGCGCTCAGCGTCCCATACTTCAATGGGTGTGCGGAAGTCTTCTGCGGGATGAATGGCAAAATTCAGCGGAGTGAAGTGATCTACAGCTTCTTGAGCGAGTTGGAGTCTGTTATCGTAATCCAGAATGATGTTATTGCCCTTGAAGTTGTGTCTGAAACTGGGCACCAGAATGATCTTGTGTACCGGGCTCAGGCTCAGCACCTCTTTTGCAAGGTACAAATGCCCATTATGAATGGGATCAAAGCTCCCGCCCAAAATAGCGTAGGCACCCTTCAGTTGATCTCTGTCCGGCATATTTCAGTTAAACTTCCTATCCAGCTTGCGAGCTTCTGCAGAGCCAGGATACTTGGTTTTAAGTTTGTTATATGAAGCCAGAGCCGCATCGTTGTTACCTTGATGAAGCCGCAACAGAGCAGAATAATACAGGGATTTCCGGTCGAGACTATCGGTATTGCCCAGCTCTATTACTTCCTCAAAATACATCAGAGCAGCGCTGTAGTCCTTCATTTTGTAATATATATAGCCATTTTGATACTTCTTCTCGATCAATTTATACTGGGCCCGGCGGAGATAATTGAGGGCGTCTTCATAGCGGCTATCATTCGGAAAGCGCTCCATGAAATTGCGGAAAGCATCCATTGCGGATAGGGTTCCTTCCTGATCATAAGCAGGTTTCAAGGAATCTTCGTAGAAACATACTCCTACTCTGTAATAGGCATCCGCTACATTGGTGTGATCCGGGAATCCATCGATGAACTGCTGATACTTCAATCTGGCGTCGGTAAACTTGTTCATGGCATAGTAACTATCGGCCAGCCTAAGGGTTGCGTATGCCGTAGCCGCGGATTTACGTTCAAAAGAGATGTCGTCGTAGATGGTTGCGGCTTTGCTGTATTTGCCTCTGGCGTAGTATTGGTCTGCCAGAGCCAGCTTATCGTCTGTGCTCAGATCGGGTTTATTTCTGCTACAAGCTCCCAATGCAAGCAGAATAAGCAGAAACACACTTAAGTATCTTCTCATGAAAGGTCCTTTATTCGATAGTCCAAAGTAAAAAAATGATCGATGCCACCGCAGTGCTTACGATAATGGGTTCAAACCACTTCAAACGCGGGGATGAAATGCTGCCATCCTTGCTGTCCTGTTGAACAAAGTCGTAATGATCGATGTTTAGCAAGCGGTACTCGGGCAATTGAATCTGTTTTGTGATGAAGCTATGAACGGGTATACGCTCACTGCGGTAGCTTAGAAAGCTTTTTCGCTCCACAACCTGCCATTTCAGGTTCAATTCCACACTTACCAGAATTGCTGAGCTGATCCCATATTCATTTAGTGTTCCGTTTTCCATGCTAGTGTTATCCGGATCAAACAGGGCTCTGCTCTTTGCTTCTCTGAGGTCAAAGGATCGCTGAAGTAAGATATCCCTTAGGCTTTGAGACAAGGCAGGAGTCCATTCTCCGCAACGGATATCCAAAAACACGGGTAGATCGCTGTGCAACTGATCGGCTATATGAATTGCGATCTGTTCCGCATCCTCATGCAGCTTCTCTGCCCATGTCATACAGACACAGGCAGAAAAAAGCACAATTATCAGGATTATCCGGATAAAACTGGTTCGTATCACTTATATTTATTGTAGTTGTTTCAGCAGCTTCTCGGCAATATGCATTTCGGTGTAATCCGGGTAGTTGCTTTTCAGCTTGTTCAATTCCGTTCTTGCAGTTTGATGATCACCCATATTCATGTAGCACATCCCGATTTTGAGCTGAGAATCTGCCACTTTCCAGGATTTGGGCTGTTCGCTGATTACTTTACGGAATTCGCGCAGAGCTGAGGTAAAATCACCTTGTGCATAGTAGCTTTCGCCTTTCCAGTAGATTGCATTGCCCACATAGGTACTGCGGGGGTATTTGGCGGCAAAAGCATCCAGCTTTTTGATGGCTTCTTTGAAGTTGCCTTTGTAATATTCATCTCTGGCAGCTTCATATTCGGGTTTCTCGTTTGAAGAAGCAGTCTGAATTCCGATCTTTGAGAGGTCTTCCATCTGCTGACGCAATGAGGCAAGCTCGGACTCAAGAGCATCGATGTCCCGGGCATTCTGTTCCATCATTTGAGTGTTGGGGGTAAAAGCTGCAGCTTGTTCCGGAGTGAGGCCTTGAGTGACGATGGCGTTCATTCTGGCTTCCAAGTCGCGGATCATATTCACGATTTCTTGATCCGAAGAGGCGACCAATTCACTAAGTCCGTCCAGTGCTATAGCCATTTCTCTCACTTCAGCGATGATGGCTTTCATGTCATTTTCGTTTTGCTTGAATTGATTCTGCACATAATTCATGTCCATAACCGAATCGCCTTCAGTTTGTCCGCCACTTCTTCTGCTTTGCGTAATTTCTTTGCGTAGAACTACCAGCTCTTCATTGTTCTGAGCCAGTGCTTCTTCCAAATGATCAATTTCGCCTTGCTGTTCGCGTAGTGCTTTGTTGCTAACGCAACCACTAACAAGGATCAGCACGAGAGTAACCAATAATAATTGCTTCATAGTCTTACTCCTTTATTATGCTTTACTATCTACTTTCCAAAAAGACCTTGTATCCATTGTAAGTAGAGTATAAATCTGCTTTTGAGCACAGCTCATATAACGAGTGCATACCCATTAGGCCCACTCCACAATCGATTACTTCGGCACCAAGATTTGCCAGAATATAAGCTATGGTGCCGCCACCGCCTTCATCTACTTTACCCAATTCACCCATCTGCCAGTAAACTCCGGCTTCATTGAATATCTTCAGTACTTTTGCGGTAAATTCGGCACTGGCATCGTTGCAGGAGTACTTTCCGCCACTACCGGTGAACTTTGAGATACCGATGCCATGATTGAACAAAATGGCATTCTGTTTCTCGTGGACATTGGGATAATTTGGATCTAGCACGGCAGTAACATCCGCACTAAGTATCTGGGCGTTGATGAAAGCCTTGCGTAAGTTTACACTGCTGTTGTCTTCCCCCTTATATGCCATGAGATCGCTTACGAAATCCTGGATGAAGATGGAATGAGCACTGGTGGCGCCCTGGCTTCCCACTTCTTCCTTGTCCGAGAAATACACTATTTGAGTGTGTTTGGGCTTTTTGTCTTTGACATCCAGTAGGGCTGTGAGAGCGGTGTAGGCACAAATCCGGTCGTCCTGGCCGTAACCTACCACCATGGAATTGTCGATGCCCGAATCGCGGGATTTCACTGCCGGAACAAGGTATAATTCGGCAGAGATAAAGTCCTCTTCCTTAATGCCGTACATGCTGTTCAAAACCTTTAATGCAAAGGCTTTTACAGCTTCCTTGTCTTCGCTATTGGGCTCTACCATGCCACTAAAAACAAGATTCATTTTAGAAGCGTCGATAGCGTCATTGAGGTTCTTGCTATACTGTTCCTTGCGGGCCAAGTGGGGTAGGAGATCTGGAATGATGAATACTGGCTCATCTTCTTTCTCGCCCAGGCTGATATCCAGAATAGTACCATCGTTTTTCACCACTACGCCGTGCAGAGCGAGAGGTGTGGACACCCATTGGTATTTCTTGATGCCGCCGTAATAGTGGGTACGCATGCAAGCCATTTGGGAAGAACTATCTTCATACAGAGGATTTTGCTTCAGATCCACTCTGGGTGCGTCGATATGGGATGCCACCATCTTGAATCCTTTGGCAATGGGTTCACTGCCCAGGATCGCTATAGCCATGGTTTTCCCGCGAAAGATGCCATAGACCTTGTTGCCGCCCTTATTCCCATAGATATCCGTAAATTTATGCTTTTTGAGCAGGGCTTCCATCCATTTAGTGGTTTCCCGCTCGGTTTTTGCTTCGTTCAAGAACTGCTTGTAAGCTACGGCATAATCCATAGCTGCCTTTTGATCTTCTTTGGAAGCTTCTTTCCAGAAGTTCTTCCGTTCGTATTTGAGTTCGTCTTTTTTTTGAGATTTCTTCATTTTCTCTCCGGTTATCATTTATTACAATATATTCAGGATTCGGATGCGGCGCTCTCCCATTGGGGCTTTGATCAGAGCAATGTCACCGGGTTTCTTGCCCAAAAGGCCTTTGCCTATGGGAGAGACTACGGAAACCACCTGCATACTGGTTTCGTCTTCATAAAAGTTCAATTCTGCAGCACCAACCACTTTGAAGTTGATCTCTTTGGCGGTGTCTTCATCTCTGGTTTGACAGCTACTGCCAAAGCGGACGGCATCTTTGGGAAATCCGGAGGGATCCACTACCTTCAGTTGAGCTGCTCTGCGCCGTAGATAGTCAATCTCGGAATCTATGGCCCGCTGTCGCTCTTTGGCTGCCTTATACTCTGCATTCTCACTGAGGTCGCCAAACTCTCGGGCGATAGCCACTGCTCTGATTACTTCTGGGCGTTCAGTCATTAATTCATTTATGCGTCTTTGCAGACGTTCCATTCCCTGGACTGTTATAAAAACACTGAGGTCCACTAGGCTTTGGCTCCTTTCTTTCTGTTCAACATCTTCTTGGCGGATAAACCGGCTTTCTTTACTCTGACATTTCCGCTTTTGGTCCATATATCCACAGGGGCCTCTAATTCAATAAAATAATTATCGATCGAAGCGCACAGTAATTCTACGATTTGTGGATCTCTGGAGATGCCAAATTCTTTCCATACCGCCAGATATGACTCCGGGGAGAGTTTGGCAACGGTTTTAAGGAACTGAACGTGCATTCCCTGCAGATCGCCCAGGGGATACACCCATTGGTTTTGCAGATGGTTGCTGATCTGATCCAGCAGGTCTTCACGCCGTTTGATCAGCTTTATTGCCAGATTTAGTGATGCTTTACTGAGATCCGGATTGTCGCTTTTAGTCCATTCATACAGCTTATGCAGATACTTGTCCGGGTATTTGCGTAAAAGCGGCAGTATCACTTTGTCCAGCAAGGAGTTGATCTGGGATGCATCGGCTTCTTGCATCATCTCTTCCATCAGCGGGAGGTAAATGTCCGGGCTTTTATGGGCTAGCTTTGCCATGATGGTGGCAAAGGCGATCTTACCATAATCTCCCTTTTTCTGCCATAAATGTTTGTAAAAGGGGATGTAATCTTTGTGTTTGCGCTTGAGATGCTGCACAATCACAGTGCTGATGAAACTGATTACTTCGGAGGGAATCTTACCATTGACGCGTTCGGGGTAGGCAATAAAGATTATCTCAAAATCATAATCACGATTTGGGAGCTTGTTCTCCAAGTAATCCTTCGTGTCCAGTGTCAGCCTTTCTTTCCAGTCTATGGTAAGCATCTATATCTCCTATATCTACAATATTCTTCAACTTATTGCATTCTCACATGGTGGCAATATACTGTCAAGTAAAAAGTGCTTGAGCATTAATGAAACATGGCTTTTATGATGCAGGATACCACAGTCTGATGTCCAAGTTGCTGATCCCTTCATCTTCAAGTCCTGATCTCCGCTTTTCGTTTGCGGGAAGAGCGGAGAGGCTTAATATATTTAGTGGAAAGAATATGAAAAAAGAGTGTTTTGAGGAGTTTCTCAGCGCCCACGAGCAGCGGATTTTCCGCTATCTTTTGGGACTTACAGCAAGCGAAGACGATGCCAAAGACCTTGTTCAGGCTGTATTTATAGCCATTTACAACAAGTTTGAAAGCATCGATGAAGCCACCGCGCTTGCATACACATATCGAGTAGCGCACAACAAGGCGATGACCTTCATGAAGCAAAGAAGCCGCTATGTGAATGTGGATCCATCGTCCTTTGTTAATGTACTAAAAACACCCACCCCTCACGCAGAGCCTGACTACACATTCTTACACGATGCTCTGAGAGAATTGCCCCATCGCATGGCCGCAGTAATCCAATTACAATACTTTGAAAAGCTCTCTTACAAGGAGATCTCCGGCCAACTGGGAATCAGCGTGAAAGCAGTGGAATCTCTCTTAGTGCGGGCCAAGCGGATACTGCGTAAAAAATTATGCAGGTAAACAAGGAGTTTTAAGTAATATGAGCAGAAAGCGAAAAGTACCAAAATACAGAAGGAGAGAACTATGAGATGCAACGAAGCTGAACGCTACATCAGCCTGAAGCTCGATAATGAGCTTCCCGTCCCTCGTGCTGATAAATTGCAGCAGCATCTGCAGCAATGTTCCTCCTGCAGAAATATCATGGAGCAGAACCAAAAGATACAGAGCCTGCTAAATGCCCCGATCCAGAGTGAGTATCCATCTTGGATGCATCAGCGCATTATGCACAATCTACCTGAGGTAAAGCCCAAAAGCTGGCTATATAAACCCGCATTCAGCTTTGCCAGCACCGGCCTTGTGGTGGCACTAAGCCTCTATATGGGCATCTTTGCCGGATTCAAGGGCTTTCAGGATAGTGCATACCTCTCTGATTATGCCGATGAAGAAAGCACTCAACTGATCTTTGGCGAAAACAGCCTCTTGGAGATGCATGATGAGTAGAAGAATCACTACGATATTGCTTATTATCTCATTATCCTTCAATCTGGGGTTTTTAGGAAGCATTATCTGGATACAACTGCATTTCCCGCACCCAATGCGCCATAACAGCACCCACAATGAATGGGTTCGCCTGCCCGAGCACATTCGCAATGACCGTAGCGATCCTGAATTGAGGCGGTTGCGCGTAGCTTATGATGACCAAAGAGTGAATCTGATGCGCGCACTTGCCCTCCCGAACTACGAGGAAATGGACGTTACTGCGATTATTGATTCCTCTTTGACAGCCCAGACCTATCTCGAGAAGGAACTTGGCTACAGACTTTTGGACATTCGAAAACAAATGAGCGCGGAAGAAGCTGAAGAGTATTTCGGTTCCCGTGCCGATATGTTGGAAACAAAAATTAACCGATACCGAAACATACCGAACAGGAGTAATAAAAATGAAGAAAACAATGATTATAGGCTTGATCCTGGTGATGGCCACCGGCATCCTCCTCGCCCAGAGAGACATTAGAAACGCAACCGACAACAATCCCATGGGGATGTGTCAAATGCCAGATCCCGGGCAAACATGCATGCAAGAATTGAATCTCAATGAAGCTCAATTAAATAAGTTCGCCGAGAGCAGAGCTGCCTTTCAGAAGCAAGAGAACACTCTGAGAGCCGAAATCAACAACCTGAGACTGGACCTTGTCGCCGCCATGAAAGCTGAAAACATGAAGCGTGTAAAGGAACTGAATAAACAGATTAGCGACAAGGAACTACAATTGCAAAATGCTCGCGTGGATCTGATGTCAAATTATATGAAAGAACTCAACAAAGAACAGAAAGCTATCATGCAGAAGCACATGCCCATGATGATGGGGCACGGCTTCCATCCTCAAATGAGTTCCAGAAACAGATTCTCCGGCAGAATGATGCACCGCAGAGCACCAGGTATGGGCGAAAGACAGCATGACTGTGAAAACGACTGCGATGACTGCGACGGACAGAGAAAATTTAAGAACAGAAAGTAACAGTATCCCTCCTCAGCAACACACACAGACTAATGCCACGGGTTCCCCTCCCGTGGCATTTTACATACCCCCTTTCTTTATGATAGATCCCGAGAATATTCTTGACGAATGACAGGGAAATCCGGGAGGTGATTCTATGAAGATGCGTCTTTTCTTTCTACTGATAGTAATGACTATTGCCTCTGTCCTGTGTGCAGAGCAGCAGCAAAGCTATACCCTCCGATACTTAGAGTCTTATCCTGAGAGCGTAGGAAAGGCACTCGTAGCACCCCTCAACTGGAACAGCGGACATTGGTTTCGCACTGGAGCGCTGGTGTTTTCCACAGGAGCCTTGTATCTGGCAGATGAAGACATTCGAGACTTTTTCCAGCGCAACCACAGTGAGTTCAGCGATGCGCTGATGACGAGTGCAAAACAATTCGGAGAGAGTAAATACGTACTCCCGGTTTTAGGCGCAACGGTTTTGGGAGGCTACATACTGGATTCCGATAAAACTATGGACACCGGACTCTTATCTTTGAAGAGCTTCATCCTCGCAAATTCTGTGACTATCACTCTGAAAACACTTTTGCAGAGACCGCGACCTTCCGCAGACAAGGGTAAAGAGTTCTTCTCCGGCAAGGGCTTTGACCGCAAGCGGGACAGTTTTCCTTCCGGACACTCAACGATTGTGTGGAGCCTTGCTCCGATCCTGGCGGATCAGTATCAGAAAAACAAGTGGGTGCCACCTGCAGCCTATGGCATAGCCGCTCTTACTTCCATATCAAGAGTACACGACAACAATCATTGGGCCAGCGATGTATTTGCAGGTGCCGTGATCGGTTATGTGAGCGCAAAACTGACGCTGGATTCCACTCCGCGCCTGCAGGTGTTGCCTAATCCAGATTTGGCTGGTATCAGCTTATACTTTCAATATTAGCGCTACTTTCCCAACACGTAAGTTACAAAACCAAGCAGGGCGCTCATATATGAGGAGTTACCCTTGTAGTATTCATCAATGATTTTGTCCACTTTTGCATGATCCAGCCAGGAGTCTTGCACAACTCTGGAATCATACCTGAGATTCATAATCTGCTCTTTGTGCGCTTTCAGAAACACATCATTACGGGATGGCGGGGGATTCTTTTCTCTTCTTGCCTTCATGGATACAATGAGTTTCACCGCATAAGGCCGCCAAATATATGGGGCACTGTGCCTTGCAAGAGCCAGCGGGTAGTTTCTCAAGAGCGGTTGATGCATCCGGATCATCCTGCGGTGAAGCTGCTCATCCAATTGGGCAAATGCGCCGTAATGCCAGTGTTGATTGAGTAAAGAGGCTTGCAGATAAGGCATATGATCATTTATAATGTCGTCCATTTGGCATAAGTCCGGCATGTTGATGCTCCGCGGCGAATATCGCACATATAGGAGATCCATCCATAGTGGATTAATCATGCCCTTCGTCGATGGCATCTGTGCTACTACTTCTTTGAGGGAATTGATGAAGCCTTTGTGCAGGATCAAGTTTATCTCGGGATCAAAAAAACAAGTGGGTTTCAGATTCATATATTTGGCAAAATTAAGGTAATCCGGGCCATGAAGTTCAAAAAGACTATAATAGTGTGCTGCCATCATGCGACAGCGGAACATCTCCCCGTAGTATCCCCCCAAAAAGACATCGAAATCCTCTGCCAGAATGGGAAAATACTGCATCAGGCAACTGCTTGCCGGATTGTATCCAAATCCCCGTTCATAAAGGTATTTAACTGCGGATTCCCACCCTGTATCCACAGAACTCTCAGGAATAAACCGGAAAGGTATCCCAAAATCGTCGGTGATACGCTTTGCAATACAATAATCAGCGCCATCATCCTTACCGAAGTGAACGGCGGTAAAGGGGAGTTTACTATGCAACATAATGGCAAGCAAGGTGCGCGCATCCATACCTCCGCTTAATCCCAAACACACTTTCCTCCCCGCTCTGAGGGGCAACAACGTCATGTTTTCCAAGAGCTTGTGCAGGTCTTGGACTTCGGCTGTAGGACTGAAAGACTGAAAACTGAACTTGGCCCCATTACTGCCCAGAATCAGCCTTCCACGCTGATACAGCATCTCTACATCGCTATAACAACAATGTCTGGAAGGCCCATAGCGACGCAGATGGGGTGGAAACTGGGTGTGCCAATACACTCCAAACTTGGCAGGATCCAGTGTGGCCAATCCGGCATCCTTCAACAGCGAGATGTCAGAACAGAAAAAGTAGTGGTCGGATGATTCATGAAGATATAAGCTGCGTTTGCAGAGGGCGTCGTTATATGCACGTATCTCCTGATTTCCCGCTATCAGAATCAACCAGTGCCCATCCATGTACCCCAATAGCTCTTCGTTGGATAACAGTCTCTGCCAATCATCATATACCGGATATCGAAAGTCCGTGTCCATACGCAGAATGGGATCACCCAGGATGAATACGGTTTCGTCAGGATGATGTGGATGAGGAAACGAGAGCAGGCTCTTGCCACTACCTCCGGCGTACACTCCCAACTTTGCCGACTCAAATGAGTGCAGATATGGCCTCAATGGCGCATGGTCTGTTTTGCCTTCTTTAAAATAGTATCCGTATAACCAGCTCATTTATCATCCCTAGTTTTGATAAAATCACGATGTAGCCGGGCGGTTATTCGTCAAGTTTTTTCAGTGATTTGTCTCAATCTGTGTTGCATTGGGCGTAGGAAGATGTCTCCATCCATCAATCCCAGTAGTTCAAGCAGTACCGAAGCAGATATAAAGCCGTTATAATCGGGTGCTCACTCGATGATAACTCGATGATATCAGGTTCGGCACTCTATAAAACCCAAAGAATGCACGGAGTAACAAGAAACCTATGCAAAGCTGGATATCCATTCATAATAACGATAAGTTTATCCGTAAGTTAACACTGTGAAT
>JALOBM010000179.1 GCA_023228285.1 Candidatus Cloacimonadota bacterium | reverse complement strand
TAGCATCACAAAACTGAAATTTAATACATTGACAAACATCTATGCGTAGTATATATTTGCGTTCGGACAAGGTCAAGTCAGAAAAAAATATGTATTAAGGAGAGACAGAGATGGCAGAAAAAACTGTGAATGAAGCAGAACTTGGATTTTTTGGACGTTACCTTACTGTCTGGGTAGCGTTGTGCATGGCAGCCGGTGTAATAATAGGAATATACATTCCTGCTGTTCCTGCGACTCTTGCCAAATTTGAGTACGCAAATGTCTCTATGCCCGTGGCAGTGTTGATATGGCTCATGATATACCCCATGATGCTGAAAATAGATTTCTCAAGCGTAGTAAAAGCTGTAAAAATGCCCAAGGGACTTATTATTACCTGTGTTACAAACTGGCTCATAAAGCCATTCACAATGTACGGGATAGCAGCCTTTTTCCTGCTGTTCCTCTATAAAGGGCTGATATCCGCGGAACTGGCTAAGGAATATCTTGCAGGAGCAGTACTTCTCGGCGCAGCACCCTGTACTGCGATGGTATTCGTCTGGAGCCACCTTACCAGAGGAAATCCTGCCTACACTCTTGTTCAGGTAGCAGTCAATGACCTGATAATACTATTTGCATTCACTCCCATAGTAGCTTTTCTTCTGGGAGTCTCCGGAATAACCATACCATGGAATACACTTATCATTTCAGTTGTACTATTTGTTGTGATACCGCTGACTGCCGGATGGCTGACCAGACGATTTTACATAAACAGATTCGGTGAAGATGCTTTTGAGAAATTCGTCTCTAGGTTTGACAACATAACAACTGTAGGGCTTCTGCTGACATTGGTAATAATTTTCTCTTTCCAGGGCAGGGTCATAATCGACAATCCCATGGACATATTGCTTATTGCCATACCACTTACTATCCAGACTATTTTGATTTTTGGGGTTGGCTATTTATGGGCATTGGCTTGGAAACTCCCGCATGACATCGCAGCACCTGCAGGAATGATAGGGGCAAGCAATTTCTTTGAGCTGGCCGTAGCTGTAGCGATCTCACTCTTTGGCCTGAGGTCAGGAGCAACTCTTGCTACGGTAGTAGGTGTCCTTATTGAAGTCCCTGTAATGTTGATGCTGGTGCGTTTCTGCAACAACACCGTAGCATGGTTTCACTCGAAATAAATGAGATAATAATTAGATAACTCAACTTTCCCAGTACTAAAACATTGTTTGAACCTTGAAAAATCTATATAGGTCACGCACATAATGGCAATAGACACCTCAGATAGCTTGGCAAAGCGTTCAGAAATAACTCTGTTATCTTCTCCTGCAACTTGTTTTTAAAAGGTTTTGTCTCTTTTGGCATCCCAATAAGTCTTGCAAGGAGAAGCAGCAATGCCTGAGAGAACCTTATGTCCTCGAGTTCCTGACAGTAACTATAGAATAATTCTCCTATTGTCCTGTCGTCAGATTTGTTTCTCGCTTCAATGGACAGCATGGCATATCTCACGAAAACTATAACAGTTGCGTCTGTCAGCATGTCGTAGCTTCTTCCCTGAAATTCTCTGGACAATGCAAGATTAGATTTACAGACCTTGAAAAAGACCTCTATGTCCCACCGCTTCCCGTATATTCTTATGATCTCTTCATCGGGAAGGGAGATGTCGGTAAAAAGGATCGCCAACCAGTTCTTAGATCTTTTCTCTTTTATGAATACGATCTTGGCGTCAGTACATTCTTCCAACTCACAGCCTCTCTGTTCGCGTATTTTAACGCAGACAGATCCAAAGATTTTGGAAGAACCAGAAGACCTGCTGCGAATGCTGCTATATATCAATTTTATGTTCTGCCACTTGCCATCGTAGAAGTAGAAATAGTGGATCTTCTCAGATATTCGCACCATGCCTATTACATCCCGGTTTTCTATCTTTACCCTTATTACTGTTTGGGGCAATGTAAACCAGCTGTCGAAGAGCACGAATCTTGCAGGTATACTGCCTGCATTGCGAAGCACTTCAATAAGAACATCCGTTGTCGACATCCTTGCACGTATACGTCTCGTATAGCCGTTGGTCCGCTTATCTTTCTTTTGGACCGGACAGATCACGTTTTCATCTCTGGGTGAGCTCAGAAAACTGAAATTAACCGGAAGAAATGTGTTACCGACCATCCAAGGGTAAGCATACGAAACCCACGGCAGTATCTATGGCTTGTATGGCCGAACACTCTTGAAAGCAGTTATACTTTCTTGCTGCGCTGTCTGCTGAACAGGGAATCATCTGCTATAAGCACCGATTCTCTGTCGTTCCCTGTCAAACGGTCGATTTCTGAAATAAGCTGAGACATTACTTTATACAGGAGTTTTTCCCAGTTGAAATGTCCACTGTTGATGAAACGGTATGCCGTGTTCTTTCTGAATGTGAGTAAAGCGTCATCCGACAACAGACTTCTGTAGAGATTTTTGCCTGTAAAAACAAGTGTAAAAAGTTCTTTAAGTATCTGAGCGCAGCTGAATCCTGACTCTTTATAAAAGTTTGAGCTTTTAAGCTGTTTGGATATATTTATTCTGGAAAAGAAATGATCGACCGATGATTTAAGCACGTGGCGGTTATCATTTATATCTGCGATGATGTTTGTCATTGGAAAGCCTCTTTAATACTTGGTATTAGTTGATTTGTCGATATCTCAATTATACCATTTAAGGGGCTTTCCTCTTC
>JALOBM010000060.1:6617-11903 GCA_023228285.1 Candidatus Cloacimonadota bacterium | reverse complement strand
TGCTGCAGCCCCACCACCTCCACATCCACATCCCATTATGCTCTAGCCTTTCTCACACCAGATCGTTGTATGTGAATTTGGTTTGATTGTTGCTGCATTGGTCTATTTATTGGTGGCTGTCTTATTATCACAGATTTGTTTGCCCTTGCAGTCTTAATTGGTTTTCTATTCCCACATCCACCGCATGCCATAATCCACCTACGTGCCAAAGAAAAAGGAATCAGGATTAACGTTGTCAGAAAAATCATTCCAATTGCAGATATAACATGGCGATAACTGCAATGGGACAACTATCTCGTTCTTCCTATTTTTGGTGTGGCTAATATTGAATGAAACTGGTCCACAATGTGCATAGTGATCAAAATATAGATTCGGAAACCATAATCTATTTTGTGTCAGATTATTCTTTTTATCTCTAAGGAAGTTTAGTGCTGTGGCATCAAACGCAATCCAATCACAACTGGGATGTGGTTTGAAAAATACTAATGGTTTAATGTCTAAACCCAATGCTTTTGATACAAGAGAAGCATCATAACTACTCTGGTGATACCAACTACTTAACTTACAAGTATTGACGCCATTGAGAAGAGAAGTTAGACTGAAACCCTTCCCTTTTTTAGCTTCAAGATTAAACCGACATCTATTATTCGTATCGGCAGGAACTACATCACCAGTTAAATCACGCAATACTGTATCTGATTCTCTGCCCTCTACCCTACGACGCCGAAATTCTCTACCAGACCATTCTGTTAATAATTTCGCCACCCTACGCTCATGACATTTGGCGGTAGCTACATTCGATTTACCCACTTGGCTCGCTGTTCTTGTCATTACTAACCTCTACTTTTGGGACTAGATATCTAAATCGATCGGCTAGTCTATTATACTCGGTGACGAAACCGCCAACCTTATATTTACGAGCAAGGTTAAATAATTCATTCTTATTAAAGATGGGCTGTGTGTTCAATATGCGTTGGACGTATAATTGATTCTTAAGAAGCTCTGGACATAAGCTTAGGTCTATAAGCAACATATTCCTAATAAATAGATTCATTCCGGCGTGAGATAAGAATTCCTCCCTATCCTTACTCGATTTGGCCATAGCGGTGCTCTTGACAGGACCTATACCAACATATCCATTAATCATATCTGACTTATCACCGCATAATGCTTTCTGAACTACCGGATCATAGTCAGTTGCTGGCATATAGGCTTCGTGCATAGGATCAAAACACTTAACATGTGGCATGCGAAATGCTAATTGTTTATAGTCACTATCTGATGAGCATACGACTACTGGCGACGGGGCCATTACTTTACATGTGGCGTATATTAGATCGTCAGCCTCCATTCGATCTTTACTAAACTGTCTGCAACCAAGATATGCAAACATCGCTTTGGCTGCTAGCTGAGTACTAATTAACTCATCTTTTATATCGATAGTATATTTATCTGGTTTATCTTTATAACCAGCGAAAATTTTCATTCGCCATAAAGTAGATCGTTTTGCGTCCCAAAAGATATTAACACTTTCTGGTTTAAAGCGATCAAGCCATATCACCATAAATCTAAGCATTATGGTAAATGGGTGCTGATGTGAATATTGCGATTTTCTACTAGCAAATATCGCTCGATACATTAGATTTCGAGCATCAACCAGCAATGTATTTCTTGTTTCCATATAATGCCTTTACAAAACAGGGCGAGGAGCACAATGCACTCCTCGCCCTGCATGGTTCTCTATAAGATATGACTAATCTTGGAGTTCGCCAAGAAGACGGTCAACCTCATCATCAACACCAGCTTCTTCAGTTTCTTCAGCTGGAGCTTCTTCTTCGGTTTGAGCTTCTTCAGTCTCTTCAGCCGGAGCTTCTCCAGCTAAATCGTCAAGTTCTTGCTCAACTTCTGACTCCAACTCTTCGACTTCTTCTTCAAGCTCAGACTCAGGCTCAGGCTCGGGCTTTTTGACCGGCTTAGCTACGGTTTTGGTAGCTGGCTTGGCTGCTACGGCTGCTGTCTTAGTCACAGTTTTTGTGGCCACGGTTGCGGCTGGCTTAGCTGCTGCCACTGCTGCTGGCTTGGCTACAGCTTTGGCTGCTGGCTTAGCGACAGCTTTGGCGACTGGCTTAGCGACTGGTGCTTCTTCAACGACTTCACCAGACATAGCATCTTCATCTTGATCGAACCCAGATGAGTTGTTCGATACGACATTGCCAGCAAGGGAATTGGCAACACGATTGATTTCTTCCATATCAACCTGCGGCATTTTTTCCCAAAGATTATGACGCTTGGCGAGAATCTCTTTGATCCGCTTTGCGTCAAGCTTCTTTGTCGCCTTATCGGTAGCAATGGGTTTCTTGCCTCCGATGAATTTTGATTTCTTGTAGTTAACCATTTGGCCGTCCTTATTGACTTCCAATTGGAACTGATAAGCATTACATTCATCGAAGAAAACACCGAATGCAAGTGGATCGTCTGGATCTCCACCATCATCGTCGCGATACAGGCATTCAAGCCACATATCAACAACAGTTTTGGGGGCATTCCACCAGAAAACTTTACCACGCAATTCTTCTGCATTGGTTTCGACTGGCGGAAAATAAAGATTGACAAGATGATATTGTCCAGGCAACAAATCTCTAGCAATCTTGCTGCGTTGTTTCTTGCCTTCTTCGGTCGAGCTATCAACTTCCGACATCAAGTCGAATGCATATTGGCAAATTGCGCATTCTTCCTCATTTATGATGCGAGGGCAGCCCATTCGCTTATTGTCGATGTAATGCGCTCCATTTGGAATTGCAAACAATTCCATAGCATGTTCGCAAGTGGTTTTACCATCATTACATGCGTCACCAGCCTGCAGTGGCGGCAAGATGTAAAACTTGAACTTCACTGATTGGCCAATTTCGACTTTTGGTGCACGAAATTCAGTTGGGTCTTTACCCTTCTTCAGTTTGGCCTTAACTTGTGCTCTAATGGCTTCAATGTCATATCCCACTATGGATCTCCTTAGGTTTGTCTACCGGATTGTTCTTTTTCTTGACGTTTAAAACCAGCTAACGATCTGGTATGTTCTGATCTCAGCTTGATCGCCTCAACCATATGATATACTTTTCCACAATTTCTCTGCAATATTGCGAGTTCTGCCTCATTTTTTACAAGCCCATCATCGCCTTCGGTCAACGCAAGCAACTGCTTATCTGTAAGCTTTGTATTGGTGCTATGGAATTCCTCTGTAATTCTGCGTGTTATAGACTTACGCCTTGATTTCATCCTTAATTCCATTATGGCGACAGCACATCTAAGCTCGCTATAAATTGCTGCCCAATAGATGTATTGTGCCGGTATGCGCTCGTGTTGATCCTCTAATATATCGAAGTTAATATCTATATCTGCGGCCAAATTAACTTCGATGGTACTACCATTCTGTAATTTTATCTTGAATTTGAATAAAGAGCTATCGGCCAATTCTGTTGGCACATGCTCTTGAAACCACTTCGGTAGATTTTCTTGTTCTTCCATTATGTTATCAAATACATCAAGAGGGTTTGAACTTATCTACATCAAGATATATCCCACACGGCTTCCATTGGCACCATTTTTTACCGATTTTGATACGTACTGGAAACACCGGGTTGCTATCAAGTACACCAGCGAATGGCCTACACATAATGTTCGCTACTTCGCGAATCGTTGGCTTTATTGTACTCTTGTCGCATGCTATGGTTATGGAATCATGTGTCTCTGCTAGAAGCCTATACCCCAATTCCCAAACTCTTCTTATCACAAGTTGCATAGCCTGTGCAATTGATCCTTGCATTGTTGAATTGAACGCGGATCGTGGCTTTTCGGCATTAAAGAACCTTCTACCCAATATGCTAGATATTGGTTGTTCATTATCTAAACTTTCTTTTTGTCTTATCATCCATCTACGCAAATCTGGAAATATTTGAAATATTGGATTATCGACGTCAATTGCGTTAATCGCACGCAATAGCATAATTTTGCATTCTTTTCTTGGAACGTCAATTATTTCAGATAGTTTTAAATATGGATCTGATTCTATCGACATTCTGTTAAGCTCTTCATCACCGCTCAGTATTGCGGCTATGCGTATGTCTGCTGCTTGCCAATCGAAGTTGATGAATAGATCTAATTCATTACCACGTGGGTCTGATATTGGATCGTTTTCCGTCGTACCTTGCAGATTGAATCCAGTATTCTTACTCCTACCACTGACAGTCCTATGCGTCCACTTAGGGTATCTTTGTAAACCACCGACTAAAATACCAGAACGCTCTAGGCTTTCATAAACAACCGACGCATTAGCGGCGACTTTTTGCCACATATACAATCGATGTTTTTGCAAATCATATAGTGCGTTATTAATTGTTAATGTGGCTTCTTCTATTGTGCTCGGTATTTGTGGTGTGGGCTGAAAAACATCATATATGTTCAGCCTTTCTCTTGGTAGTTTGAAATTGAACCCAGTTAAGATGGATTTGAGATCATTTGTCACTATTGTCTTATCATTCAATAATGACTGCTCAATCCACTGATTTAGCTTTTTTATTGATTTGTGAATATCATAAATTTTCCTGCTAGTGCCTGGTATAAATAATGGAATAATGGCGTCATTACCATGCGATCTTATGCCAGCGATTAATGGCCTTAACCTTCTATCGAATAATACACAAAAATAACTTACTGAATCATTCGATAGAGCCATTATGCTGCGCAATGTAATTTTTGATATCTTCTATGTCAAGACCGCTGTTCTCACATACGTCTTGATGTTCCAAGCATAGCTGGGCATAACATAAGCCCATGTGCACACGACGAATATCATTATCAACTAACACAGCTGCGCCATTAGTCTTAGTATCTCTACCACATTGGATACATTCAAATGATACCATATATTACACAAAATATGTTGGTTTTGGCTTTTCTTTACTACCAGCACGTAATTTATCGGCCAGGTCGGCTTTATCGCTGTCTGTTCTCATGTAGCCATATGGATCGTTATTTTGCAGCTGGTGCAAGGCCATATCACGTTGTAGAGCTGCTGCATTCTTCTTCTTGTATTCGCGCCAATCGCCACCACGAATTCTAATATCAATACTCGTCCCGAGAAACGTTTTTTCTGTGTTGTGCTTACCACATAATGGGCATTTCGTCAGCTTCTTCAATTCTTTGCTGGCAGCATTCATACTGTGTGAAACTTCGAATATGAATCCGAAATGTTCTTCGTCAGTAAGTGGCCTACCCAACTTTTTTTCTTCA
>JALOBM010000060.1:0-6607 GCA_023228285.1 Candidatus Cloacimonadota bacterium | reverse complement strand
TTACATGTATAATTGTATCGTGGCATTGTGATTCGATTCTATTATTTAACTGCTTCGCTTACACATACCTGCACACCTTGTAGCTTTGCAAGTATATTGTTAAAACGCATCAGCAGCACCTGGGTTTTGCCATACGCTTCATAGACACCACTAAGATCGCAGATGACTGGTTTTGGTGCGAATTTAACAGCGCTGCCAATTGGGAAGACTGAACTTATCTTTTCATCAACGAGTGGCCCAAGACCAATAACAATACCGATTGTTGATTCGGTATCGAGTGTGATGATGCTGTTCGCTTTCTGTGTAGCGATCGGTGCTATTGCTACATAATCACCGCCAACAATTATTGGTGTAATCGTATAGCCTTTTTTCCCCATCTGCACTGTTTCAATAGTGGTGGTGAATGATCTGCTCAACAAAGCTTCTTCTTCTGGTGTCATGATTATCCTTTTGTCTTTAGTATCATTTAACTTCTGAAATCAACATGCGGTCATAAAATACGTCAGTTGATATAGAAATGAATTTTGGACCATTTCTATTTTTCGCTATCCAGAGGCGAATTGCAGATCCAGCATCCTTGTCTATTTCGCCTCTTCTGTATTCTTCTTCTGTTTGATTTAGACTAACAACATAATCGACAGGCATTGCTTTGCCAAAACTTTCTGCTGCTTTGTCTAGATCTATGTGTGCTTGCGCTGCTACTGCGTTTGGGTTCGCATTATTTGCTGCGCCATTTTTCACACCGCTACGATTAGTCTGTGTTGCTGTATATACCAAGGCGTTAACATTTCGTGCTAATCCTCGAATTTCTGTTGCCGTACTTTTTTGTCTTGTGTAATCTCCCTCACTATTATTATAGCTCCGTCTACTCTGCATTAATTCAAGATAATCAAGTACGATTACTTTTGGAGTCCATCCTCTTGTCTTACGAATAGTTTCAATGATGCCGTATACATCATCAACACTATGCTCATCCGGTGGCAAATCATAAATTACTATCTTACCACAAGACTTGTTAGATTCTGTCTGGATGATACCGCGTACTTTAGATTGTGTATCGCGAATGCTTTGCTGTTCTTCTTCCGGCAATGAATTAATATTGGCACGAATAAAGTTTCTTGTTGGTGTCATCGACATACGACTCATCAACCGTATTGCCGTTTTATATGCAGATAATTCGAATGTTATGAATAGTACATCGTGCCCGGCTGTCATTGCGGCATGTGCTACATTAACTAATGTTAAAGTCTTTCCTACACCAGTTGGTGCAAGAAATATTAATACTTCTCCTGGCGATGGACCACCCTCGTTTAGCTTCTCGTCTAAACTCGGAAAACCAGTGCTGATGTGCTCGACAGCCGTATCGGCAAATAGTTCATCAAGCTGGTCAAAGAACCAAAATCCCTGTCTGCCGACAGTACCTATAGTAGTCGCTGATTCTACTATCTTACGCAAGAAATCGTGATCCTTACGCTGGTGCGCCGCTATTGCTTCATCTGAATATAACTGTGAATATATCTTATGCTCTATCCACTCATGTAGATCACGTCGCAATATCGGGGTTTCTCTTGGATCTGATGGTTTATCGACAATGGCCAATATCTCTTCGTACGGATCTTCAACAGTTAGTTGTTTCGCTAGACGATCGTGTAGCAATGATCGTGTTGGCAAGACTCCAAATTTATCGTAATCTTGTTTTAGCGCAGCGATTACAAATTTTACTTCTGGCCTGGAAAACAGATCTGCTGACATAAACTTAGCTGTCGGAATATACAACTCAGGGAAATCAAGAAGTAGAGATATAATTCCAGCTTCTGTGTTCGGGCCAAATGGAGTATCAGTAGAATTCTGCTCTTGATCTGATTGATCTTGCAATGCTTGTATCATAATTGTCTAATGATTAAAGGCAGTGTGGTTGACTAGCACGACTGTCCTTCAATACATCGACAGCTTATGCTAGTGCGTTATATGATCTTGTTAGGTTTGCTAACTGCGTCGTCAAGCTAGTAATACATATCTCTAGCGCGTCCTTATAGTCTATTAAATCTTCTTCAAAAAACTTAATAGGCAGCACCAGACGACCAGTTACTCTGTCGCCTATAGTCATTACAGCATCTGGCTGCTTTAATGATGTTATTAAAGTGTAAACCAATTTACCAGTTGGCTGATATGCCATATCTTTAATAATATATGCTTCGAGAAAGCCTAACGCAGCAGATTCCTTAAGATATACTACTTGGCCTATGTCGTAAATTGGTGCTTTAGCCATCATTCAGCCTCATCAAACCCTTGTTCATCTGTGTCTTGCTCTTCCATATCTTTGGTAGAGTCATCTGTAGACGAACAAACTTCTTGGTCTGATATCATCATCTGGTATGTCTCATCAGAGACAAGCTTAAATAATTCAGCATCAGCTATTAATGTTTCGACCAATTTCTGCTTTCCAATGGCGACTTTACGATCTGCAAAGTAATAATTAGATCCTTTGAGCGTTACTACTGATAATGCTAGTGCTGCATCAATTAAAGATTGTGTTTTGTTGAATCCATATATTCCATCAGCACCAAAATGAATTTCGAGAGCGGCTGAACGGAATGGTGGTGCTACTTTGTTTTTAGCAATCTTGATTTTTGTTACCATACCATATGGACGATCACCCTTGCGAAGCGTTTCGGCTCTACGAACTTCCATTCTAACAGAAGAATAAAATTTTAATGCCCTTCCACCAGGGGTTGTCTCAGGATGAATATAGCTTGGACCACCCTGACCAATCTTGTCTCGAAGCTGATTTATGAATAGAACTGTGGTGCCGGTTTTAAGACATTTACCAGCAAGTTTACGCATACTCTTTGACATCATTCTAGCTTGTGCACCGATCTGCTTATCGCCTATATCGCCATCCAATTCCTCTTGTGGAACTAATGCGGCAACAGAGTCAACAACAACAAGTCCTACTATACCAGAATCTGCTAATGCTTGGACTATATCAAGAGCTTGTTCGCCACTATCTGGTTGCGACAGCAACCATTTCTTAACATCTACACCAATATTAGTAGCCCAATCATAATCAAGAGCATGCTCAGCATCGACATATGCAACGACCATACCTTGCTGCTGATAACTTGCTACGATCTGCAATGCAAGAGTTGTTTTACCACTAGATTCTGTACCATATGCCTCTATAATTCTTCCCTCTGGAAGACCACGGCATCCAAGAGCAATGTCTAGGCTTGGCAAACCAGTTGAAGTTGATTTGGTAGGCTTAATTGCTATCTCACCACCCCAATGAATTGAGTCGCCGAATTTCTTTTCTAGATCGGCTATCATATCATCGAAACTGATCTTTTTGCCGGTTGCGTCTGCCTCTGTTTGTGCTACTGATTTATTTGATGGTTTCTTTTTTGCCATTATTCCTACCTTTACAAATTTCCGTTAAACGGTCTATGACTTGTTGACGATCGTAAGCATGTGCCTTCCTAATATCACTTAATGGAATACGTATTAATGTATCATCCTTTGCAACCAAAGCCTCGCCATCAATGATGCCGACCACACTCCATATTCCATGCGGGCTAGGCGAATAACCAGGTTTAGTAGATAACCATTTAACCCTTTTGACTGTCAATAATTCAACTTGATCGAGTTGTCGAACTATTGGATTCGGTTTTTCTTCTAGTAAGTAATTGGAATTATTCATTTACTATCCAAGCAAAGATTTTACAGGAGAGAATGTTATGAACAGTAATGAAAAACTTCTGACTGAAGCTATCCAAACATATCTACAACACAAAGTAGAACTAGGACTACAAGATCCGCCAAAAGATTTGGCTGATGCCGATTCGAAATCTCTGCAATATTTACAAGAACAAATTAATGATTTGTTCGAATTGAAGGCGATTGATCTTGTGTGCCACGAAGGGGTATGTAGAGCTTTTCGCAAAGTTCATAATTATAAGTATATCACAGATCCATTGTTCGAGAAAGCCCTGGTGCAAGAAATGCGAAGCCAGGGGGTCTTAGGTACCGAACAGGAGAAAGCTGTTGGTATATTAGAAGGTGTGAGAAAGGAAGTGAGTACTGGTGATGGATGGTGCGAACAAGATGCTGGCTATCACCCAGATCTTGAGGAAATAATTGCTGTTAGCAAGCCAGGGCAGTTTCCAGGAAGCGTAGAATGAAGCTTGTAATGCTAAGTGAAGGCGATCTAATAAAAGCCCTCGCACGTGCTTCTGGTGCTCAATATGGTCGTAAACCATTACTACAAATGAGTACTATCGATACGAAGCCAGATAATGGTGGTGATCTTGGCTCTAGAGTATCTGGGTTCACATCGCAAGCCACTGGCATACCTGCGAAACCAAGACATCGCAAGTTTCTTGGTGTATCGACAAGACAATTTAGTCTATCGCCGCCTGGGTTATGATAAACCAGACCCACCGCATTTAGGACAAGCAATAGTTTCTGTTTGACTCTTTTTTATTTGCCCATCGCCCCTGCACATTGAGCATTGGTGTAGATCATATCCATCCACAAAGAAATGATCTGTTGCAGCTTGCTGTTTGAATCTGCGTTGCAAATCAGCATCTGTCATAGCCTTAGATATTCTGACTCTAGTGGTACCAAGGCCATCTTGCCTAATTGCTGGTATTGCTAATGGCGTCCCATGTCTGCCCTCAGCAAGTTCCATTTTAACTAGTCCATCTCTGGCACCTTCTGGAAGCTGGCTGGCAAATTCTTCAGGGTTATATGCATTATGTCTCTCGACACCTGTACCATCAATAGATCCCGACATGCCAGATACACGTCTTTGCATAATATTGTCGACTTCTGAAGATGGTAATATTCCATCTTCTCTGCTTCCGTGCAGTTCACTCACAATTTGCGTAGCCGGTGGTTTTGCTTTTTCTGTAGTTTGGGATGTCGCAATTACCAACCCACTACTCTGCGGTGCCACGACCATCCCAAGTGCAGCAGCCTGTGCTAGAAATGCCTCCATCTGAGCATGATGCTCAGATTTCCATTTTAAGTATGCCGCTTTAGCAACCTTGGGTGTTATGTCATCTGCGTGTTCTGCACACACTTTTACAGTGACTTTTTTATCGTCTATGGTTACTACAAGTTCTGTGGTGATATCTTTGTCAGTCCCACATATTATACAGTTGTTGTTTTGCATCTATAGCTCTCGTATTTAAGTGTCAACATTCAAATACAGAAAATTTTTAATTACGTACCACAGGTGAAAAATGTCGATAATAAATGTCATATCAGTCGATCTTGGCGATCCGATTGAAAAAATTATTTCAGAAGATGTTCGTCAATTAAGTGAAGAGACTATCGAAAATATAAGGACTGCCGCCAATGAAAAAGCCAAGGGTCCTAGAAGAACCGATCCAGAATCGCTGGCTACTGAAGCGGCATATGAATTATTGTTGTCTGAAATATCAAAAGATCCTGTAGAAATTAGTAGGCTTCTTGAGGTGTCGTCACCAGCAGTAACAAACCCATCGTCACTAATGATGCGTATGAAAGGCTTATTACGTCAAAAAGGCAATGAATATTTCTTGAAAAGAAGTACTCGCGGTGGAAAGCCAGTATATCGTTTAGTGCCATATAATCTAGAGATAGAAGACGCTACTCATCAGTAGTCGAGATGCGTTTTATTAGCTTCGCTAAAATTGCAATATGATGCTCAAAATCTAAACGCCTGCCTCTATCTGCTAAATTTAGTGGAGATGGATGATATGCCGCAAACACTTTAACTCCAAACTCTTCGCTTTTCGTTATTGTTCCGAGAGATTGTGAGTATCCAGCGTTTGGACACAATATTTCAAATGCAGATGCACCAAGAGTTATCACTAGTAATGGATTGATTAGACCAATTTCCATCATTAGAAAAGGCTTACATTTTTGAACCTGGCGGTAGTTTGGTTTGGCATTACCTTCCACAAAACATTTAATGGTATTTGTAATATAAAATAGAGATCGATCGATACCATTCTTTTTTAGTTCGTCATCGAAATTCTTGCCAGATGCACCTATAAATGGTGTTCCTTTGGTTATTTCATCCCATCCTGGACCTTGCCCGACAATCATGAGCCTTGTTGGGTTCATGTTAGATAGCACGTGCGGGTCGCGGCAAGTACCATTTCTCTCTGCATCTTTCCTGCCAAGTTCGCAACATGTACAAGTACTGCAGCATAAGCTTAATTGTTTAAGCATTCTCAACTTACGCTCATATGAACTTTCTGTCTTACCCATAATTCCTATATCCCAATTATAAATAATTTCTCGTTCTCTATAAGGATAGTCCGGACCAGCTTCCCAATCAAAATCTTCTAAATCCATATGTAAATAATACTAAAATCAATTATAGGACACATCATGTTAGCCCCAAATAAACGCGGAATCATTTGCGATAAATGTAATATGAATATTACAGAGAAATTCACATATTTCTCATTCGACGCAAAAGAAGTTATTGTGACGAACAATTCAATGGCTTTTTCACGTCCTGGGGCTTTAACTTATTCGTTCGATATTTGCCAGCGTTGTATGGAAGATATTAAAGCAACAGTGATAAAATGTTATAAGCCAAGCAGAATCATAG
>JALOBM010000178.1 GCA_023228285.1 Candidatus Cloacimonadota bacterium | reverse complement strand
GTATTATTTTAGCAATTAGTAAGCCTTCGGCCATGAGCATATTGCCAAGATCCACAAGACTGTGATGTAATGGAATTAAGATTGCTTTTTATAGTTGGATGGTAGCAGGTCTTTAAGTTGGCTAACCTTGTAATTGGGGATCACTGACAAGACATAACTCAACCATTCCCAGGGATTAATCCCGTTCAACTTGCAAGAACCAAAGAATGAATACATCATGGCAGCCCTTGCTGCACCTGCATGACTACCAGCAAATAGATAGTTTTTCCTACCCAAAGTTACTGGACGGATGGTGTTCTCGATTAAATTATTATCAATCAACCAGTGCCCGTTTTTTGTATAACGTTCCAAACGATCCCAGAGTGAAAGCGAATAGGCAAAGGCTTTACCAATTGGACTCTTGGGAAGCACGTCAGGTTGTTGCTGCTCTATCCAGGCTTTCAAACTTGATAAAATGGGAACGGCCTGGTTCACGCGTAAAAGCTGGATCTGATCCGGGGTCATTTGTTGGTCTCTGCCCAGCCCTTCAATGGCATATAACTTCCGGATTTCACTCAGCGCATACGCCGCCCTGGTTTTGTCACTATCCAGCGCTTTTTCAAAGTACCGTCTGGCATGAGCCCAACAAGCCAGGAGTTCCACGTTTTCCTTGTCTTCGAACAGATCATAGGCTTGATAAGCATCCGTTTGCAGTGTGCCCGAAAAATCTTTCAGGAATGCACTTGGTCCCTCACGACTACGACTTTTGTGATAGTCAAAGCACACCAGCTTTTTGGGGTAGGAATGATAAACCCACTGATACCCTTTATGCGTAGATCCTGGCTTGTCTTTTGTCAATACCGGTATGGGTGTCTCATCGGCCTGGAGGTAGGGGCTTGCCTGAACTTCTGTTTTAAGCGTATCGTAAAGAGGATCAAGCAAATTGCAAGTTCCGCTAAACCAGCCGTTGAGTGTCGACTCAGCCAAATGAACCCCCTGATTTCGCTTCAAGATTTGACTCTGGCGATACAGCGGTTGGTGATCAACAAATTTGCTGACCGCAATGTGCGCAAGAATACTGGCTCCGGCATTGCTGTAAGGGATGGGCATGACCGGCATTGGAGCAATAATAATCTCGCCCGTTTCTTTATTGAGATACTTTGGGCGGATCACCCTAATGACAACCAATTTCCCGGGAATATAGGCGTAATATTCGCTTTCGGCCATGCCAATGCGCGTTAACCCTTCGGTATTCTCCTCCGGCTCGATAATCACTTCTTCCCTGGGCAGATTAGCCGGTATAGGCTCTCTGCGGTGGCCCGAAGAGGCGGTGTCTTTGGTTGCTGTATTGGGTTTTGATCTTTCCTCTTGGGGTTTTGGTGTTGGATCTTTGGCAAATCGTTCGCTTTTTTTGCCGAACAACATCCGCTTCAAATTAGCGATCTCCTGCATCAGATACGATTGTTCCAATTTGGCTTTCTCCAGATCTTTTTCGGTCTGTAACAATCGCTCATACTCTGCTCTTGAGATGGTAATCAGAGGACTATTTTCAGGGGTTGAAATCATGCTTGAAGATACAAATAAATATCTCTGCAAGCCCTGTAAATACTGATGTTTCGCGAAATTAGTTACCAACACAGGGGTGCTGATTTTGTTGAAACTAACCGGTTTTTGAATACCGCTTTCGATATTGAATATGGCGAAAAGGAATTCCCTCGATCATCATCACCAGATCACTCCAGCTCATCACATAGGTTTTACTCTGGGTATTCCAGCGAGGCAGTTCCAAGGTGCCCTGTTCCAGCCGTTTGTAATAAAGAAGGTATCCGCCCTCTTCCCAGCGAAGAAGCTTGATTCGATCGCGGCGTTTATTGATAAACAAAAAAACTTCACCGGAGGTAGGATTTCGACCCAGCTGGTTGTGTATGATCCCACTGAGGCCGTCGAAGCTTTTTCTCATATCGGTGGGCTCCTGATACAAATAGTAACAAAAGTCCTTGGTCAGCGCAAACATCTTAAAATCCTTGTTTTATAAGGCTTGTCAGACAGGCAAGGCTGTGTGGGCCGGCCAGGACAACACGTACTCCACTTGGAAACAAAACTTCGATTCGATTGCTTTCAGCCTGGGGTAGATCGGTAATTTCAACAGGAGCAAAGCCTTTTGCGCAACTCTTTTTATTGCCTATTCTATTATTTTTCTGGCCGATAACAGCAATTTTATCGATTCTACGCTTTGAAATCGCGGATAAAAGGACTGCTTGCTTGTTTAATGCTGAACCATTCATCTTGTTGCTTTTCCAACAAAGGTACCAGCAGTGATTTAGGCTGGCAATATGCTCATAGCCGAAGGCTTACGTTCTTGTCCCATAGTTCTCGTCACCAAAACTTTTGCCATCCGCATCTTCAATATACCTAACTACATGGTCAAGGTATGTGTAGTGTTTCCAAGGTGTTGGTGCAATATATTCAAGTTTTGCACCGTGACTACTTATAAGTATATCACCTTTTTTACATTTGCTTAAATCAACCGTACTGTTGCTAACAGCAGGTATATCCAATGCTAATACATCGGCTCTCTTTAGCTTTTCTTCTTCTAATATGTTTCGTTTTTTAGTCATGGTTTCGTTATTTTAATCCGCACTGTACATACCTGCATCTCGTTGGCAACAAGTGTAAAAAGACAGACAATGCGGACATAAAAATGATTATAGTATAAAAAATATGAGTTTACAAATTGAGATT
>JALOBM010000177.1 GCA_023228285.1 Candidatus Cloacimonadota bacterium | reverse complement strand
AGATGGTGAAACGTTCAAAGAGATCACTCCGGAGCATTATGTCGAAGGTCCGTTTGTGTTCAAGCGCAATGGGCGGTACTATTTTATGTGGTCGGAGGGTGGCTGGACCGGCCCAAACTACAGTGTGGCCTATGCCATAGGCGATTCGCCCACCGGGCCGTTCACCCGGATCGGCAAGATCCTGCAGCAGAACCCCGAGGTGGCCACCGGAGCCGGTCATCACTCCGTGATTCACCCTCCGGGCACCGAGGATTATTATATAGTATATCACCGGAGGCCGCTGGGCGACAACAACGGCCATCACCGTGAGGTGTGCATCGACCGGATGTATTTCAATGATGACGGGACGATCCGACCGGTGGAGATCACGTTTGAGGGTGTGGAGGGGATCGCACAGCTCGATGCCACGGTAGGGGAACAGTTTATCGATGTGACCATCGACGGGGAGCTGTTTACGCGGTATGTGTTGGATGACAAGGAGAAGTATCCTTTTTTCTTCCCGGTAAAAGGTCCATCGGGCGCCAGTGTCACGGCCATGCGCAACAATCCGTACCCGCACCAGAACTCGTTATTCCTGGCTTGTGATGCGGTCAATGGCGGCAATTACTGGCAAGACTCGCTGGAGCGGGGCCAGATCCGGGCCATTCGCGCCGAGGTGCTGGAGAGTGGTGGTGGGCGCGTAGTTATTGAGAATGAGAATATTTGGTCTCGCCAGGGTGCTGAATCCCCGATTCGTGATGTGCGAACCATCACGATCACCGCACCCTCCACCAAACTATACCAGATGGATTTCGATATCCGGCTGGATATGTTGGAAGATGTTACCATTGGCAAAACGCATCACTCGCTCTTTTGTGTTCGCGTAGCTCATAATCTGGCCGTCAAGGGTGGCGGAACGATGGTTAATGCTGATGGAAACCAGGGAGAAACAGGTGAGCAGGGCACCTTTGGCAAAACATCGCCCTGGATGGCCTGTTATGCTCATCGGAATGGGAAGACCGAAGGCATTGCGGTGTTTGAGCACCCGGACAATCCGTGGTATCCGGCGCCCTGGTTCACGCGCGACTACGGTCTGATCAGTCCGACATCATTCTATTGGCCTGATGATGAGGCTATTGGGACTACCTTCAAAAAAGGCGACTCACTACAGCTGAAATACCGTGTGCTGGTATTTTGCGGGACACCCGAGGAGGCTGGCATTGCGGAGCACTACAACCGGTACTTGTCGGCCGGGCAGTAACAAATTCTGTTTTGTCACTTTTAGGTGGCATGCCTGAAAAGAATGCCGTAACTTAATCCATTCAAACCAATTATCATGAAACCCTTTGTTGGACTACTGTTGATCGTGGCACTGGCCTCCTGCCGGTGCGAAGATCCGGAGGTGATTGATCTGGGGCCGGTGCCGGACACTATCATGATGAGTGTGCCGTATCGTGATGGTGGGGTCTATTCGTTTAGGCACTCTGCCGGTCAGGTGATTCACTTCAACGCCAGCCGTGAATCGCGAGAGGAGCGCACCTGGTGTGAGTGGCGCTGCTGCGAGTATGTGTATAAATATCAAGTAAATACCACTACCCTGAGGCCTGATTACCCGGTCTTTGATTTAGGGATGGTATTATCCAGTCATAACAATGACTATCCGGTTCTCCATCTGTGGGTTGGCCGGAGTGGCTATTATCTTCCAATGTATTCCTCCGACTTGGGTGGGGTGCTCTATTCTGATTCGCTTCTAGTCGGGAATCACTGGTACAGAGGGGTTTATAAACTTCCGCGAGAGAGTATGGGATTTTCCGAAGGGCCAGTTTATCCCGACACGTTAGTTTACAATTTCAGTGAGGGCATTCTCCGGATCATGATGTCAAATGATGAATATTATGAAATTGAATATTAGCCGAATACGGTTGGCAGGTTGGTGCATGACTGCCGGGATGTTGGTGCTTTTAACTGCCTGTGGGGAGCATTCGGCGTTAAAAGAGGAGACCTTTCGTTTTGCCGAAGTCAACCGTGGCTGGGCGCCGGCTGAGGGGTTAGGTGAGTCCTTCATCATGGTTGATGACCATGGGATCACGCAGAGTTTTACGCAGACTCAGCACAGCAGTTATTTCACCAAGAGCTGGTCGAGTTTTCTGGGGATCAACACGCACATGTCGCACATTGAATACACGCATGCATCCTGGTTTTCCACCTTTGGCTCCGGATATTCACAATCGCTCACAGCCGGATCGCCGCCGCACGGCGACTATATGTTTGTCGGGGTTGACCGCACCGAGTTCCAGTATGATGTTGAAAAGCAGGTAATTATGAGGATTGATGTGCCTTTTGGCAGGCTCTCCCGGATCATAACGGATACGGGTTACGAAGATGATGAGCCCATTGGTTCTACGGTTGAGCATTTTGACTCGCTGGCTGTTGGAGGTCGCATCTACGAAAATGTTATATGCTTCATGCTGAACGACTTTCAGTCGGACTGGTCCTCTCGGACGGTCACGCATATTTATCTAGCCAAGGGCATTGGGTTGATTCGTTTTGTTCGTCATGGTGGGGTGGTGTGTGATCGGGTGGATGCACCCGGAGGCTGACTATTTCTGGGGCCTGAGCGAAGTCGAAGGCCCTTTGCTCTTGTGTGGCATGGCTTCGGCTCCGCTCAGCCACCGTGCTTCGGCTCCGCTCAGCCACCGTGCTTCGGCTCCGCTCAGCCACCGTGCTTCGGCTCCGCTCAGCCACCGTGCTTCTGTAGGATCTAAAAGGAAA
>JALOBM010000176.1 GCA_023228285.1 Candidatus Cloacimonadota bacterium | reverse complement strand
CCAACCTTCAGGTCATCCTTACTCAGAAGGCATGTGACCAGTACAGCCACGACACAGCAAAGGGCGCAACCGTCATCCTTGACGATTTTTTTGTAACAGAGCCCCCGAAGCTTGATGCCGATGTATACCTTCTCCCAATAGTAAGAACAGCAAGAGAGAAGCTCGGCCGTGAGCTCGTAGTCAACATGGTGGCACTTGGCACAGCTGCGAAGGTCCTTGAAGTTAAGAACCTGACAAAGCCCGAAGCGATCAAAAAAGCTATTCTTGCAAGAGTCCCCAAGGGCACAGAAGAACTCAACGAAAAGGCCTTTGAATACGGATATCAAATGATGGACGAGGCAATGGCTGCAAGGAAGTAGAAGCAATCTGATATAATCTGTCAGAGGGGGCGGGGAGATTTCCCTGCCCCTTTTTCTATACGGCCTTTTTGGAGGGAGAACATGCTTCAGGGAGAAATAAAGAAGTTTAAAATTACAGATATAAACAACGAAGGGGAGGGCATAGTCAGGCTCGGGGATGAACGCTTCGTTGTCTTTGTTCCCGATGCGCTTCCTGAAGAAGAGGTCACATGCCGTATAGTCCAGGCAAAGAAGAATTACGCGACGGCAAAAGTCATCGAGAGGCATAATGACTCATCGATAAGAATAAAGCCGCTTTGCCCGGTTTACGGAAAGTGCGGAGGATGTCAGCTCCAGCACATAGATTACACGTCACAGCTCAAGCTTAAGACAAAAACTGTCTTCGACGCTATCAAAAGGATCGGGGGAGTACCGGATCCTTCAATTAATAATTGCATTCCCTCGCCATCCCAGTGGGGCTACAGAAACAAGGCCTCCCTACCGGTACAGAGTGATCGCAGGGAAAAGTTTCTTGCCGGCTTCTATAAAAACCGAAGCCACGATATTGTTCCGTTTACAGGCTGTCCTGTCCTGCTTCCAAAACTGGAATCAAACGTAATCTCACTTATCAAGGACTTGAAAGAGGCGGGGCTTGAGGGATGGAACGATAAGAGTAACCATCTTATGGGTTTTATAAGACACCTAGTGTTTCGGACTGCAAAATTTACAGATCACAGCTTATGCGGAGTTGTTGCGGGCAGATCTGCTGACAGGGATGAGGCGCGGAAGCTTAAAAATATAGCTGCCGGACATTCAGATGATCTCAGGGGCATGGTCTTCAACAAAAACTTCTCAAAAGGCAACTTCATCTGGGGAGATGAGTTCTCTTCCATCTATGGCGAGACAGTTATGCAGGAAGTGCTTGGAAAGTACAGATTCAACTTCGAAATATCCTCCTTCTTCCAGATCAATTCAGAGCAGGCTCTTGCGCTTTACAAATACGCTTCAACGATGGCGGCTGGGCCGTCTCCCGAAAATATCCTTGAACTGTATTCCGGCGCCGGAACTCTGACTGCATTCCTCTCAGATAAAGCAAAACACGTAACAGCAGTGGAGGAGTGGCCCCAGGCTTCGAAATACCTAAAGATCAACGCGGAACTCAACGGACTTGACAACACAACAGGCCATTCCGGGTCAGCTGAGGATATTTCAGAGGCTCTTTCAGGCGAAAGATTCGATACCGTAGTGCTTGATCCTCCAAGGACAGGATGCGATCCCAGAGTCATTGCCTCCATAATAAAGATATCGCCGCAAAAAATAGTCTACGTCTCATGCGGCCCCGCAACACTGGCCCGTGATATAAAGAGCCTGATATCAAACGGCTACGCTATCAAAACCATCCAGCCTTTCGACATGTTCCCCCAAACAGGACATGTTGAGACTGTTGTTACGATGGTAAGGGCGTAAAAATCAGATACGGAGCAGAGATGTAAATTATATATATAGCCTTTTACAAAAATTTGCTTAAGAAATATTAAGTCATACAATTAAGATCCAATAGCTCTGACATCCTCAACAGCTTTTTTCTAAATCAACGGCTTATCAAATTGCACATTTCATAGGAACAGCGTAGCCATCATACCGTGCTGGCAAATTTTTATATATATTGATATAATACTAAATAATATTCATTTTAAATAAAATGTATATTTCCTTACGAGTAGGAAAGAACCGGTTAGACATCTGAGGCTTAAGCAGTAAGTATACAGCCTGGATCCTGTGTACCAGAAAGTGAAATTAAAATTTATAGGAGGTAAGAAAATGATCAAAGTTGGAAGCAAAGCACCGACATTTACTGCATCTGCATTTCACCAGGGAAAGTTTACAAAAGTGGATCTGGCTGACTATGCCGGGAAATGGGTAATGCTATGTTTTTATCCGGGTGACTTCACCTTTGTCTGAGGCACGGAAGTTTCAGCAGTTGCTGAAAAATTTAGCGAATTTGAAAAGTTAGGCGTCACAGTCCTGTCCATTTCTGTTGATTCACCGTTTGTCCATAAAATATGGAATGATCATGAACTTTCGAAAATGGTCAATAAGGATATCCCTTTCCCCATGGTTTCTGACCAAGGCGGTAAGATCGGCACAATGTACGGTGTTTACAATGAAGAAGCTGGCACTGAAACACGGGGCCGTTTCATTATTGACCCAGATGGAGTGATCCAGGCATTTGAAGTGCTTACTCCGCCTGTCGGCAGAAACGTAAGTGAAGCTTTGCGTCAGATCAAGGCGTACCAGCTTGTTCGTGAGACTAAGGGCAAGAATGTAACGCCCAGTGGCTGGCAGCCGGGCAAAAAGGTTCTCACCCCGGGAATCGGCCTGGTAGGCAATATCTGGAAAGAGTGGAGCGTTAAAGAAGCTTTAG
>JALOBM010000011.1 GCA_023228285.1 Candidatus Cloacimonadota bacterium | reverse complement strand
GTATGAAACCGCTGATATTGAGAGTGGAAAGCACAGCGCCCACAATAATACCCAGGATGATGAACAGCTTGAAGTAGTCCTGAGCCTTCAACATGCTCACCATGTCGTGGTTACGGGAAAGATAGGCACTGGCTGCATAGAATTCTTCACCAATCAGAGTGTAATCGCAAGTGGTGATGAAGAAGGGAATCTGGGTAACGGCGTCAGTTGCGGCTATCTGAATGGCACCTGTCTGGTTTCCTGTTTCAGTAAGCAGCAGCGCTTCAGCATTGAAGAAGCCCATATAGAATATGGTTGCTACCTTTTCACGCACTGTGATACCGTTCACACCGGCACAGAAGGGGAATTGATCGTAGCTTACAAAGAATATGTCGTTTTGGTTGAAGGAATCCGGGCGCCCCATCTCGCTGTATGAGGTGGAGACGATCTCCTGAGCCAAAGGCAAGACCATGTAGTCGCAATGCGGATTGATCAGGCGGATATCGTATTCGGCAGTCTTTTTGGCCACCTGCGCCAGGATCATCAGGCTGGCGATAGTACACACATCTCCCAAAGTGCCCCATCCGGGTACAAACATCACGGGACGTCCCATCTCCGTGGCTCGGCCGATGGCGTTGTCCAGCTCTTGCAAGCCGGCAATCGGGCGGATAAATACTTCCTTCCGTCTGGTAATTACGATGGCATATACTACCAGGATCAAGAGTAAAACGGTTGTGAACAAAGTAAGAGTCTTGGTGCTGTCAAACCATTGGGACACCGGGTAGAACCATTCATTGCCGGCTTCATCCAGATAGATGTCCGAGATTTGGAACGCGGATTTTGTGTCGGTGGCTATCAGGCGGTATTTGTGGGAGCGTTGCGCTTTGTCGCGCCAAGAAAGCATGATCTTACGCCAGGCTTTATCGCTCTCGGCAGCGGATGCTTCGATGTAGGCGGGATGCTCTGTAATGAAGCTATACTCGCCCTTGAGATACTCCAGTTCTGCAGACATTTCTTCGTCAGCTGCTTCGGCCAGTTTTACTTCCAGCTCTTTTATCTTGCTCTCGCGGTTTGCCATCTCTTGGAGAAAAGCATCGCGACTGAGCGGTACATCAAAGTTATAGCCATTTTCCGCATCGACGGCAATCGACAACCGGGCGTCAAAGAGAAATCTGCGGCTGGTGGAATCAAAACCAGTGATGGGACTGAACACTACATCTTCAAAGGGAACCATGTGATCGTAAGTTCTGGTAAGTGCATTTGCACGGATACCGTTACTGAAATCCCAGTCCAGCATGGATCTTTGTTGCACATCAAAGAAGAGCTTGCTGATGTCAACACCATTCACGAAGGTGCTTTGAGCCTGAAAGCGCTTGAAATACTCGTTGTACACCACTTCCTGGCTTACCACTTCCGGTTCCCAATCTGAGCCTTTCAGCAGCAGGACAGCGATCTCAGCATGGATGTACTTTATGTTCTTAAACTCTGGAGGGATGGGAAATTGCAGCACCTTATCCACATACTTCTCGGTGATCGTGCCGATTTCCTTGCCATCCTTGGTCTTGAAGCTAAACTTCACTTTGTCAACGGTGAAGTTCTCATTTTCCGAGATCTCGTAGTTAATCTTCAGCTTGTTGTGTTTTCTGTTTGTAAACTCAGCTAAAGTAATGTAAGCAAGCGGTTTTCCGAAAGACACCAGGATGTTGTCGCCCTTATCGTTTGCCTTGTCCATCACTGTAAAAGCAGGTAGCGCAGCCAGATCACTCCGGTTCAGGTGCCGATAGGTATTTGCCGTCACTGCTGCCATCTGCCCGGCATAATCTATGTAGGAAAGCACCGGTACATATTGCGAGGGATCGTATCCTGAAGCATCAAAATCAACAGTGTGATAATAGACAGAGCTGGCACTCATATTGGGGATATCAAATACCTGCAAGGCACTGTTCATCCAGTCCTGAGGCAGCACTTTCGCTTCCGGCATCAAAGCCCGCGGGAACAACCATCCCTGCCAGGCGGCGATATCCGCAGATCCTGTGGGAGGCAGCCATTCAAAGTTCATATTCCCGGCATCCTGCACATAACTGGCATGGATGATGGCGCTGGCATCAGGAGGATTGTCTTCCGGAATGATGGACAATGCTTCCGCTCCGGGATACACCATACCCCGCTCGTTCACTGCCGCAACGCTATAATAATAGGTTACGCCCACCTTGGGGATGGCATAGATGCCGTCCATCTGGGTCATTTTCAAGCCGGCAAAGCTTTTATCGTCTTTCAGGATAGTCCGCGAACTTTTATGCAAGTGAGAGGCTTTGGTGATTGCAAGCAGATTGTAACGATCAACCACCTTAGCCAAGAGCTCTGGAATCAGCGGAAACTTGTCGTACAGGGGACTATCTTCTGGTTGATCCTTTTCTTTCTTGAGGCGCATCGGCGAGGTCTCAAACTCTGCCAATGGTTGATCGCCTGTATCGTAATAGTATAAATAGGGTGCCAATACACCCAGCTTGGGATCCACTTCCAGATAGGTGAGCAAAAACAACGAATCGGGACTAACTCCGCGGTAGATGTTGTATTTAATCACTCTGTGTTCTTTGGAAAGAGGCTTCCACTTCAAGATAATACCGCTACCATCGTCATCAGGCAGATCCGATACGCTAAACTCCGCTATGTTTCCGCTAAGTGCGGGAGCGGCAAATAGTACGGTGACGCCCCAGAGGAGCAACACCATGATGGTCATATAAAGAGCTTTTTTCATCATATCCCCAAAACGGGTATTCTATCTTCGGGTTTCCCCGGTTTGCTGTCACAAAGAAAGACCCGGCGCAGCATACCACTGCGCCAGGCTGCCTTCAATATTACTTGAGGATACCAAAAACGTCGTTGACCAGGAATTGGATACGCCCGATCAAGAGTGATATACGAGCCATAACGGTTAGTCCGAATGAGGCTCCGAAACCGATCATCATGTACCATTTTCCTACATTCACAAACTTGCCATAGGCTCCGCTGTGAGCTTTGGAAAAGAAGAAGTACAAAAGCACTGCGATAGTACCGATGAATATCAGGAACAGGTTTACGGATTCGATGGGAACCATGGCCTGACGCATCTGAACCAGAATGCTGGCGTGGATACCCATCGGCACGCCCATACCTACTCCCATCATGGAAAATGCGATTGGGTAACGGGATAGCCAGCCCAATTTACGCGAGAAGCGGAAGAGATACAGGATACCCATGATGGCAGGGATAATAAGCACAAACTGGTGTTTGATCACGATAGTCTGCCACACGTAGGGCACAAACACCCGATTGTAGGTATATACCAGGCCATAACCTAGAGAGATGCCCACAAGCATCTGTTCTGCAGCTTGGTAGAAGGGATTGTCTTTGTACAGGAAGGAGAAAATGCACAGAGTGAAAAAAGCTCCCACCAGATTACTGAATAATTCGAAACTCATTTCTTCCTCCTCTTAGTTCTTCGGTTGACGGGCTTTTTGGATGAAGTAACCAATATTACCCAATACTATGAAGACGATGATCATGATGTGAGCTACGCTCTGAGCGTTCATCCCGATACGCGCCACTTTGAATTTGTACAGGGTATTGCGGGTAAGGCGCTCGATCTCACGGTACATGATGTCACCCATTTGTGTGCGCATTTCCGGAGTGATCTCGGTGATATCGATGATCATTTTACCTTCTTCAACCTTGCGCATGCTATTCAGCAAAGCCATGTTTTCGGGGTACTTTGCGCTGAACGCAGCAAATTCCTCCGGAGTAAACACCGCTTTCGTCTGAGTAGTGATGAGGGAGAGTTTCTTGCTGGAGTCGTCTTCCAGAATCTCGCGTCCAAAGGGACGTCCCGGCAGTATCTTGTTGCCGTCTTCGTCCATTTTCACGCTATAATCAATCTTTGGATCGCGATAGGCGGCAAAGATATCTACCAGCTTTTCATATTCGGCAGCCCCTTTGAGACCTGCCAGCATTCCGATAAGCTGTCCGGATTGCAAATAGGGATACTCATCGGCAGCCATAACCGCAGTAACGCCTACAGCCACATTCAAGCCATATTTCGGCCGCGCGTAGGTGATCCACATACCACCCGCGGAAGAGCCGGAGAATTCGATTGCCAGGTTCATCTCGCTGTAGTTATTGATGCCTTTCATGATGGGCAGGTTTTCCAGCTTGCGTCCTTCGGCGTCTGTATTCATAGTATTGGCGATGTTGTCACCCATACCCAGCACCATTGCGAAGGCTTGAGGTTTGTAGCCAAAGTTACAGTAATCCACTCCGCTTTGGATATCGGGAAACTCCTCTTTCACGGAGTTTATGGCGTAGTCGATAATCGGCGCGCCGGCAGGGAACCATGTAAGTGTAAAGACCTTCACATTACGTTCAAAGCAGTGACGCAGGATTGCAACTTCCATGGGAAAGAGCTCCGGCATAGTGGCAGCATCGTGATAAAAGCTCATCAGGATAGCGCGGTCTTCTCTACCGGCAAAGCTATCGATCATCTGATACAGATTCTCGGTAGGAGGAGTGGTCACGTTGTCGGAGTCGTAAGGTATCATCAAGGGAATGATGATTGCCAAAGCTACAACAATGTAGATCCAGCGGCGGTCAAGCTTTTGCATTCTTTCAAAGATATTCATTTTCCTCTCCCCGGATCAATCACCGCCGCCCAGATATGAGCGTTCGATGCCTAATAAAATTTTCAGGGATGTGGCCACGGATCCCAGACCAACACCCAACATGATACCACGCTTGGAAGCGAGGTTCGGAACGTCCAAAATCCATTGTGAGATGGTGGGCAGGTGTTTGGAGATTTGTACTCCCAGCGGAACCTGAGCCAGCATCACAACGATCGCAGCCACCAAGAGTACCGTGGCTTCAGGACTACGGGCACGGAATGCCTTGTACGCTGCTGATGCCATATAGAAAGCCAACAGAGAGAACATTGTGGCACTCATCGGCATCTGTACGTTTTCGAACATCCACATAAACAAACTGCCTTTTTGGATGCCGCCAATAAAACCGGCCAGGCAGGTGATGATGAAACTGCCAAAGAAGAAATAGCTATATTGCCATTTCGGCGCTTTCATCTTGATTTTGTTGGAGTGCATCATGGTGAGAGACAGCACACCCAAAAGCATCGCGAAAGGCGACGAAGCATAAGCCCAAGGCAGATAGAACTGATTGTAAAACACTTCTTGAAGGATGTAGTGGGGGCTAAAGGCCCAAGCCACCCAGATCAGACCTCCAACAATTACGATTAGTAATGGTATTGTCTTCTTCATTGAAAACCTCGTTTATTTCTCTGGCAGCAAAGTGGTTAATCCAGTGATCCCGAAGCTGGACAATATAGCTCCAACGATCACGATGGACAAGATAAAGAACTTGAAATAGTCCTGAGCTTTCAGGGTGCCCAAAAGCATCGGTTCGCGGTTCAAATAGGCACTCGCGGCATACAATTCCTCTCCGATCAAAGTGTAGTCGCAAGTCGTGATGAAGAACGGAATCTGTGTAACTGCGTCCGTACCGGCAATCTGCACAGCACCTACTGTATTTCCAGTTTCCGTCATCAACAGCGCTTCCGCAGCAAAGTAGCCCAGGAAAAAGTTGGTTGCCATCCGCTCACGGATCATGATACCATTCACGCCTGCCACATAAGCAAATTGCACATTGGTAAGGTAGAATACATTGTTACGATCATAGGTGTCCGGACGACCCACGGCATAGTGGGCTTCTCGCACGATTTCCTGAGCGATGGGCATGATGATGTAGTCGTAACAGGGAACTATGAGCTTAGTGTCATATTCCGCAGCGCGACGTGCCACCAATCCTAAAATACCCATGGATGCGATGGTCGCCACATCAGATATGGAGCCATTACCCATGCAATACAACATTGGGCGGCCCATCTCGGTAGCGCGGCCGATGGCGTTGTCGATCTCCTGCAAACCCGCAATCGGACGTATATAGAGGTCTTTCCCGCGCTTGGCAAGGTTCACGAATACCACCACAATCCCCACAAAGAGCAAGGTAGTAAAGAGTGTCACCCATTTATTGTTGTCAAACCAGTTTGATACTGGCATGAAATACGCTGTATTAACACCATTCTCCAACGGTTCAGACTCCACAAACAGTCCCTTGCTATCGGTTTTCACCACCAGGAAACTCTGGCTGCGCATAAAGTTGTCATACGCTTTCAGAATTTGTTTGAGGCGTGAGCCATTGCTTTTGGTGTTCAGAGCATGCTGCACTGTTTCATTGTTGCTATATGTGTCCAGAATAGCTTGTTGACGCTCGATCTGAGCATTCAGCGAGGCCAATGTAGCTTCATCGGCACCTTCTTTGGCGGCTTCCAATTCTGCAATGGCGGCTTGAGCTTCCGCTATTGTCTTCTCGTGCATTTCGCGGGCTCTGCCCTCAAACAGACTGGTGCTCACCAATACTTCGTTCTTGGCATCCCACAAGAAATCCACTACATGCGACATCATCGTTACCGGCGCTTTGCGCTCTCCGGGTATCAGCTTACGGGCTGTGCGCTCCACACCCTCTGCCCCCACAATGTGCATAATCATGGAATCACCTTCGGCATAGCTGATACCCTGAACCAGTTTCTGGGCATTTGTGCCGTAAGGAACTGTTACATCCAAAGAGTTATCATAGGATGTATTCTTCATAATCAAGCGCCAGGCGGGAGAGTGCATATATTTGCGATACACCACGTTGAAGATATTGGATACATCTCTACCATTGCGATACAGCGCTTTTGCGGGCAGTAAGGCCATCATTCCGGGATTGTACTCCAAGTCTTGTTCGATCACATAATCTTCGGGTATTTCAGGCTTGCCGGTCATGGTGATCTTCGCTTTTACACCCTTCTTAAAATCGTAATCATCCGGCAGCTTCAGGATGACGCTGTCGTCCTGATAGAATTCTTTGATGGTGGCCAGTTCTGTGCCATTCTCCGGATCATAGAAGCTGAACCATATATTGCTTACTTCCTGATTCTCGGTCTTATTCAATTGATAGTTCACGCGCAGGCGAGTATTCTCTTTATTCAAAGATGTGGTCTTCACAACAAAGATGATGGGATGATCCCACACCACGGACAGGCGATCGCCCTTATCGTTGGGTTTATCTTCCACCCAGAAGTCAGTGCGGGGAGGAAGGGCATCGCTATTCAACAGGCGAGGCTGTGATAGCGGGGAGAACGATGAAGCACCGTATGCATCGATGAGTTCCAATACGAAGGTGGAGCCATTGAATCCGGCGATACCTTCGCCCACTTCCACTTTGGTGTAGTTTGGTAAAGCTCCGCCGCCAACCGCTCCCTGGGCTACAAGGCGTCCCATTCCTTCCAGGGAAAGGATGTTTTGTCTCATCTCATCCCAGCTTTTGGGGACTATGTTATTCATTTGCCAAATGCGGTATTGAACCAAAGAACTTTTGTAGATGGGATACTCCCATTCAAAGCGCAGCTCGCCGATGTCTTGCAGTAACACACTGTGAAGAGCGGGAGATGGATCCGGACGGTTTGGAATCGGGCTTCCGGATTGCACCGGAGCATTGGGCAAGAGCCGCTGACGTTCATCAACAGCCACTACCGTATAATAGTATGTACTGCCGGGCTTCAAAAAACCCAATACTGTCTGTTGGTTTGCCTTCATACCGGCATAACTATTGATCTCTTCGGCCTCGGGATCCACCACCACTTCTTGACTACGTTTGTAGAAGTGATTGCGGTTTGAAAGAGAAATCATTTGGAAGTGATCCAGCAATGATGCGGTAAACTTCAGGTCACGAGGGGGATTCTTATATAATATGCCATTTGACGGTTGCCCCTTTTCCAATTTTAGTTTTGCGGGAAAACTCGCATCGGAAAGCTCACTGGCGGAGTTGTCATAATAATACATTACGTCTGAAGCAACGCCGCTTTTGGGATTGACCTGGATGGTTTCTAAATAGAACAATTGATCGGGTTTGATACCACGATAGACACGATATTCGATGATTCGCTTGCTGCGATCCAAGGGCTTCCAAGACAACATCAGTCCCGAACCGTCGTCTGCCGGAACATCCGACACGCTAAAATCTGCAACTACGTTCTCATCTCTGGTATCCTGCTTTTGTGCTGTTACCATCGTAAGTCCGAGGATAAAAGCAACAAGCAGGATCAGGATAAGGCGACGCTTGTCTAACCTCATACAGTTCACTCCTATTCGTACGTTAAAATTACATTTCTCACTGCCTGTCCAAATGCTATGGATGGCCTATTGTGTCAAATACTTTTTTGTAAAGCTCAAATAACGCACCTTGGTTTTCCTCAAAACTGATATCCGCTGCGTCAATTTGTCTCTCGATCTGCAGATCAGTAAATCCCCTTTACCAATATTGGCCACGTCTCTCCCTTTGCTGCATCGTCTGCCAAAGGAGATATCATCCCGTTATCATCGGGTGGGCACTGCGTTATTTCACCTTTATATCTCGTTCGGCACTGCTTGAATCGTAGAGATTGGGCTTCGGGAGAAGTTGTTATGGCAAGGTGAATACCAGCATATTCAGCGCTTCTTCAGAGGTTTCACCCCAGAAAAAGAATTTATGGCGGTACATAAAGGGAAGATAGCTTTTAAAACCTGAGTTCAAGATTACGCTGATGTGCTTGCGTGCGCCAAAGAAATACTGGAAATAGGGCAGATCCTCTTTCAAATACTCTGTGGGAGGCTGCAGAAAAGTGATGCAGGGGTCGCCTATTCTTCCCATCAAATAGCGGGAATGAGGAGTCTGAAACACCACCGCATTCTGCGAGATATACTCCAGGCTCTCTTGTTTGCTATGTACAACCTGCCAATTCAGAGGCAGGTAATTTGGATAGTAATTAAAGATGGATTCATCGATATCCTTGATGAATTCGGGCTTTGCAGTTCGATGCACACCGCATTTTGTCAGGGAGTAAAAAGCTTCCACTTGCACCGAACCCAGTTTTGAAGTGAGCGCCATGCTTCCGATATTCTTGTAGTATGTGCAGAATTCGAACCTGAGCAGGGGATCATGCGCTCTCAGACGCTTTGCTAAAAGCATCATTTCGCTGTTCATCAGCTTTGCTACACCCTTGCCCTGAAAGTCTTTGTGTACTCGCAAGCCCTCGAACCACAATACATTATCCGGAAGCTTGCTCAGCTTCAGGCAGGCGATGACCTTACCGCGGTATTCACACACATAGAACCATGGTTCGGCTATCCAGCGATCCACAATCTGCGGCAGATAGTCAGTTCCTCCCCAGATGTGCCTGGAGATATCAATCAGCCCGGTTTTATCCTGCGGCAGGGCCAAACGAACAGTGCATTCTGAAATATTGAACATTGGCGCATGTAGTCCGAAATGCCGTGATAGGTCAAGAGAAATCCTGCTGGGAATTATCGTACCGGATGAATGAGAACGAAAAAGGCTCCCCGAAGGGAGCCTATTGTATTCATGGATAAGCTTTTCGCTTATTTCATGAGGATCATTTTCTTGGTTGAGCTGTATTTGCCAGTGGTCATCTTGTAGTAGTAAACACCGCTGGATACTGCACGACCGTTGTTATCTGTACCTTTCCAAACCACAGTGTGGTCACCGGCAGCTTTCACGTCCTTGACAAGCGTGCGTACAAGCTGGCCTTTCACGTTGTAGATGTCGATGTTTACGGGACCGTCGTTCATCACGCTGAAGGAGATGGTGGTCTCGGGGTTGAAGGGGTTCGGATAGTTGCCATTGAGGGCGTTTTTATGTACGGCTACCACGTCATCGGCATCACCAGAACCGGAGTATTCTACATCGTCCACGAAGAGGATGAAGGCGTCGTTTGATACGCAGTTGAGGGCGATATGGATCTGCTGACCGTAATAGCTGGCGAGATCAAAGGTATATTCAGTCCATTCAATCGGAACTTCCAGGTAAGTACCTTCACTGATGATGGTGAAGTCTTCAGGAGCTGTTCCAGTTGTGGACACACCAACTTTGATGCGTTCCAAGCCGTAATCGGGCATGTAAGTCCTTGCCCAGAATTTCAATTCACCGCCACCGGGAAGCACCGGAGTGATCATCCAGTCGTTGTTTGGAGCGGTAGTAGATGCAAAGCAGGCTACATATTTGTCTCCGGTATGAGCAGGATTATCTTCCAGCGGAGGAGTGGTGGTGGCCGGATTGAATACTATGAAGGACATCGCGGTTCCGCTATTGGGGAAGGAAATACCACTGAAACCATAGGTTGTGTATCCATCAACGTCATTCAATATCCAAGGAGCGAAGGTGGTACTGAAGTCTGCATAGCTTTCGAAGCTATCTTCAAACAAAACCTCGCTGGGAGGAAGAATGAAGTTCAGAGTAGTGATCTGGTTGGTAACAACAATCACACCATTTGTAACTACAGAAGTGTAATTCGGATGGCTGGCAACCACAGAGTGGGTTCCGGCAGGAACGGCCATACTGTAAACGCCTTGGGCGTTTGTAGTGGCAGAGTAGTTTCCGGTAGAGACAGTAGCGCCACTGATGGGTTGCTGTTGTTGATCACGTACGAAACCGGAGATGGTTCCGATCTCTGTAAGTCTTTCAATGACGTTGGAGAACGCAGTAGCGGAGAGGGCACCGCCTGTGTAAACTGCTTTTACAGCCCATCTGTACATGCCGTCAGGCAGGGTACTCCAGTCTGTGTCTTGATAAGCAGTTGTAGTAATGATATTAGAAATGGCAGCCCATTGAGCCTCATTGGATTCCTGACCTTGCAGCAGACGCCATACTTTATAACCATCCAGTGCGCGTTCTTCATTTACTTGCTCGAAGTTTGTCTTTGTAGTCAAGGGCATCAGACCACCACGGTCGGGACCGGTGTAGCCTACATAACCCTGGATGTTCCAGTTGTAGTTCAAATCGGGATTGATATCCAGAAGAGTACCCCAAACATTATTGAAATACATCATGTTGCCCAGTCCATCGGTGGCAGGACCGGCATCGCAACCGGCAGGATATCCGCTGGATACGTTGCAGTTGTAGCCAAACCACAGTTCTTCGGTTCCGCTGATGGTTACAGGGTTGTCCAACAATACGGTATTATAGGTATCAAGTACAGGAGTGAAGGGCTGTTCTACTACCAAGGTACCAGGAGTGCTAGCATCACCACCGGTCCATACCTTGAGGGTGAAGGTTCCGGGCTGAGCAGGCCATACTTTGAGGGCATGCAAGCTCATTCCAGCATAATCAGTGAGAGCGCTCGGAGGGAAGCGTACAGCTACGTCGAAGTTAGTTGAGCCACCGGTTCCGATGCTGTCATTGTTTTCACCGCTGTCATAGTGGAGCCATTCGCCACCGGCAGTACCGGGAGCCATCCATGTGAGGTTTATGTTATCGCCAGCTTCTACAGCTACTACGGCAGCTGGAGGCAGGGTGATCTCGGTAAGGACAAAGTCCACTGTGGTAGTTTGCAGTCCGGTGATGACTACACCATCCTGAGTAAAGGATTGATATCCTGTCTTGGAGGCAGTCACATTGTAAGTACCAGCATAGACCTGGAAGCTGTATTCACCTGTAGCGTCTGTGACTCCGCTGTATTCACCGGCTGTGACAGTTGCGCCTTCAACGGCAAAACCAGTACCAAATTCGGTAACGGTGCCGTTCAGTACGCCCATCATGCCTTTGTGAAGGTCAGCAGAGAAAGCTGCAGGGGACATCACGTTGTTTGTATAAAGTGCTTTCACGGCATATTTGTAAACACCGGAAGGCAGGGGACCCCATGCGTTGTCTGTATAGCTAGTAGGGGTGATAGTACTTTCAGTCAGGGTATCCCAGTTGGCTTCGTTAGCTTGATCAGCTGACAGCAGGCGGTACACTTTGTAACCCTGCAGTGAGCGTTCGGTATTTCTGGGCTGAGGTGATACGATGTTCACGGGATTAGGAGTAACGATGCTGCGACGTGCATCAGCATTTTTTACCATGTCTATAACTGGAACATTCATAGCTGCAGCGCTGGAAGCAGTGCGAACCTGAATATCTCCTACGTAGAAATCATCTACGAAGAAGATAAAGGCGTCATTGGATACGCATTGCAAGCCAACATAAATCTGCTGTCCGGCATAAGCTGAGAGATCATATACGTACTCGGTCCATACAATCGGAGCTTCTACATAGGTGGTTCCGCTGATGATGGTGAAGTCTGCAGGAGCAGTTCCGGTTGTGGATACACCAACATTAAAGCGTTCCAAGCCGTAGTCGGGCATATATGTTCTGGCCCAGAATCTTACTTCTCCACCGCCCAATACCTGGGGAGTGATCATCCAGTCGTTGTTCGGAGGGGTGGTAGATGCAAAGCATGCAGCATACTTGTCACCGGTTACGGCAGGATTATCTTCCAGCGGAGGAGTGGTGGTGGCCGGATTGAATACTATGAAGGACATCGCGGTTCCGCTGTTGGGGAAGGAAATACCACTGAATCCGTAGGTGGTGGATTGATCCACGTCTACCAGTGTCCATTCGCCAAACTCAATCGAGAAATCTGCATATTCTTCAAAGCTGTCTTCGAAACCGCTGCCACCGGGTACGGGAGCTTCCCACTGCAAAGCTACAGAGGCATAATCCTCAGATTCGGTAGCTACCACACTATGTGGAGGATAAGCTACTTCGTTCACAATGATGTCACCCATGTTAACGGCAGTGCTGCCCACTTCCAGAGTACCGGTTGTAGAGGCATAGCCAATAGCTGCGGCAGTGTAGTTGTAAGTGTGGTTGGCAAACACGTTCGGGATGTTGAACATACCGTTGGCGTCTGTGGTTGCGGTGTAAGGTTCGTAACCGCTGAGAGTGATTGCAGCTTCGGCAATACCCACGGTGGGGGCGTCGCTGCCAACAATTCTTCCGCTCACGGCAACCTGAGGAAGCAGGTTCAATACGAAGTCTTGAGTACTAGTTTGATCTTCCACGATGGTTACAGTGTGACTTACGTCGATGTAACCATGCTTGGAAGCGGTAACTGTCTGAGAACCAACCGGTACGAAAGGCAGGTTGTAGCTACCATCTGCAGCAGAGGTAGCTGTAAACACTGTGCCTTCCACAGCGAGCAGTACATCAGCCAGAGGTGAGCCACCGCTGGTGACGGTTCCGCTGAGGCTGCCCATATCGTCAATAATCATGAAGAAACGAGCATTGGAGCGGTCTGAATACACGCTACCAGTTGTCGCTGTATCTGCAGAAGTAGAATCGCTCTGATAACGCAGAGAGCTGGCAAAAGGTGTAGCCGTCTGATAAACCAGCGCGTTACGGGCATAATCGCCGGGAATGAGATCGGTAACGATGTCTACCAGCAGATTGGAAGCGCCATCCCAGAAGAATGGAGTAGTGAATACATGAATGTTCCAGCCATTAACTGGCATGTATTCTGCAGATTGCCATACTTGGGTATATTCACCGGCTTCAAAGGCTGTGGTAAGAGCAGCCTGTTCGGTGTGTTTCAGGCGTATTCTGTAGTTCGGCATGGCTGTGCATTGGTCAAGGGATTGCACATTGAAGGCCAGGGAGTTGATGAGTCCGGGTGCGCCGCCGGCGGCATAAATTTCGTCCGCTGTGTACAGATACTGTTGACGGAAGTTCTTGTAGTATGTGCCGTAGGGGGAAGGTCCGGTATTGGTATTGGTCCCGGTGCCGTTTCCAAGTTCGACCACCAGCAATCCTGCTTCCATCACGTTTATGTTAAGCATGTCAGTTTCGTCGTTGGCAGGATTTTCGTCCCCTGTCATTACTACTTTACCATAAAGCTGAGTTTCACCGACAACGGTGGGGGTCCAGGGCATGGTAAAGGTAAGAGTTTCTTGGGGTTGGATAGTGGTGCCGGCTACGCTGCCGAGTTCCACGCCACCAACTTGCATGAGTTTGACGGTGTAGTTAGAAAGTGAGGTAAGGCTGTAGTTCTTCACCGAAACAGTGTAGTTCACGGTGGAGTTTACGTTTGGAGTTGTGGGGCCAGTGATACCCATTGCGTTCAAGTCTGTGATGTCCAACGCTTCCATATTGATTTGCATATTGGAGCGACCGGCAAAAGTGGTACCGGTAGTGGACTGATCAGCAGATTCAGAGTCACTCTGATAGCGCAGGGAGCTATTGTGAGAAGTTACCGTGTAGTAAACTGAGGCATTCTGTGCATAGCTACCAGTTATAAGGTCGGTAACCACTTCGATGAGCAGATTTGAAGCGCCATCCCAGTTGAATGGAGTGCTGAAAGTATGAGTATTCCATCCAACTACAGGCATGAACTCTGCGACCTGGAACACTTCTGTGTAGGTTCCAGCCTCAAAATTGCTTGATAGTGTAGTCTGTTCAGTTGTTTTGATGCGCACTCTGAAGTTGTTCATTGGTGTGCAGTTGTTCAAAGCGGCGACGTTGAAGGCGACGGAGTTGATGTTTCCAGGTCCGCCACCAATATCATTGAGCTCGTTAGAAAGCACAAGATACTGTTGCCGGTAGTTTCTGTACCATGTACCATAAGGAGCAGGGGAACCAGTTGTACTATTGGTTTGCGTCCCTTCTCCCAAGGTAACGGTTACTTGGGCAAAGATGGTGCTGCTAAGACTGAGTGTAAGTATTAACAGCAGCGTGAAAAGCAATAATCGTCTCATTGCGTTTCTCCTTTCTTAGGTTATTAGATTGGTGCTATTCATTTGTTTTATACCCTGATTTCCAGAAGTATGTAATCAATACAAAGCATTCTGTGCAATAGAAATTCCATAGCCGCAGAGATGCACCTTCGATATGTAGTCCTGGAGCAGCGTCCCTATTCAGGAAGAACAGCTCCGAAAACCTAACCACACTATAAACTCAAAGGGATATTTTCACCCCAATATTCACATATTGTTGATTCAAGAATTCTGTCAAGCAGGATTTATTGTTTGGGGACGTATTTTATCCCAATCCCTGCTCCACCGCCATCATAATCCACCATTATATCAGCATTTGGCGGTATGTCGGAAGTCAAAAGAGATTTCGCCAACAAGTCCTCCAACTCGCTCTGAATGGCTCGTTTCAACGGTCTGGCACCGAACTGTGGATCAAACCCAACATCCGCAATATGATCCACCAGTTTTTCGCTAAACTTCAAACTGAGATCCCGCTTTGCCAATCTGTCTGCCAGGATATCCAATTGCAAGCGGACAATCCTCCGAATCTGCTCTTTATCCAATCTATGGAACACAATGATGTCGTCCAGGCGGTTGAGAAATTCCGGACGGAAGTAGTCCCGCAGGATGCTCATCAACTGCGGCCTGATCTCCGCCAAATCCCCCTGATGATTGTAGATTTCCTGACTGCCGATATTGGATGTAAGGATGATCACGCTATGGCGAAAATCCACCGTGCGCCCCTTACCATCGGTCAATCTGCCATCGTCCAATATCTGCAGCAAGAGGTTGAACACATCGCCATGAGCCTTCTCGATTTCATCAAAGAGAATCACGCTATATGGGCGTCTGCGCACCGCCTCGGTGAGGTATCCTCCCTCTTCGTAACCCACATATCCGGGAGGCGCACCGATCAACCGAGCCACGGAGTGCCGCTCCATAAACTCGCTCATATCCAGCCTCAGCAATGCCTTTTCGGTATCAAATAGATAGCTGGCAAGCGTCTTGGCCAGTTCAGTCTTGCCCACTCCCGTAGGCCCCAAAAAGATGAAGGAGCCTATCGGTCTGTTCTCATCCGAAAGCCCGCTGCGACTACGCCGGATCGCATTTGCCAGGGCTTTGATACCTTCTTTTTGACCCACCACTCTCTGAGCCAATACATCTTCCAGAGACAGCAGTTTCTTCATCTCTCCGGAAGCCAGCTTGGATACGGGGATGCCTGTCCATTTGGATACTACTTCTGCCACCAATTCCTCGTCCACCTGTTCTTTCAGGAGTGTCATCTCTGTGCCTTGCTTCTTTTCACGCAATGCATTCAATTCATGTTCTTTAGCGCTCAGGCTGCCATAACGGATCTCAGCGGTTTTTTCGTAGTTTCCTTCCCGTTCTGCCTTTTCCGCTTCCATTCTCAGGTTTTCGATCTCTTCTTTGATCTGTCTGATCTGTTCTATTTGTTTTTTTTCATTTCCCCACTGCAGTTTCATGCTATTGCGCTCTTCGGAAAGTCGAGCCAGTTCTTCATTTATCTTTTCGAGCCTGGCCTTGGATGAAGCGTCCGTTTCTTTGCCCAGAGACAGCCGTTCTATCTCCAATTGCCTGATTCTGCGCTCGATCTCATCCAATTCGGAGGGCATGGAATCTATCTCCAAACGCAATCTACTGCAGGCTTCATCGATCAGATCAATGGCCTTATCCGGCAGAAAGCGATCAGAGATATAGCGATCCGAGAGGGTAGCCGCCGCTACAATCGCACTGTCCGTAATCTGAACGCCATGATGAACTTCATACTTATCTTTGATTCCGCGTAAAATGGAGATGGTATCCTCCATGCTGGGTTCTTCCACCAGAATCGGCTGAAATCTGCGTTCCAAAGCAGCGTCCTTTTCGATATACTTGCGATACTCATCGATCGTGGTAGCGCCGATGCAATGTAGTGCCCCGCGCGCCAGAGCCGGCTTCAGCATATTGGAGGCATCCACGCTGCCTTCTGCCGAGCCTGCGCCTACAACTGTGTGGATCTCGTCGATGAAGAGGATGATCTGCCCGCTGGATTTTTCCACCTCCGCCAATACCGCCTTCAAACGCTCTTCGAACTCTCCGCGGAACTTTGCTCCGGCTACCAAAGACGCCATATCAAGCTCTAGAAGATCTTTGCCCAAAAGGTTTTCCGGCACATCCCGGGTTACTATTCTGCGCGCCAATCCTTCGGCGATTGCAGTTTTACCCACACCGGGATCCCCGATCAGGATAGGATTGTTCTTGCGCCTGCGAGATAGTATCTGCATCGTGCGCCTAATCTCTTCATCCCGCCCGATAACCGGATCCAGCTTCTCCATCCGGGCCAGACGGGTCAGATTGCGGGCATACTTTTCCAAAGCCTGATATTTGGCTTCAGGATTCTGATCTGTGACCCGCTGATTGCCCCGTACCTCTTTCAGAGCTTGCAACAGCCTGTCCGAATCCAGCCCTTTTGCCGAAAGGATCCGCGCAGATTCACACTTTGTGGACAGGATGCCCAACAGAATATGCTCGCCGCTGATGTAGTCGTCCCCCAACCGATCCGCTTCCTTCTCCGCAACGTGCAGAATGTCCAAAATGGCTTGAGCCAGATACACTTGAGCGCCCTGAACTCGGGGAAGCTTGCGCAGAGCATTTTCGAGATCTACCATGATGTCGTCGGTCTTTATCTCCAGTTTGGCCAACAAGGGATGGATCAGGGCTTCCTCCTGGTCAAACATTGCCTTCAGTAAATGCAGGTCTGTGATTTCCTGATGTCCGTATTCGCCGGCCATAGTTTGGGCATTGGCGATCAGTTCTTGTGACTTTATGGTTAAACGTTGCGTATTCATAACCTTACCTCCATATGATATAGACAAGATAAGCAGAGCGTACTGTGTGTCAAGCACTTTTTTTAGCAGTCGACTTATTAGACTGCTAAAAACCCAGAGTGATACCGGAAAAGCCATGCTGCATATGGAGTTGTCAAGCTCCGAACGGACGTCAACTACATGAACTGCTGCAGTTGGTCATATGATTCGCTGGAGCCGCACAGAAATGAAGCGTAGCAGCGGAATGCTACGATACGAAAAATCCCAGTAGCATCGGAATGCTACGATGCAGGATTCGTGCTATTCATCCTCAGAGCATAAACGGAGTATAAAGGAGATATAAAGGCGTTATCCTGCAGTGCTCACTCGATGATTACCCGATGATATCTGCTTCGGTACAGCTTCAAGCAGAGGGGATCGCTCTTGGTAGGAGGTGAAAAAGGTAAATATGCGCTGTTATTTTTCCCGGTTTTCTATAGGTTTTGGGCCTCTTTCACGGGGATTTGAGTTTCTTGGGGAATAGTTTCTGTTTTTGTGGAATCTTTTATTACGCTCTCCATTCTGGGTTTTGGCACCAAAAGCTTTTTGGGGAAGGAATTTTCGGGCTTTTGACAGCGGCATGGTGGCGGTTACTTGTTTCAGAGTGGTGCGGTTCATATCGTTCTTATGAGTTTCCAGAAATTCTTCCACGGGCTCTCCGGCTTTGTTCCAGAGGTCTTTCAACAGCCAACAGATGGCTTGCTGCACCACGTGTTCTTTGTCATTCAATACAGGTTCGATGAAACGCAGAACATCCTCGGCGGGAAAGGCTTTACGCAGCCAGATGAGAGATGTGATAGCGGCTCTTCGGGTCCATTTGGAAGGGGAGTCTCTCCAGGAGCTAAAGCTTTGCAGATCTGTGAGTTCCAGTTCAAATAGTACAGGCAAAATTTTAATGCCCAGAAGGTCGGCATGAGCCCAGTTTTCCACTGCCGTATCCAGCCATTCCTTGACACGTTCGCGGATGTATGGATCCAGGCGGGGGCGGTGTTTTTTGATCAGGAATATAGCCAGAGTACCGAATTCATATTTACCGCTTTTCAAGAGGATCAAGCCAAAATCCGCCAAGTCCCTGGGGCTGAGGTCATATTCATCCAAGATCCTGTCGCGCAGAATCTTGATCTCTTCATCATCAATCCCAAAGGCATCGTATCCTTCAGAAAAATTACGCATGTTTTGGATCGCTTTCTCGGGGTTTTCGCGATCGAAGCAGAATTTCTCCACCAGTTTGTAAATCTCTTTGAATCTGTCGTTTAGCTCTTCCATTGAAGCTTCCTTAGATAAAAGAATATCCTTGAACAAGTCTTCGCCTGTGTTTTGACGAGCAAGGATTATTCCAATTGACGGTTTTGTAATGATAGTTATTCATAGCCTTTGCCTTTGCCGGTAACCAAAACATGAATGCGATTGAACATCTGCCGCAGGCGATAGACCATTTCTTTGTTTGGATTCAGTTGCGCCAGCATCTTTTTGAGGAAGGCATCCCAATTCGTAGTTTCGTGATTTGTGAAATAGCCGATATCACCAAGTACATCTTTCATATAACGATATATTTTGCCCAGTTCCTCGCCGTCTACAGCTCCGTTCTTCTTTGTCCCCCCGTCTTCCAGATTGCGCTGTTCAAAACTTTGGATTTCGTAGGTGGCAAGAGCCACGGCCTGAGCCAGATTGATGGAAGGAAAGGCTTTGTTTGCGCTGAAGTGACAGCGCAGGGGGCATAGATCGGCTTCTTCATCGGTGAGGCCAAAGGTTTCGCGGCCGAAGACAAGCCCGAGCTTGAGCTCCGGAAGTTCGTGGACATAGGCGGCCATCTGCATGGGAGACAGGTCTATAGGTTTGGTCTTTCCCAATCTGCGGGAGAAGGCTATCACACGGTCAAGATCCGTGATGGCTTCTGCCAAAGTAGGAAAGATGCTTGCGTCTTCCAAGAGGTGTTCGGAGTGCATGGCAAGGTAAAAATCATTCTTCTGCGGAACCGAGCCTACAATGCGCAGGTCTGTAAAGCAAAAGTTGTTCATGATCCTGGCGATTGCGCCCACATTCCCGGCATAGATGGGTTCCACCAGGATGATACTGATTCGGGATAGATTAGCGGGCATTTGCCTTCTTGCGCATGTGGATCACGGAGCCAAGTTTATTGCCCATACTTTGCACATTGGGATTGGGGTCTTTCTTCCAATCGGCAATGGTGCGTTGGGAAATGCTGATAAAATCGTTTCCGCGATCTTTCTTGCTCTTTTGCGTGTAGATATTGGCCAGTTTTTTCAAGGTTTGCCAGATGGTGTTGAAGCGGATTTCGTCGGCATCCAGCAGCCAGCGGCGGACATTTACGTAAGTTTGGATGGGGCGTACTCTGCCAACCTGGGTTAGGATGTGGGAGATCTTTTTCTGGACTTCTTCGCTTTCGTCATCCAAGAGGCGAGAGATGAAGGTGAGTACAAATTGGGGATTGCGGGCGGCGATGTTTTCCATGCCGTGCATGCTCATGGCGCGCTTCTTTTCGTTGTCGCTTTCAGCCCACAGCGGCATTTGTTCACGCATGGCATCGGGGAAGCGCTTCCACAATTCAAAACAGATGGTTTCGCTTTCCCAGGGAACGGATTCGTATGTTTTACCAAGGGTTGTGATGATGCGCACCGGATCATCCTGATACCTGTAGTAGAAATAAAAGAGCCCTGTGGCTCTGATGCCGTAGATATAATCTCCCAAGAGATCGCCGCAAACCTGATCCAGATTGCCGGTTCCAGTGTAAGCTGCCAGGCGTTTACCGAGTTCTTCGCGGACAAAGTAGTTCGCTGTATTTCCCACATCTGTGATTTGTTTGATAGCCAGAGCTACTTTGTCTTTGTCCATGTTGCGGAAGATTTTCTCTACCTGAGCGTCGAGTAATTTATAGTCGTCAATATTCAGACGTCCTACTTCTTTGATCATATACATTTCTCCAAGATTGGCATGTATCATGTTAATAATTAGTAAGTTAAATATAGGGCAAAAGCCCAGATGAGTAAAATAAAAGACCTTTAAAGCCTTGTAATCAGATAAGCCGTAACGAATCGCCAGTGAGGCTGTGGATTGTTATGCTACGTTGTTATTTACAAGTTCTGAATACTATGAAATCTGTCAAGAACTTTGTTGTTTACCGTCCTTTCTATGTTTATAGATATTTATACTTTAGTTCCTTCGAGGTTCTTCCCGTGTCGATTGCGAGATTTCCGGGAACATCTATAGAGATTATATATCATCGAAGATATCAGGTAGCAGACTCTGTGTGGTTTTGAAATGCACTTTTGCCACATCAGCCAACCTCCCTGAAGGATGTTGAACCAGATACTCACGTGCGGCCTTGACTGCTGAAGGTCCGGCTCCTTTGGGAAAACTGAACTTGTAGCGCCGTTCCAATACTGCCCGGGCTTCCAGAAACTGATAGCGTGCCAAAATCGAAGCTGCAGCTACTGCAATATCCCGCTCACCGGATGGTCGTTCAATCACATTCAATTGCGGTTGCTTCTTGTTTATGCGGTTCTTCACTTTCTGAGTTCGGGAAAACTGATCTACCACAGAGCCTTCTGCATCGGCGTGAGCAGCAAAAAGCTCCATGATCACTCTTTCATGCAACCATGCCAGGAGGTCATTGAGGTTCAGCTTCTGCATGCGGAAATCAGCGATCAGTTCGTTGTATTTGCTGGGTTTAAGTACGATGCAGGCGGCTTGGTTGGGGAAATTCAGGTAGATGCTTTTAGCTATTTTCACGATGCGGGGATCGTTCAAATGTTTACTATCCTGCACTCCCAAGGCTTGTAGGGCTGAAACCTGCTCTGCGCTTACATAGAAGGCAGAGGTCACCAGGGGGCCGAAATAATCGCCTTTTCCACATTCATCGCTACCGATCCAGCGATGCCAGTTGTGAAATCCGGCGAAAGCATTCTCTTCCTTTTCTCCCAATAGCAGCAGCTCAAGTTCCTGTTTCAGGCTACTGTCTTTGACTGAGCTCAATACTCTGCTGATCCCTTTCTTTTCGCTGTAATAGATGTTGATCGTTGCACAGTCGTTGCCGCGTCGCACCTTCAATTGATGTCCCCAGGCAATCTCTTGTTGCAGATAGATGTCTATCCCGCGCGTCAGAAGCATGGGTGTAAGATGGGAGAGATAACTCTGGATCTCTTTATGCATCAGCCTTGTGTGCGGAGATTACTTCTCCAACGGTATATAGCGATCCACCAGCCACCACGACGCCATTTCTACCGGCATCCCTAATGGCTGCTTTATACGCTTCCGCTACTGAGGGATATGCCGTAGCGGGGATGTGGTGTTTGGCGATCTGAGTCAATTGAGCTTCAGCGCTGGCTGCACGATCGGATTTGTTTTGCGCCACATACAGCCGTTCGGCTTGCGAGCAGAATAAGCGGATCATTTCACTGTAGTCTTTATCGGCCAGTATGGAGATGACAAAGCGCAGCTTTCTGTCTGGAAACACTTTATTCAGAGTAGCCATCAAAGCTGTGACTCCATGTACATTATGAGCACCGTCCACGATCACGGTGGGTTGAGTGGAAAGTACCTGCATACGGCCTGCCCAATTGATCTTTAGTAAAGCATTGCGGATTTTTTGCTCACAAATCTGCAGCTTGTGTTTCTCGCAATACAGGATGAAGGCAGTGATCGCCAAGCCGATGTTTGCGGCCTGGTGTTCGCCCATGAGGTTGCTCTTCAGACCCCGATAAATGTATTTACCAAACACATATTCAAAGCAGATTCCGGCGGTGTTGTCCGAGACAATCTCCACCTTCCAATCTGTGCCAAATTGATATGTGAGAGCGCCCATGGCAGTGGCTCTGTCCAGAATCACTTCCTTTGCCGGAGCTTCAATGTCTCCCAAGACCAGGGGTACGCCACTTTTTATGATCCCCGCCTTTTCCGCGGCGATAATCTGGGTGTTGCTGCCCAGAGTCTTGATGTGATCCAGCCCGATTGTACTGATGGCACTAATATCCGGAATAAAGAGATTGGTGGCGTCCAGCCTGCCTCCCAAACCTACTTCGATGATGGATAGATCGAGATTGGCTCTGGCAAAGAGGGCAAAAGCGATGGCAGTGGTGATCTCGAAGAAAGAGGCTTCCCATTTGTTGAACAGCTCTTCATACTGGTTAAATGCATCCAGAATGGGCTTGATATCCAATTCTTTCCCATCTATCCTGAAGCGCTCTGTGTAGTTGATCAGGTGTGGTGAAGTGTTCAAGCCGGTACGTTGGCCGTGAGCCAGAGCAAGAGCTTCCAGGCTGGCACAGATGCTGCCTTTGCCGTTTGTCCCAGCCACATGAAAGCCGTGCAGTTGTTTTTGGGGCTCGCCCATGTCCTTTAGTAGCCCTTCCATACGGCCCAACTCCAGCTTCACGTTTCCAGAATAGCGCTGATAGATGTGGTCTAAAAATTCTTGATATTGCATTGTACCTCGATGCTGTAATAGATTGAAGGAGGGGGTTGCTTCAGGGATCCGTCAGAGGCGGGTAGCACCGCTGAAAGAAGGATACCGGACAGCTATTAAAAACGGGGCTCTACACAGAGTAAAGCGGGCATATTGCTCCGCCCGCTTCAAAGTAAGTATATCTTAGTTTCCCTGAGTGGTGAAACCGAAGTTTTCGGGGAAAAGAATGGCACGAAGAGCAGAGATATCGGCTTTGCGTTTGGCAAAGGCATCGGGGTCTGTCTTCCAGATTTCGATGTACTTTTCCACCATCTCTTTCTTCTTTACGCCATTGGAACCGGTTTCGGAGTTGATATAATCCAGGTCGTCGATCATGTAGTTTTGCAGTTGAGTGGGCTCCATGTTTTCATAGAAGACTTTGGGAATAAAGTGCTTGGGAAATTCAGCCAGATTTGGGCAATAGACAATGACACCATAATTGTGTTTTATTTCAGTGCCGATGGTTTCTGCCACGTATTTGCCATAAACAACGTACTCTTCTTTTTGCCGGGATGTTTCGGGGCAATATGATTTAGAGCCCAGATAGTAGTTACTGTTGTCTGTAGCTTTGCGGGTAGTTCGCAAGATCGAGAGATCACCGCTGAAATCCGCATTGGTGTCTCTAAGGTAGTCCGTGGTGGCAACCCAGATTTCTTTCATATTATTGATGCAATCTTCCACGTTTTGTTCTTTGTCCAAGTTGTAGAAATTCGGGATCGCCAAGACAAAGATCAAAGCGATAAAAAGAATTATGCTAAGGACGGTATATACCGAGATTCCGTGTTGGTTACGCAGCATTTTACGCTCCTATCGATTTCTAAAGATATGCTGTTTTGAACAGCCATTATTCGTCAAGCCTTTTTTCGGGATGGCAAGATTTTAGCGATGTAATTCCATGTTTCCGGGATGTCCCGGAACTTGTCCCGATAATCTCTATTGGGATCGATCTCAATCCCCTTCATACGGCGCGAAACATTGGATTCTCCCCAGTTGTATGCAGCCAGTACCAGGCTCCAGTTGCCCCGGTATTTCCCGTTCAGATAGTTCAGATACCGGGCCGAGAGATTCAGGTTGTATATGGGCAAAAAAAGCATACCCCGTTTGTGTTCGGAATTGATGTACATTGCGGTGCCCTCTTGTATCTGACCTAGACCGATGGCAGATTTTGGAGAGATGGCAAAGCTGCGAAAACTGCTTTCAGTGCTGATGAGACGATAGAATATGGCTGGATCGATCTTGTGCCACACAGCCACTCCCACCGTCATTACACGCAAGGAAACCGGATTGTAGGTTAGTATGATACCAAGCGCCAGGATTGCAATCACAACCCCCAGCAGCTTGTGTTTCTTTCGTCTTGCCATGTACCGGGTGTGCTTACTCCTTATGCTGAGAGAGTCTTTTTATAGTCGTTCAGCCTCAGGACGTGAGATACCTCTTCATTGATGATTTTGTGCAATATCTTTCTGGCTTTGGTGTTGTACAAACCGTCGTTGATGGCGTGGAAATAAAGCAGAGTATCTTTCTCGAAGGAGATGGCGTTGTTCACTATTTCCAGAAGATCTTTGGCAGAGGTTGCTTTCTTGATGGCGGAATCTTCGCTGTTGAAGATGCGGCTTTCTACTATGGTTTTCAGATACTCGGAGATCAATTCCCAATCTGCCGTGAGTTCCAGATCTTTCATGTCCGCATCACTGCGTAAAGCAAGGAAGGTCTTTTCGTGATTCAACTCTTCATCTCGAAGCTTCTCAATAAATTCTCTCGCTTTGGCTTCCAAATCCTTGCGCTTACTGGCTTCATTGTAGAATGCATAGCCGTTTTTCTCGATCTGAACGGCAAATTCGATGACTTCATTAACAGAATATGTAGGCATATTATCCTCCAAACAGTACTTTTTTACTAATATCCTTACTTAAACAGATAGCAATCTTTGTCAACCAAAAAGTGCCGTTTGACCACCCATTATCACCAATATGTATCACCAGCTGCCTTCAAAACTGACTCTATGTGTGTAGTGAAAGCAGTATCAGAACAAAAACCTTGACGGAAAGCGCCACGTCCGGATAGACTTTCTTTTATATTATTTATGAATATCCTGAACAAAAGGAAGATTATGAAAGTCCTGAAATATATTCTGATAGAATACGGCTTTTGGCTGTACAACATTGCCTGTATCGCATGGTTGATGCTGCGTCTTGGCGAGATAAGCATTCCCATAGGACTCATTCTGCTGGTTCCCGCAGCGCCGGCTCTACTTTTGGTCTCTCTGAATGCCGCTCTGGCACAGAAGATATTAGGCAAACAGAGGCTAAAGAGCTTCTGGAAGTATGAAGCCGCCTTTTCCGTGATCATCTCGATCATGATGGCCTGGGTAATAGTGGAAGTGCGTCCCCTGGATTTCTTAACCAAAGGCGCAAACACCGCATCTATCCTCAGCGGTATCTTTCGACCCAATACTGCGAATCTGGTGCCGATGCTGGCAGCCTTGGTGGAAACCATCTACCTGGCTTTGATGGCAACCATTCTGGCTATCCCATTTGCCTTTGTGCTTTCTTTCTTTGCAGCAAAGAATCTCATGTATGGCAGTCTTGCCGGCAAGATAGTATATATCTTTATTCGTACGGTTTCCACCATCTTCCGTTCCATCGAGGCCATAGTGTGGGCCATCATCTTTGTGGTATGGGTAGGCATAGGGCCTTTTGCCGGTATGCTGGCGCTGTGGATCCACTCCATCGCCGCTCTGATCAAACTCTACAGTGAACAGATCGAAAACATCGATCCCGGTCCCGTGGAAGCCATCAAAGCTACCGGTGCATCCACACTGCAGATTTGGCGTTACGCCGTAGCACCGCAGATCCTGGCGCCGTATCTGGCTTTCACCATCTACCGGTGGGACATAAACGTCCGCATGGCTACGATCGTGGGCTTTGTTGGCGGGGGCGGCATCGGTCTGGCCTTGTATCAGGAACAGCAGATGCTATCCTGGCGTAATGTTGGTCTGATAATGTGGCTAATCGCACTGGTAGTCTGGATGATGGATATATTCAGCGGTTACATACGCGAGAAACTGGTATCAAACTAAAGAAAAGGAATTAAGATGCAATTCAACCCCGTAGAACTGATCCTGAAAAAGCGCGACGGACATATATTGAGTACTGACGAGATACAATTCTTCATCCAGAGTTATCTAAAGGGCGATATCTCCGAGTATCAGATGTCTGCCATGCTGATGTGCTTCTACTTTCAAGGTGCGGTGCCCCAGGAGATTAGTGCGCTTACCCAGAGCTACATCGATAGCGGAAAACGCATTTACTTCGATAGTGCCCTGCCCGTAGCTGATAAGCATTCTACCGGCGGAGTAGGCGACAAACTAAGCCTGATGCTGGCTCCCATCGCTGCAGCTTTGGGGCTGTATGTACCCATGATCTCAGGACGCGGATTGGGGCACACCGGAGGCACACTGGACAAGCTGGAAGCCATTCCGGGATTCAACACCGAATACAGCATGGAAGACTTCAAAGCACTGGTGCTGAAACACGGTTATGCCTTGGTGGGACAGTCCGCTGCCATGGTTCCGGCAGACAAGCGTATCTATGCCTTGCGGGACGTTACCGCCACCGTTGAAAGCCCCGCCCTGATCACCGCCAGCATCATGAGCAAAAAGATCGCTGAAGGTACAAAGTATCTGGTGATTGATCTCAAGATCGGTTCTGGCGCATTCATGCCAAACCTGAAACGGGCCCGTGAACTTGCAGAGCATTTGAAATCTACTGGAGAAAGCTTTGGACAAAAGGTATCCGTGGTGTTTTCGAACATGAATTCCCCTTTGGGAGAAGCCGTGGGCAATGCTCTGGAAACCATCGAAGCCATAGAATATCTGAAAGGTAACCATCTGAACGATACTTACGAGATCACTACCGCATTGGTAGCGGAAATGCTTGTATTAGCTGGAAAAGCACAAGAACATGCCGAAGCCGAAGCGATGATTAATAAAGTGCTGAAAGACGGTAGTGCTTTGGCAAAATTCGCCGAAATCATCACTGCCCAAGGCGGAGATCCCAGAGTGTGTGAGGATTACAGCCTCTTTGACCAGGCCAAATACGAAATCCCCATCATCGCCACAGAAAGCGGATACGTTCATGAGATCGATTCCCGAGCCATCGGTTATGCGTTGGTGCGCATCAAAGCCGGCAGAATGCAGACTACGGATAGTTTGGATTATGCTGCCGGAGCCCTGCTGAAACCCAAAATCGGAGATTACGTGGAAGCCGGCAGCCGGATCGGTATGGTACACTCCAATGACGAGATTAAGGGCAAGGAAGTAGCTGAATTGATCCGTAAGGCCTATCGCTTGATGCCGGATAAGAAGGACAAAGAGAAGCTAATCTTGGATATATTGAGATAGTTTGTAGCTCCCTAAAAGAATCTCCGCTCATCAATCCCATGACCTATTGACTCGTTGAGGCACAAATGTCGTTTGCTACTGGGCCCCCAAACTCCGCAAAGGCAGATAATCTACCAAAGGATTCACAAGCTTCATTCCCCCTTTGGTTTATCTATACTTGAACCTGATATCAAGCCGTTATCATCGAGTGATCACTGCTTCATAACGGCTTGATATCAGCTTCAACACTGCATCGAACAAAGGGAAAGAGAAGGGATCAAAAGCTCCCTTCGGTCGCTGTGGCAATACGGAGATTAGCACACCAAGCTCGACATAACTCTAGTTTAGGTAGAACAGCATACAACATCAAGACACAAAAACGCCCTCCGAATAGAGGGCAAACTATACTGGCTCCGGAAGAGGGATTCGAACCCCCGACCTAGTGGTTAACAGCCACCCGCTCTACCGCTGAGCTATTCCGGAACACCGTTTGAGCAATCTCTTTTAAGCCCAATTTTTTGTCAATACTTTTTTCAGATCGTCACGCTTCACCGCACAAGCATTGCTTTTGGAACAGACAATAGTGCGTCTTCGATCATGCGGCTCGTTTACAGAGCTTGATCCGGCTGCGGAACCGATCTGGCGCTACTTGCTTCTCGCCAACCTGAAGCCCACGAAGGGATAGCCCCGGTTGGGATCTCCTTTTTCACGCCAGAGGATATTCAGATTGCGACCTTCGCTGTTCATCACGTTGCCACCGCGGATGGTCTTCTGAGTTCCGGTGGCAGGCCCATTCGGATTTACAAAAGTGGGCAATGCGCGGATGTAATTTGCATCATACCAATCCCAAACCCATTCCGATACATTACCGCTGCAATCGTAGAGGCCAAAGGCATTTGCGTCCTTTAGACCAGGTTGACGCAGCTTTCCGGCGGAGTTATCTCTATACCATGCCACGTCCTCAGGATCGTCCGAGCCACTGTAATTGAAGAGTTTACCAGCTTTGGCAGCATATTCCCATTCCGCTTCGGTAGGCAGACGGTAGCCGTTTGCGTCAAAATCGCAGGTTACCACTCTGGAAGCGCCCACACCGCGGATTTTGTAAGCTGGTGTGAGTCCTTGTTCTTCACTCAAGCCATTACAGAAAATAGCGATATCGAACCAACTGACATTGTCCACCGGCAGTTTATTGCCTACTTCGCTTACCTTTGCTGGCTTCATCAAGCGGTTCCATTCCGCCTGAGTTAGTTCGTACTTGCTGATGTAGAAGCCAGATAGCGATACATTATGGGCCTGATTGTCACTTAATCTGCCAAATCCATAGGTTCCGGGCTCTATGTAGACGAAGTTCGCTCCGGGGCGTTTGGGCTTGATTACAGGAGCAGGAGCGGGACTTTCTACGCTGGTGTCAATACTTCGACGGGGATCAATTCGGGGTTGATCATCGAACCTTTTCAGCTCTCCATAAGTGGTTTGTGCAGGACTTCGTCCTTCCCTCGGCGGAAGCTTTGCCGCTGGGGCACGCAGGCTGTCATCATCGGCAGAATCGCTCCCGAAGCTGAATCCGGTATATTGCAGTTTATCACCCTTTGCCCCAAACAGAACTGTGTAAATATTGGTGGTAAAGAGCATGGCAATGGCTATGATCACCACTATCACCAAGGCCCAAAATCCATATTCTATACGGGCACGCGGCATAGACCTTGCAGTAGAGTCCTGTCCTGTATCCAGAACCATGGTATCCTGCTGTACAACCAGTTCAGCCCCCTCCACGGGAGGTAACTTTCCGATTGCCTGTTCCAGCTCTTCCAGGCTGCCATAGCGTTGAACAATATTACGATGCAAGGCCTCAGACAGAACTTTGTTCAGGTTCACACTTACGCCCACAATGGGCATAAACTTGTTTGAGCGCAGCCTGTCTTCATCATACAGCCGTTGAATTACCGGGTTTTTAGCCAAAATCTGAGCCATGATCTTTGCCACTATGTAAACATCTTCCCTTTCGTCCACGTCTTCATAATGGATGCCGCTGGTGAGGATTATCAGTTCCCCATCTTCCTTCACCATTACTCCATTCAAGGTAAGGCTGGATATGGTGAGACCATGATTCCGCACGGCTTTCCCGATTTGGATCAGCTTCAAGCCCAGTTCTCGCACCATGTTTTCGGTGATGCGTTCCGGATTATATTTCCGCAGCTCTGCCAAAGACACTCCGTGCACATATTCCACCGCCATATATGCCGGTGAGTGGCTTTGATTTACTTCCACCACTTTGGCAATACGGGTATCTTTCAGATTGTTCAGGCGGGACAGGCGCATTTGCAGGTTCACTAGGGTATGCATATTATGAAAGCTGGATTTGTAGAAAACCTTCAATACGTATTCACGACCGTCTTTTTCGGCTATATATTTAATGCCTTCAGAATCCTTGTTCATCATGCGCAGAATCTTGTAAGAATGGAATTCATCCCCAGGATCCAGCAGAGTGAAATTGGTGTTCACTTCCTCCCTGGCTTCCTTGATATCCGGCGCTACGCTACTTACTTCAACGCTGGAGACGGCATCTAGCTCTACAGACTGATCTACCTTCTCACCGCAGTTTGGGCAAAACTTCGCCTTTTCGGGGATCTTTGTACCACAGTTTATACAGTAATGTATGATGATTTCCTCCAATTATCCTGCCGGTCAGGCTCCGGACTTCAGTACCAAGAGTCCGACCTCCCGTCCATTGATATCGATCAAGGGCAGATCACTATCTTTAGACAGTAAGATCTCGTCTGCCAAGGTTTCGCTCTTTATGAAGCCGCTATATTCTGCAATGGCGGCCTCTATTTCGCTATCCGCATAGTATTTCACCTGGATGCGGTCCATGATATCAAAGCCTTGATCCTTGCGGGAATACTGAATCTTATTGACCAGTTCACGAGCATACCCTTCCCGCAACAATTCTTCATTCAAAGATGTATCCAAAGCCACAAAGATATCCCTCATGGTAGCAAACTGATATCCTTCCCGAGGACGTATCTGAACCAGGAGGTCTTCCTCCAAAAGGCTGATCTTCTGGCCCCCCAGCTCAAATTCATAGGGCAGATTCCGGGCAAATGCCCTTAACGCAGGCCCAGCATCCACAGTCTCCAGAAAAGTAGCAATGGCTTTCATCTGCTTACCGTATTTGGGACCCATCACCTTGAACTGCGGCTTCAACTCATATTGCACAAAGTCGCTGTCTTCTTCCACATAACGGATGTGATGGATATTCACTTCTTCTTGCACCAGCGGCAGCATTTTGTCTAAAGATGCGCGCAGCTTTGCCGACACATACATCTCACCCAAAGGCTGACGTATCTTGATATTGGCTTCGCCACGAGCGGTTCTGCCCAAGGATACTACATCGATTACTGCCTGCATATCGCTTTCCAGCGCTTTATTGATGTAGCGTTTATCGCTTTTGGGATAGTCTTCCAGATGCACGCTATCCCCGGCACAAAGACTTTGGAACAGCTCTTCGGAGAGATAGGGCACAAAGGGTGCGATCAGTTTCGCGGTCTCAGCCAGTACCATATACAGTGTACGATACGCCTCCACTTTGTCCTGATCCAGCTCGAAGCTCCAGAATCTGCGTCTGCTTCTACGTACATACCAGTTCGAAAGTTCATCTATTACAAAGTCCTGTATTGCACGCACAGACTTTGTAAATTCATATATTTCAGTGTATTCCCGCACATCTGCTATCAGCGAATGCAGACGGGATATGATCCAGCGGTCTATCTCTGCCTCACGAACCCAGTCAGAAGGGTACTTTGAGGCGTCAAATCCGTCGATATTGGCATAAGTGGCATAGAATGAGTAGACGTTTTTCAGAGTGCCGACAAACTTGCTCTGAATCTCCCGGACTCCATCCACGTCAAAGCGCGTGGGAACCCAGGGCGGGCTTACTTCCAGCAAATACCAGCGGATGGCATCAGCACCATGTTCATCCATCAATTGGATGGGATCAACGCTGTTGCCGCGGGTTTTACTCATCTTCTGGCCTTTTTTATCCAGAATGAGGTCGTTCACCAGGCAGCTTTTGAAGGACGATTTCCCTTTTAGCAGAGTAGCAATGGTGAGCATGCTATAGAACCAGCCGCGGGTCTGATCTATACCTTCGGATATGAAGTCGGCGGGGAAGAGCTCAGTATCGAATCTATCTGCGTTTTCAAAGGGATAGTGCCACTGTGCAAAGGGCATGGAGCCGCTGTCGAACCAGCAATCTATCACTTCCGGAGTACGGTGCATTTTGCCCCTGCATTTATCGCAGGTCAAGAGCACTTCGTCGATGTAGGGACGGTGCAGTTCCATATCTTCGCTTACTGCTTCGCCATTGGCTTTTATTCCCCGTTCCCACAGTTCCTTGCGGGAGCCTACGGAGCTTTTGTGACCGCAATCGTCACAGACCCAGATATTCAGTGGAGTTCCCCAAAAACGATCCCGGGATAGCGCCCAGTCAACATTGTTCTCCAGCCAATCACCAAATCTTTTTTCTCCCACAAAGGACGGATACCACTTTATCTTGCGATTTTCTTCCAAGAGCTGTTCTTTAAAGAGCGTGGTGCGTATATACCAGCTTTCGCGAGCATAATAGATCAGTGGACTGTTGCAGCGCCAGCAATGCGGATAGTTGTGCTTGATCTGTTCACGGCGATAGAGGCTGCCGCTTTCTTTGAGACTACGGATGATGTCTTTATCGGCAGTCTTCACAAAAACACCGGCCCAGGGGCTTACCTGCTCGTTAAACTTACCTTCGCCATTTACTGGATTCACAAATGGCAGGTCATATTTTTGCCCCAATGAATAGTCGTCTGCACCAAAAGCCGGTGCAGTATGCACTATTCCCGTGCCGTCACTCATAGTCACATAATCCGCACAACCAATAAACCAGGCGTCCTTATTCACAGGCACAAAGCGGAAGAGCGGTTCATAACGGCGACGTTCCAGATCCTTGCCCTTCAGTCGCTTGATGACCTCATATTCGCCATCCAATACCCCAAGACGCGCTTCTGCCAGATACAAGTTTTGCTGATGATGCGTCACTAAAACATAATCTTCATCCGGATGCACTGCCAGAGCCACATTTGAGATTAGCGTCCATGGCGTGGTGGTCCAGGCCAGGTAGTATGTATTGTCTTCGTCCAAAGCTTTGAAACGCACATACACAGAGGGATCTTCCACATCCTTGTACCCTTGCGCCACTTCATGAGAAGAAAGCGGGGTACCGCAGGAAGGGCAATATGGCACAATCTTGTGTTCCTTGAAGATCAGATCGCGCTGGAAAAAGTTGTTCAATATCCACCAGACGGACTCTATATAGTTGTTGTCCAGGGTGATGTAGGGGTTATCCAGATCTATCCAATAGGCCATCAGCTCGGTCATTTTACGCCAGAGCTTTTCGTAAGCGAACACGGAATTGCGGCACTCTTTACAAAATGCTTCCAAACCGTATGCTTCGATGGCTTTTTTATCTTCCAGACCCAGCATTTTTTCTACTTCGATCTCCACGGGCAAGCCATGGGTATCCCAGCCGGCTTTGCGTTTCACTTGAAAACCGGTCATAGTTTTGTAGCGGCAGACCACGTCTTTCAAGGTTCGTGCCATGACATGGTGGATACCGGGTTTGCCATTTGCCGTAGGTGGGCCTTCATAAAATATGAACTGGGGATTGCCTTCGCGGCAATCTATGCTTTTTTGCGCGGTATTGTGCTGTGTCCAAAAGGTGCGCACCCGGGCTTCCAAATCACGGGGATTTTCTTTGAGGTCTATACTTTTATACATTGCTTAGATTTTCTTTGCTCTTCCTGTTCTTTTAGGACCCGGCACATAGGCTGTTTTGCCTACGGGATGGGCTTTTTTGTGTTCATATGCTTGTTGTGCGGGATGTTCTTCTGCGGTTTCGGTTTCAGCGTTTTCTTCAAACAGCTCGCTAAAATGCTCTTTCAATTCTTCGTGTTCGCTTACATACTGTTTCCAATCTTCCATAGCGGCATCAATGTCCACGCAGCGATGGCAAAGTATCAGCAGGTTTTGCTCAGATACTCCGATCCATCCGCGATCATAACACTCGTCACAGCGTTTTTTCTTACGATGATCCAGGGCTATTTTCTTCGCCACATCCAGGTGCTTTTCTTCCAATGTAAACATACATATCTCCTTCTTTGAGATGCCATTACTGACACAATGGCCAGCTTAACTGCGGCAATTCTGTCAGTTTGTGCCACTATTTTGGATAGCGCAAATTTGTAAAAGCTTTTTTTCGTGAGCGTAGAGATAAAGGCTTAAACTTTCTTATTGCGGCCCTTACTGCTGTTTTGCGGTTCTGGCTTTATCTTCGGCTCTGCTGTAGCTTTCTCTTCACTCTCCGCGCGTGTCACAGAGTCAAATTGCATGGGGCTATCGATAATAGATTTCTTCATCTCAACCTTCACAATAGGTTGCAAACGATGAGTTACGATAAAGAGATTTTTCTCTTTGCTGAGCGCTAGCTTCTCTTCTGCGCTCATTGCGTCGATTTCATTGAGGTTCACGATCCGATCAATCTTGCCGCTCGCCATATCCACGATCTGCACAAATTGTTGTTTCTCTGCCATGAACTCCACCTCCAGTGTGTATTTTTCGGGGAATCTTGTTACAATATCCAGTACAAAACTAAGATATTGGGTTTGATGACTACTATACCAGAATCTGAAGGCACGACATCTAGACACACGCTGGCACACCGAACATAATTCGGGCGCTATTTGACGGTGTCGTTTTACTTCGCAATGCAAGATTCTGGGTTTTTTCACAAAATAACCATCCATATATCGTCTATTCCTTGTCAAGGCTTGTTTTCGTTGGCTTTCCCGCATACATTCAGAGCACATCCGAAACCCTTCTCAAACCATTCCACGAAAATGCTTCGAATTTTTGCGGGGACCCCGGTTATCCTCAAAAAATGATGATCTGAGTGCCATTCATCCTCTCTGTACCAGGCAGTACCGAACCAGATATAAAGCCGTTATCAAGCAGTGATCACTCGATGATAACCCGATGATATCTGCTTCGGTACAGCTCTATGCAGTGGGGGAAATCGGTAAATATAGAGCGGAAAACCTCTGTGTGGGACAGGAATATTGATGGGGGGGGTTAGAGAATTGTTAACGGATACCCAGTTCGCTCAGTTTACGGGATAGATTGCTCTGTTGCAAGCCCAGCGCTTCTGCGGTCTTCGATACATTCCCGTTATAGCGCTCCAATTGCTTGCTGAGGTAGCGGATCTCGAATTCCTTTTTCTTGTCCTGAAACGATGCAGTTTCGCTCCAGAACAGCGAGTCGCCCTCTGTCTTTGGGCTGCTGTCCGGGATCATGCCGCCAAGGTTTGCGGCACTCAAGAAATCCATATCGCAGAGCAGGTAGATGCGTTCCATGATGTTCTTCAATTCGCGCACATTACCGGGATAGTGATATCGCTGCATTTCGGCCAAGGCATCCGCACTGAAGCTTTTAACTTTCATGCCCAATTCGAGGGCCAGATCTTTGGCAAAGTGTTCTATCAGCAGCGGAATGTCGCTCTTTCGTTCCCTGAGGGGTGGGCTGGTGATGGGTACTACGTTTAAGCGATAGAAGAGATCTTCCCGAAAGCTGCCGTTTTGCACCATTTCGGATAGATTTTTGTTGGTTGCGGCGATTACTCTTACGTCGATTTTCCGGGTCAGATTGCTGCCCACGCGCTCAAATTCACCCTCCTGAATCACCCTCAAGATCTTGGCTTGCGCCGCCAGCTCCATATCACCAATCTCATCCAGAAACAGAGTGCCACCATCCGCCTCTTCCAGTTTTCCCTTTTTACGGGCATCAGCACCGGTGAAAGCGCCTTTTTCAAAGCCGAAGAGTTCGCTCTCGATGAGTTCCCGCGGGATTGCGGCGCAATTGAACTTTGTGAAGGCTTTGTCCGCACGGTTGCTACGCATGTGAATCAAGCGGGCAATCAGCTCTTTACCGGTGCCGCTTTCGCCCTGGATCAGGATCTTGGATGCACTGGGAGCAACCCGGTTGATGAGGCGGTTTAGCTCCTGCATCACAGGACTTTGGCCTATCATGCGCCAGCCGCGCTCGCTGTCGGCTTGCATCCGCATAACTTGCAGGGATAGCTTGTAATAATCCAAGGCTTTGGCTACGGTAATCTTGATCTTGGGCAGTGAGAGCGGTTTTTCCAGGAAGTCAAACGCGCCCAGCTTGATGGCCTTCACAGCGTCGCTGATATTGCTGTTTCCGGAGATCATGATCACGGGGATCTTCGGTGCCAGACTCTTGATCTTTTCCAGGGCGTCGATGCCGTTGCCATCGGGTAGTTTCACATCCAGCAAGACCGCATCGGGATCCTCGTCGTCGAAGGCCGCCAATCCCTGGCGGATATTGCCGAAGCTGATCACGTCGTAGCCTTCGTCCTCCAGGATTCCAGTGAGGCTGAGACGGATGTTTTTTTCGTCATCGATGATGAGGATTTTCACGCTGTGTGTTCCTCGATGATGATGGTAAACTCGCTGCCTTCACCCTTTTTGCTCTTCACTCTTAAGATAGCGCTGTTTGCTTCGCATAGTTTCTTCACCAGCGCCAGGCCGAGACCGGTGCCCTTGGTCTTTTTGCTGAAATAGGGTTCAAATATGCGTGAGAGATCGGCGGGATCGATACCGCTGCCTTCATCTTTGATGCTAAGCACCACATAGGAGTGTTCACCGTGCAGATTGATGCTGATGGGCTTGCCGTCCTCTGAGGCATCAATGGCATTTTGCAGGATGTTTGTAATCACCTGATAAAAGTGAGTTTTATCGAAAGTGATACTCAGATTGTCGTTTAGATTCAGCTCAATAGAATAGTTTTGGCAATAGGATTTCACGATCTCGCGGATTACCAGAGCGGGATTGAACTGTTCCCGATCGGGTTGACTAGCCTTGGCATAGCTGCTAAAATCCTGTGCCAATAGCCGCAGATTCTCGATTTCCTGGCTGATGATGGAAATAGTTTCTGGCAGCAGGTCTTTGACGCTGTCAGGATCGCTCTGAAAGCGTTCCTCCAGGCGTTGAACCACCAGTTGAATAGGGGTGAGCGGATTCTTGATTTCGTGGGCAAGGATGCGAGAGAGGTCTTTCCAGATCATCTCTTTTTCTGCTACCAAGAGCTTGTTTTGGATGTTTTCAAGCTCGCGGGACATCACATTGAAGCTGCTCTTGAGCTCGCGGATTTCTCGGATACCGGTATCGGGCAGATGCACGCTGAAATTGCCTTCTCGAATTTGGTCGGTTGCCATCTTTAGCTCCCGCAAGGGTTTACTGAGCCAAATGATCGCTAGGATAAAGATGGCGCTGGATGCTAACATCACCAAAAGCAGAACCACGGAGGTAACCAACCGGGAATTCCCCAAAGCAACATTCAACAGTGCTTTGGACGCATCGTATTCGCGCATGATATCCCCGGCTTTCAGTGAGTCCTCATTTGTGTAAAAACGTATCTCGCGCAGCCGTTCGCTCAATTCCATGCCTTCGATGGCCAGATGAATCTCTTCCTGTTTTGCTTGAAAGGCTGCATTCAGCAGCATCAGACCACCAATGGAGACGCTCAGAAAGAGAATTATAATAGTGGAACGGAATCCCAGTTGCTTCATATAGTTAACCTCTGTGTTGCGCTTTGTGCAGATTTACAGTGCTTTTTGCGCTTGGCTTTTTATACTTCCACAATACCATCAGATCCACATCCTTATCCGTTTTGTTAAAGCGCAATTTGGGCAATTTTGCTTCTATCCGGATGCTCACATCCCCCCAATTCTTTCGATAGGGAACACTAACGCTGAAATGAGACACTTCCTGGATGATCTCTTCCATGGATTTAGTTAATAAAGCCGTACCGCCCATGCCTTTGTCCAATTGGTACACACCTTTTGCGGTATCGAAAGTAACCGTGTGAGTGAAGCGGCTCTGCCCCAAGATACGGCTACCCTTGCGAATGCTGATCGTAAAGTGTATGGGTATGGGTGTTCCAGAACTGAAGATACTGGGAAAATCGTTGTCAAATGCGGAGACAAGCTTGCTGCTAATGAAGAGATAGCTATCGTTTTTTGCAATCTTCAAGGGTTCAAAGCGGGGATCGTTCCCTTCAAACGACGAGAACATCAAGAGCGAGAAAGCAACGATTCCCGATAGTACTTTAGCTCCCAAAGCTTCCAGCATCAGACCTGCCCGCTATAAGATCGGAATGATACGCTCCACTACGGGAGCGAGGTTGAAAGCAATGCGTAGGATACCGTTAATATAGCTCACTTTTGGGTTTTCTTTGTCTATCTCCGCATCCGGAAAGTATATCTTTCGTTCAAAGTGCCCAGTTTCAATCTCCATATTGAAATAGCTCACGGGACATGTTTTGGCAGGGAAGCTGCGCTGTCCGCTAATGCGTAAGTATTCCGGACTCAGGGAGATGGAAATCTCGTCCTTCTCCACTCCCGCCAGCTCTGCCACCACTATCCATTCGCTATCGGTAAGAAACACGTCACAGCGGGGATGCCATGCTTCATCGATGGCATCTTCTATGGCCAGGGGGTCTCCATTGATGGCATTCACTTCCCCCAGAAGCTTCAACATTTCCCGGTGTATGCCCACAAGATTGGAAAATATCCTCTCGCACATTTGATAAACCTCCTCAGATGTATCTTATCACTTTACCATTCACTCCGTTCACGGAAGAAGAAGTTATACTCGGTATTGGGCTCCATATTCACGGTAAAAGTAATTGTGTTTTTCACTTCATCCAGTGCATAACGACGTTCAGATTGCACTATGCGCGAATTTCCGGAAAGCTGGTGGACCACATTGATACTCTTGCTTTCGGTGCTGTTGTTCCTCAGGTTTACATGGATTTCACGCTCTGAAGCTCTCTGGGAGATGGTGCGCTGATTGCGTACCGAGGAGCTTGCCACCAGGTCAAAGGCTTTGCCAGTATTGATGCTGATCTCTTCATTACGGCCGGTGTGATTGATACTGTCTTCCCCTATGAACTCCATATTGCCATCGCTGTCTTCCTTGTAGATCTTGAATACACCTTTGGGAAGGGGTTTACCAAAGCCCATATCTTCGGTATTTACAAATTTGATCATGCTGTTCACACTGCTACTGAATGTCCTGAATTCATATACTGATTGAGCGGTGACATTTTGGGTGGGGTACAGTTCCAATTGCTTGGTCTGATTGTTTGCAAATGATACTTTTTGATCCAGAGTGTACATGTGAAAATCGTGGAAGGCTTTTTCCTCAAAAGCAGGTGCCGTCATACTGCCTGCGGCACTATCTTCCATCATCTCATAATTTAGCGCCCTGCTGTATTTCTGCTGTACCTGGTTCACATCTCCGGCGATCAGCTTCAGATTTATATCTTCAAATGCTTTGCCGGAGCGGTTGTTGATGGTTACCCAGCTGTTCAGATGCAGCTTTTCTTCGTCCCACACAGCATTATAGGTTACATCCCAGGAGAATCCTCCGCTGAGGTAGCTAAGCATGACCGGGAAACTTCCGGTTTTGGGAGCGATCAGATTCCAGGCCAGAGTGGGCTTAGTGTAGAAATTTGAGGGCAAGGATGCCAATTGGATCCACTGCACTTCGCCATCTGCTATTATCAGCAAGCGTCCGGAACCTTCTTCAATAATGCCCAGGCTGCTGCCGTCGTAGAATTTGAGAATCCCGCGCAGGTTGGATTGATCTTTGGTAACTGCCAGCACTTCCTGATCCAGATACTTGGCCATAATCTGATGTTTGCCGGCTAAGTCGTATTCATAGTTCTGCTCTGCCACGCGTAGACCGTCGCTTTTCACGATCACGGATGCAGGCATTATGCGGGATGTGATGTCGTCGAAGTTGTACTTCTGCAGCCCTTTTTCCAGTTCCAATTCAAATTGGGAACGGATCAGAGAAAGGTCGTCGTTGTATATGGTAATCCAATCTTCTGCAATCAAAGGCCTAGAGCAGAGGCTAATGATGATGATACTGAGAATAAGCCGGTAATTCATTTGAGGCTCCTTTTATTTGCTTACTTAAATCCCTGTATAATGTTACGATGATAACAGATTATTCCATGCTGCACAGATGTGTCAAGCAAAGAATTTGCTATCATTTCCATACTACCCGTCATTTGTGCAAATCCTGCATCAATTCTGTCTTTCAGAGCGCAGGCTCCGCTCTTTATCGAGTTGCATATCTTTCTGTTGAAGGGCATCCCGCTTGTCGAAGGTCTTTTTCCCTTTGGCCAGCGCAATGGTGAGCTTACATAGTCCTTTATCATTGATATATATCTCCAGAGGTACCAGCGTCATACCTTGCTCCTCTACTTTGGCTTTGATGCGGCGGATTTCGTGGCGGTTGAGCAAGAGACGGCGGGGGCGCTCGGCTTCATGATTGAAATAGGCAGCTTTTTCCCAAGGCGAGATGTGAAAATTCATCAACCAGCATTGCCCATCCTTGATCTTGGCAAAGCTGTCTTTGAAGTTTATCATGCCGGCGCGGATGGACTTTATCTCCGTTCCTTTCAGTGAGATTCCGGCTTCAAACCTTTGCACCACGCTATATTCGTGCAAGGCTTTACGGTTTTGGATAGCTCTCATTTATTCAACTCTTTTATTATCTTCACCTTGTATTCATTTGCGGTATGCACCAATTCTGCTTCATCCAAATTCACCAATTGGTAGTTCTTCACCACGTAGGTGCCGTCTACCATTACATCCCGCATCTGATGGGAGCCCATGGCATAGAGTAATTGGGAATAGGGATTGTAGAGCGGGCTGCTTTGCAGATTTTGAGTATCGATGATGCATAAATCTGCAGCTTTACCGATCTCCAGACTGCCCAGACTGTCTTCTTTGCCCAGAGCTTTGGCAGCTTCAATAGTGATGTGGGCGAATGCCTCCCGTGCTGGCATAAACTCCGGATCGGCAGTCAGTGTTTTGTGCAGCTTGGCAGTGGTGGAAAGCTCTTCCAGCAGATCAAGATTGTTGTTGCTGGCCACTCCGTCGCTACCCAGAGCATAGCATACTCCATGCTCGTTCATCGCTTTTAGGGGGGCAAATCCGCTGGCAAGCTTCAAATTGCTGTCTGTACATACAGCCACGGCAGAATTGCTCTTTCCCAGCCGCTTCAATTCTTCAGGGCTTAGCCACACACCGTGGGCAAACAGGCATTTGTTTTCCAGCCAACCCAGATCCGCCAGATAATCCAGAGGCCTTGTGCCATGAGTTTTCAGGCAGTCTTCCAATTCCCCCCTGGTTTCACTGAGATGAGTATGCAGCAGCCAATTGTGCTTCAGGGCAAATTCTGCAGCAGATTGCAGTAAATCTTTGGAGCAGGTATAGATGGCGTGAGGGGCAAAAGCGCAATCTGCTAACGGGAAATCCTGGCAATAGTCCTGAATATCCAGCATCCGGGCTTCATACAAAGCCGTACCAACGTTGCTATCGCGTTCGATGATTGCGTCGGAAACGATCACTCGCATCCCGACCCGTGAACAGGCCTGCACTATCCTTTCACAGTGAAAATACATGTCATTGGTAAGACAAATCCCGTTTTTCAACATCTCTGCCGCACCGTGCAGGCTGGCGTCGTACACAAAGTCCGCATTCACCATACGTGCTTCCAAAGGCCAGATGTATTCTCCCAGCCATTTATTCAGCGCCATATCATCTGCCAAACCCCTGAAATAGGTCATGGGCAGATGGCTGTGTGCGTTTATCAGAGCGGGAATAATCAGACAATCAAAGCCGTTTTGAAGGTAATCGGCCTCGTAATCCCCGATAAGCTCCAAGGGCAGGATATCCACAATCTTTCCACCATCAATACAGATAAAGTGATCTTCCAAAACCCGAAATGAGGCATCCATGCAGAGGATCGTGCCACCTTTGATAATGTGTTCATAATGTTTTTTCATAATTGTACCTTTTGCGCTGCAGTTTCCGGTTCAAATACTCCTTTGGGGCTAATGATGCCGGTGATGTAGGCAGCTGGAGTGATGTCAAAGGCAGGATTTAGCGCTGGAGAAGCGGGATTTGCCGTGCAGACATCAGCTATGCATTTGATTTCAGATTCGTCCCTGATCTCGATGGGAATGTCTTCACCTTTCTGGCAGCCGAAATCGAAAGTACTAAGGGGGGCGGCAATGTAAAAGGGGACTTCGTGAGCTTTTGCCAAAACCGCTTTCTCGTATGTGCCAATCTTGTTTGCCACATCACCGTTTAAGCAGATGCGGTCTGCCCCGGTGATTACGATATCGATTTCATTCTTCCAAAAATAGAAACCGCTGGCACTGTCCGCAATAATGGCGTGCGGAATGCCTTCCTGTTCCAGTTCATACGCCGTTAAACGAGAACCTTGAAAGCGGGGACGTGTCTCATCCACGTACACAAAGATGCTTTTGCCCTGCTTGTGAGCCTGACGTATCACCGATAGCGCCGTGCCGTAATCCACAGTGGCCAAAGCCCCGGCGTTGCAGTGTGTAAGGATGCGATAACCGTCCTGAATCAATTCCGCACCTACATTACCCAATTCCAGGCACTCTGCTGCGCTGCGATTGGCATATTCATTGGCTGCCATAAGCGCCACATTGCGAGCATGATCTATATCCGGGATAAACTTTAGAGTGCTCTCATATACGAAATTTACGCCAATGGAGAGGTCCACTGCCGTAGGACGTGCCAAAAGCAATTCATTACGGGCACTTCTCAGATAGGTGCGAAACTTTTCCTGCGGAGCGGAGAGGGCAGCCAAAGCAAGGCCATATGCAGCGGCAGCACCGATCGCCGGAGCTCCGCGCACCGTCATATCCCGGATAGCGGTTACCACTTCCATATAGGTGCCAAATTCACGAATACAGAAGTTGAATGGCAGCCTGTTCTGATCTATAATGTTCAGGCGGTTTCGCTCGAACCATACTGAGCGGTATTCTTGTCCGTTTATTTGCATTTTGTCTCCAGTAGTCAATGTAAAAGAACAAGTCTGAATAGTAGTGCTGATTGTGTCAATGAATTGTTACATCCGGCACTTTCCATATCCCCAATCCAATGCATGCTTGTACTTGCGACTCGTCAAGACACGAAGGTCGTTTAGCTACCGGGCTACCAAACTCCAATTTGCCAGATACTTCTGCCGATAATTCAGAAGCTTCATTCCCCCTTTGGTTTATCTATACTTGAACCTGATATTATCGGGTTATCATCGAGTGAACATAGGATGATAACGGCTTGATATCAGCTTCAACACTGTATCAAACAAAGGGAAAGAGGAGGGATCAAAAGCTCCCTTCGGTCGCTGTAGCAATAGAGATTAGCGCACCAAGCTAGCCACGACACCAGATATGTGACTGTATATTAAAACAGGCTCCCAAAAACGGGAGCCTGCCATATCACGATAAGCCGAAGCTTATTTCATCATGATCATTTTTTTGGATGAGCTGTATTTACCGGCTGTCATTCTGTAGAAATATACACCGGAGCTTACAGGACGGTTGTTGTTGTCGGTTCCTTTCCAAACCACGCTGTGTTCACCAGCGGCTTTTTCTTCGTTCACCAGACGTTTCACCAATTGTCCTTTCAGGTTGTAGATTTCCACGCTTACAGGACCGGTTTCTCTTACGCTGTAGCGAATGGTGGTTTCCGGGTTGAAGGGGTTCGGGTAGTTGCCCTTCAGTTCGGTCTTCACCACAGGAGTGATTTCATCTTCTGTGGGAGATCCGTCGTCGCTATACACGCCGACATTATCCAGCAAGAAGATAAAGGCATCATTGGATACACATTGGATACCAATGAATACATTCTGTTCGTCGTAAGCCGAGAGATCAAAATAATACTCGGTCCAGTTTCCAGGAACTTGTACAGGGTCTGGGCCAGACACGAACTGGAATAGTTGCGGAATGATGGTTGCAAAGGTGGAAACACCAACTTTGAACTGTTCCATACCATATTCAGTTGTGTGGCTCTTGGCGTAGAATTTGATGCTACTGTTTGTTCCCAGAGAAATACGGTTTGTGATCAACCAGTCTTTATTTGGAGGAGTTGTAGCAGCGAAGCTGGCAGCCATCTTATCTCCCTCATAGGCATCCATTCCTTCGATTGGAGGTACGGTTGAATTTGGGTTGAAGATGATGTATGCCATGGCACTGCCGCTATTCGGGAAATCGATGTTTGTGAAACCATAAGTAGGTGAAGCATCTTGGTCCAGGGTGTTCCACCAACCGAAGGTAGTAGCGAAATCATCGTAGGTTTCAAAGGTCTCCATGAACACTTCTTCACCGAGTTCCACATTCACGTTTACATCGATGGTAACAGGAGTGGTTTCACCTGTGTTGTAAACGGCGCTCACACCATACACATAATCGCCGTTAGGCAGATCGAGATCGGTATAAGTCGTTACTTCAGGATCGTTCACACTTCCGATTTGTTCACCATTGCGATAGACTTTATAACCCATCAGAATCGCACGGGTGTCGCTTCTGGACATATCGATACGTTTTGCGGCAAGATTGCCCTCAGGCATATGCAGAGGCTCTTCATGGATGGGAGACATAGTAATGGCTTTCAGGTTTTGGTTTTGAGCTATCAAGCCTTGAATCAACCAGTTGTAAGGCAGCACAGGATCAGTAATCTGAGTCAGAGTAGTCCAGCCACCTAAGTTCATTAAATTACCCTTTCCTTCTACCACAGGGCCGTCATCGCAACCGGCAGGGTATCCGCCCTGGGTATTGATGCCATAGCCGATCCAGAGTTGCTGTCCGGCAGTAATGGTAATAGGGTTGGAGAGGATCACGGTGTTCCAATTCTCAGTCGTAACGTCAACTACCTGGCTGTGTACCAAAGTTCCGGGAGCTGTAGTGGAACCACCAGTCCAGATCTTCGCAGTGTACACAGCGTCTGCATACATTGGTACGAATTTCATTTGAACCAGAGTTCCACCCACATAGTCGGTAAGGTCACTAGCATCGAAGCGATGGGCTACATCGAAAGTAGCTGCACCGGCTGTGCCAACCATGTTACCCAGAGCAGCTTCATTGTTGCTCCAGGAGATCCAGTCACCGGTAACCGGCGGAACAGGGCTGGTCCAGGTCAGCGTCACATCATTTACATCCACGGTATAAGCCAGATCCTGAGGACCTTCGAGCTCTTCAATCGTTACTTCAAGCATATTTGAAGGTACGGATTCACCACCGGGATAAACCGCTGTAAGAGTGTAGAAATAAGTTCCAAAAGTGGGAACTGTATCCACATGGCTCAAAGCAGCAGGATCGGCGATGGTGGAAACAAGGTTTCCGTCGCGATAGAGCTTGTAAGCTGTGTGTTCACGGGTTACGGTTCTGATTTGTCCTGTCACTTGCAGATCGCCGGCGGGTCTGGGAAGCGGAGCTTCCACGATACCCTTGGAAATGCTGCCAATAGCGCGGTTGTAATCTACGTAACCCTGGATGGACCAGTTGTAATGCAGCACAGGATCAGTAATCTGAGTCAGAGTAGTCCAGCCACCGAAGTTCATCATATTACCTTTGCCTTCCACTTCAGGCCCGGCGTCACAACCGGCAGGATGACCGGTGGTGGTATCTACTCCATAACCGATCCAGAGTTGGCCGGTAGCGGGAATGGCAACGGGATTGGTAAGCTCGATGTCGTTCCATGCTGCAATCACAGGATTGGACACCACTTGAGAGTGTACCAGGGTGGTGGGAGCTGTATTTGAAGTTCCAGTCCATATTTTTATTGTATATGTGCAGCTTGCTTCGTTTGGTACAAACATGACGTTGGTGAGGGTAGAGCCATGGAGGTCTGCCAAATCTGTAGCATCATAACGATGAGCCACGTCGAATTGAGCAGCACTGTTTGTTCCAATAGCGTTTCCGATGGTCTCAGGGTCGCACCAGGTAATCCATTCTCCACTAGGAGGAGGAGTGGGAGCGTCCCAAGCCAAATGCACGTTCATACCAACGACATTTATCAAGTTCAGGTTTGAGGGCGGATAGTGATCATTCGGCAGTTCAACTGCAGAACCGCTGAGGCTGATATTGTGGGCTACACGGGCAAGGTTGTCGGTGACAACCAGAGTGGCTGCGTGTTCACCTGCTGCGGTGGGAGCATAGTTCACTGTAACAGTAAGTGTCTCATTACCGCTGATGTTTGCGGGCAGAGTGGGCAGTGTGTCCAGGTTCATCATGTTGCTTCCGCTGATGCTGATGGCATTGATGGTAAGAGTACCATCGCCTGCATTCGAAATGGTGAAATCCTGGCTGGCTGTTTCGCCTACGTTCAACTCACCAAAGTTATGTTGTGTAGGTGTGATGGCGAAGATCGGGTTATCTATGGGAGTGCCTTCATAGACGGTCACATTGTCCAGATATAAGTCGTTATCACCATTGGATACGGTGGATTCCGCGTAGAATGCGAAGTACTTGATGCCCGAGATACCGGTAAGCGGAATATCGAAATCAGCGCCGGTAGCAGGAATAGCGTCAAGGACATCGGCAGCACCGGTGTTGTTCCATTCACGCAGGATCACAGGGTTAGTCATGTCTGCACTGTCGCTCATGATCACCAGGAATCTGTCATCGGGTTGTTCGCCAATAGATTCTGAAGGATTAGCACTGTTCCAGTCGGTAAGACCCAGGCTTACGCCGAGGACATAGTTGCCATCGGGAATATTTACAGGCGGGGTAATCAGCCAACCGTAACGTGAGGTGCCATAGATGTTGATCTTGGCAGCGTTGTTCTCTGTAGAGCTGTACAACCAGTCACCACGATTCCACTGAGCATTTGTCCCGGTAGGAGTGGGGTACAAACCGCTCATCTGGTTCCATTCAACTGGTACGAAAGGATCGGCTTCTGAAGTGCCAAAATCCTCCAACCAGGGGAAGGTGGAGATGATAGGATCGTAGCAGCTACCAGTAAGATCGATTGTGATCTCTTGGTTACCAGCGGTTACTACTGCGCTTCCAGTGTGGTCACCAACTACTGTAGGCAAGTATACCACTGTGAAGGTTGCGGTTTCAGCAGCACCCAAAGCTACAGGCGTAAAGGGGGCTTCCAATGCGTAAGCAGCACCGGACACTACGACACTACCTACGTTGAGAGTTCCGGCACCATTATTTGTAATAGTGAAGCTCTTGTTATGGGTGGTGTTTATGATCTGGTTGCCAAAGTCCCAGGTAGTGGGGCTTACTGCCAGGATAGGATCAGAAGGCAGATCGCCAAATTGAATCATGATATTGGGGATTGCAGATACCAGGGTTCCGCTTACAGGTATAGCAGGATCTGGATTTGCGCTGTCGCTATAATAGCGAAGGCTACGATTGGCAGTGGTTGCTGTGTTGTAGAAATAGTGTGAATTTCCATCGTAACCGGCAGTGTTTTCGTCCACTGCTATCACCAAGTTATCTGTGTTGTTGTATGTGAAGGGAATATCAAGGATAATCTCGATCCAGCCATCAACTGCAGGAAGGGCTACGTTGCCAGCATATACTTGGGTGAGATCATCAAGAGCCTGCCAAGCTGTACTTGAAGCAAACTCGCTCGAAGAGGTATGACCCATGTAGATCACCCAGTCGTTTGAAGATACGGCTTCTTCATATCCATTCCAGTGATAATAGATCTTCTCGATACGCTGACCGGGCATATTGATCTCGGACTGCATGAAGATGCTCTGAGAATATGTGTAACCATAGAAGGCATTGATGGGCAGGTTTTGATTTACAACACCGTCGCCGATCGTTACCAGACCTTCAGGATTTCCATATGCGCTCAAGGCTACTTCCACAATGGTGCCGGTCTGCACATTGTTCACAGTCAGGGTAGCGGATACGATACCTTCTACACTGAGGGTAGCAGTAACCGGTATGATCACAGACTCTCCGTTTGCCAAAGCAGCAGGAAGGTTTGTAGCATCAATTGTGAACATTGAGGCATTGGGACCGGAGATTGTGAACTCGGAAGCATTCACATTCAAGATACCGGTGCCATCGTTTGCAACGGTAAGATCAACGGGAATAGACGCTGTGCCTTGTACCAGTCTGCCAAAATCTATACTCAGAGGACTGACAGTAAGCACCGGTGAGCTGGGAATTTCACGCACGGTTACGTTGTCCACAAAGAGATCGTTGTCCCCGCCAGATACAGTGGATTCACCGTAGAAAGCAAAGAAGCGAACACCTTGAACATCACCAAGGTTGAGGACTACTTCGGTTCCAGTGTTCGGAATTTGATTGTACACAAATTCACTACCTGCGTTATTCCACTCACGCAGGATCACTGCATCGGTCATACTGGGATTTGTACCCATAGCTACGATGAATTTGTCGTCCAGTTGACCAGTAGGATCTTCGATGGGGTCACCATTGCCGTAGTCGGTAAGACCCAAATCAAAGCTCAACTCGTAACCAGCAGTAGGAATATCTACCGGTGGTGTGATAAGCCAGCCGTTGCGAGAGCTTCCATAGATGTTGATCTTGGCAGCTTTGTTGGCGGGAGTGCTCACATTTAACCAATTACCTTGATTCCACTGTGTTGAGGTTCCGGTGGGAGTGGGATACAATCCACTGAGCTGGCTCCAGTTCAACACAGGCCAATCTGCGGTAACTGTACCGAAATCCACCGTCCATGGGAAGCTTGAGATTGTGGGGTCTGGTCTAGTTGTGAAGCTTTGCACAGTAGCTTGAGGACCGGTACCTGCTCCATTATAAGCTTCCACCGTCCAATAATACGTGGTATTATATGCCAAAGGAGTGGTGAGTGTATAAGGAGATGTCACGTTGGAGGCATATAGGGTAGTTCCGT